>JAGBAZ010000044.1 GCA_018110905.1 Oscillospiraceae bacterium
AAAACAAAACTGACTCCCCTCGAAAAGAGAAGTCAGTTCCTTGCTTGAATTTTTTATTTCTCTGCCATAATGTGCTTTTTTGTGCTGTCCGCACAATTTGGTGCGGTGCACAAGGCAGGTGCTTTTTTTACCTGGCGGATAATATCCGCCCCTACATTTTATTATAAAATCTCTCCACCGTTGCTACGCAACGGTCCCCCTCCCTTTAGGCAAGGGAGGCTTTTTTATTCTTTCGCTTCGTCAACCATGGTCTGAAAAACGGTGGAAAGTTCTTCGTACTTGTCTATCATAGCGTTAAGGCGTTCGGAATGTTTTGTAATTCCGTCAGCTTCATATTTGTCCCGAAGTTCTCCCCATTCCTTGGGATATTTTTCGGTAAGTTCCAGAAGAAGAGCAAGGAAGCCGTCGTGGTCAAGTTTCTTGCTCCTTGCACCTTTTTCTGCGGGAAGTATATAACTAATAAAAATGTCGCTTACTTTCTGGCGGGCGGTCATAAGGGCGGCTTCCGCATCTTCGCGGCTTTCAAGAAGCGTTTCGAGAATTTCCTGGTTTTCCATTTTTTCGGTGGCAAGATAAATTCTCATATCGTCTGCAAGTCTTGGAATCGGTTTCATTTTGTCCTCCTTATTTTATGCCGGCCATAATATAGGCGCATTTGTAAACATCGCCGCAGCCAAGGGTTATTACAAGGTCGCCGGGTTTTGCGTTGGCAAGAGTGTGCTCTGCCATTTCCTCAAAGGTATTGAACCATACGCTTCCGGGGATTTTTGCGGCAAGATCGGCGGTATATACGTTATAGGTGTTCTTTTCGCGGCTGCCCATGATTTCGCTCATAACAACGTGGTCCGCAACGGAAAGTGCTTTTGCAAAATCGTCCATAAGGAGCGCGGTCCTTGAATAGGTAAAGGGCTGGAAAACCGCCCAGACTTCATTAAAATCCATTTCCTTTGCCGCGCGAAGAGTTGCTTCGAGTTCGGTGGGGTGGTGCGCATAGTCATCGGCAATGGTAACTCCGCCCACTTCGCCGAGAATTTCAAAACGTCTTCCCGCTCCGGGGAATTTATCGATATGCTCCGCAACCTGTTCCGGTTCCATTCCAACATAAATGCAGGCGGCGGCGCAGGCAAGAGAATTGAGGATGTTATGCTTTCCGGGAATTGAAAGCTCAATTTCGGCAATGGGTTCGCCCTTATGCATAAGGGTATATCCGGATTTTGCTCCGCCGAGTTTATGAACGTCCTTTGCCCAATAATCGTTTTTTTCGCTCCAGCCGAAGGTTATGATTTCCTTATCAAGTCCTTCAACAGCTTTCATGGTATTTTCGTCGTCGCCGTTTACGATAAGGGCGCCGGTGCTGTTTTCTGCAAATTTCCGGAAGGATTTTATTGCGCCTTCAACGGTGCCGAAATAGTCGAGATGATCGTTATCGATGTTGAGGATTACGGAAATATCGTTGGAAAGCTTGAGGAAAGTATCCACAAATTCGCAGGCTTCGACCACGAAAATATCGCTTTTTCCCGCTCTTCCGCTTCCGCCGAGGGCTTTTACTTTTCCGCCGATGAAAGCGCTGGGGTCGAAGCCTCCTTCGAGGAGTACCTGGGCAATCATTCCGCTGGTGGTGGTTTTTCCGTGGGTTCCGGCAACGCAAAGAGCCTTGCTGTAACGGCGGGAAAGAACGCCGAGCATTTCGCTTCGCTCCAGGCAGGGAACGCCGGAAGCTTTTGCGGCGATGAGTTCCGGGTTATCCGCCATAATCGCGGCGGTATAAACGATAAGGTCCGCCCCTTCGATATTTTCCGCCTTCTGGCCGAAGATAACCTCGATTCCCATTTTGCGTTCAATTTTAGTGGTTTCGGTTTCGTTGTTGTCGGAACCTGTTATGTAAAATCCTTCGTTATGCAGAATCTGCACCATCGGGAACATTCCCGAACCGCCGATTCCTATGAAATGAAGATGTTTTTTTCCTTTAAGAATGTTTTCATCAACTGTCAACGGTTTTCACTCCTTCACAGTTTTTTGCGGCATTGCCGCAGAATAATCCTTATATATTATACAACCAATCGGTAAAAAAAGAAACAGTTTTTTTATTTTCGGTGAATAAAACCGAAAAATCCTCCAATATTTTTACCGAAAACATTTTTGGAGGATTTTTAAAATGAACATCACGGATATCAGAATAAGAAAAATTTATGAAAATGAAAGACTTCGCGCCCTTGTTTCGGTGACCATTGACCATGACCTTGCGGTGCATGATTTAAAAGTAATTTCCGGTCCGGAACGGCTTTTTGTTGCAATGCCGAGCAGAAAAGACGAAAGCGGAATTTTCCGGGACGTTGTTCACCCCATAACCCCGGAAGCAAGAAAACTTCTTGAGGATTCGGTTCTTGCGGCTTATGATGAACACATTACCCGGCTTGAGGCAGAGAACGAATTTGAGATGGAATAGAAAAATAAAAAGGCCCCCTTGTTAAAGGGGGCTGGATTTCGCCGAAGGCGAAAGACTGGGGGATTCATCTTTATTGCGGATATAACTACAAAAGGAATCCCTTCGTCATTTGCTCCGTAAACGCCACCTCCCTTTAGACAAGGGAGGCTTTTTCATTTACATTTTGTAGAAATTTGTATTTTTATTACGTTTTGTAGCGAATTATTCAATATTTTCGATGAAAGGTTTGAGATATTTCACCGCTTCGTCTTTATGCTCCCAGTCATAAGCCATATTAGTATAGGCGCAATAAGCGATTCCGGACTCTGTCCAACAAGCTCTTGCCTTGGAGTGGTAATTCTTTTTTGGATTGTTATGAATGAAATAAATTTCCTTTCCGGAATCGGTTTTCATAATTCTTTCCGTCCATCTTCCCTCTTTTTCAAATGAATTCCAAACAGTTTTTGCAGTTGCTTTTTCTTCTGAAAGGCTGATAAAAACCACTGCATTGACTTGGTTTCCTTTATCGTCCCGGTCAGCAGTAAAATGAATTTCTGCATAAAGAGGGATAAAATTACCTTCGGCTTCGCCTGTTTTTTTACCGATAACGGTAATATTACAGTGCATTAAAGAAGTTTCTCCTGCTTTTCTGCGTTTTGCAATTTCATTTATACCGTTTCTTATTTCATCGCCTAAACAAAGTTCAAAACCGATATATTCTTCCAGCTCTTCAACAGTATAAATGTTTCTCCGCTCGTTGTTGTCATAATAAAAGTCCATAGAAGCCCAAAGCTCTTCCCCATCGGAAAGGATATATTCCTCATTGCGGTAATCTTTATAGGTACGCTGAATAGTTTCATAATCATAATTAAGAGCCGCCACACAATCCGAATAAAACTCTTCGCTTACTTTTTGGAGAGCGAGCTGATATTCAACGCTCATTTCGTAAAATTCAACTTCGTCCCTGCCTTCGGTATCATAGCAAAGGCGCCATATATCATCAGCATCATAAATTTTTGTTTTTTGTGAAGTTGTAATATTTCCTATCGCATAGGCGGTTACGGAAAAAGCCATAACGAGAGCCGCGGCGATAAGCATCTTCCAGCTTCCCTTAAAGGGCTTTCTCTTTTTTTCTTCAAAATCAAAAAGGCTTTCGTCAATGTCGTTCATTGCGTTCATAAGGTCTTTTTCGTTCATAAATTGAGTTCCTCCTTTTCGAGTTCTTTTTTAAGGCGTTTTCGGATCCGGAAAAGAATCATCGAAACCTTGTTTTCGGAATATCCAAGGCGCTTTGCAATCTCTTTTACGCCTTCGCAAAGCCAGTATCTTCTCAGGAAAATGTTTCTTTGTTCTTTCGGAAGTTTCGCTAAAAAGGCGTTTAAAACGTCCCGGAGAGCAATTAAATCCGCCTGTTCTTCAAAAAGCGGAGCCGGAATACATTCCGCAAGTTCGTCAAGCTGAATTTTAATTCCGCCGTCACGCTTTTTTGCCTTTTCGGATTCAAGTTTTTTAAGAGCGGCGTTTCTTGCGATTTTTCCAAGGTATAAATCAAGGTGTTCCGGTTCATTCGGCGGAATTGAATTCCAGGCGGCGGAAAGAACGTCGTTCCAGATTTCTTCCGCATCTTCCCTGTTTTCAAGGATTCTTTCCGCAATGGAAACGCAGTAATTTTTATATTTTTCAGCGGTTTTTTCAAGCGCCTGTTCTTCCCTTTTAAAATAGAGTTCAACAATTTCCCTATCCTGCAACAAAACACCTCCTTTTCTTAAAATTCCCGGAAAGCTTTCTCAATATATAAGAACGATATTATAACACAAATCTTTCGCCCGTTTATTCCAAAGCGGAATAAATATTTACAAAATTCCTTTGCTGTGCTATCCTTTTAAAAAAGGAGGCGTTTTTTTATGAACGAAAAAAGAAAACTCTTTTTTAAAAAGGCAATTCTTATCGTTATTGTTTTCGCCATAGGAATAACTGTCGGCGTTTTTGCAGTAAAATCTGGTTCCAAATATAAAGGTCTTGAAGAAACGGCAAAACGCCTTTCCCTTAACGCCAACATGGAGCTTACCCACATAGCCCTTGCCGGTCTTGATGACCCGAAAGCGCTTTATACTGCACTTTATAATGAGTGCTTTTACCTTGAAATTATCGACCGCACCGGGTACTGTTTTTTTAACGATGATGATAAAATCGAAGAAGAAGATTTTACTTTACTGTATAACACTTTTACAAAAGCAAGGGACATTGCCGAAAAACTTTCAGACGGTGAAGAAATTTCCGAAGAAGATTCTTTGTGGATAGAAGTTTTTGTAAATACCGTTCACAGCTCGCTTTCGGGAAGCTCCCATTACAAAACATTTCTTGAGTTATTTTACTGATTAAACAAAAAAGCACCGCATTGCGGTGCTTTTTATATATTCTGTTCCATTTCTGCAACAAGCTCGCTTGGATTCATTTCAAGCGCAAGGGCAATTTTCCAAATCGTTTCAAAGTTAGGCTGTTTTTTTCCGCTTTCTATCATTGTAAGATGGGTGCGTGCAATTCCTGCAAGACCGCTTAAAACTTCCTGAGTAATCCCTTTTTTAATTCGCAGACTTCGAATTGTTTCGCCGACTTTTTTATTATCGAACTGCAAGCAACCACCGCCTTTCATACTATAAAGAATAAAATATTTCCATAGTATTTTTGTCTATTAAGATAGACAAAACACAAAAGTTGTGGTATTATCATAATAACAGAATAAAAGGAGGCGTTTTTTTATGAACGAAAAAAGCAAACTCTGTTTAAAAAGAGTAATTATTCTTATTATCGTTTTCGCCCTTGGAATAACTGTCGGAATTTTTTCTTTAAAAAGCACCGAAAAATATAAAAACACCTTTCATCTCTCGGAAAGACTTACTTTCGATTCCTATCAAGTTATAACTTCCCTTGACAGCGCTTTTGATAACAATCTTCCAAAAGACAGAATTTTTGAAGATTTATCAGATCTTTGCTTTGTTTCCTCTTTGGCAATAGGTTCCGACGGCGCATTTTTTGTCGGTTACGATGAAAATTTGAGTTATGAAGAACTCAACGTTCTTTTCAATTGTTCAATAAAGGCAAAATTTATCGCAAAAGACCTTGTTTCCGGAAGAGAAGTTTCCGAAGCGGATTTGGAATGGCTCGAAAAATTCGATTCCGCAATAGATGAAGCCTATGCCGCACATTCCGGACCGAGCTATCGGGTTCTTATAGAAAGTCTTGTTGAACAGAACCTCCAACCGGAAGAATAAAATGAATATTAAAAAAGCACCGCGCTGCGGTGCTTTTTTCATTTTTTATTTGGTTTTGCTTTCCTTAAGGGGAACAATGCTGTTCCAGCAGTTTTCGTCTTTGCTGTCGCGGATGAAATATCCGGTTCTTACGAACTGGAATCTTTCGTTTTCGCCTGCATCGGCAAGAGCTGCTTCGAGTTTTGCGTTTTTAAATTCTTTAACGGAATCCTTGTTGAGGTAATCGTTATATTCTTTTCCTTCCGGAAGAGTTACCATGTTTGCCTCGGTGAAAAGACGGTCATACATACGAACATCGGCGTCAACTGCGCTCTTTGCGCTTACCCAATGGATAGTACCTTTGACTTTTCTTCCGTCAACGGGGTTTCCGTTTCCGGTTTCAAGGTCTGCGGTAACGCGGATTTCGGTTACGTTTCCGTTTTCGTCAATGTCGAAATCCTGGCATTTTACGATATATCCGCCCATAAGGCGAACTTCGCCTTCCGGTTTAAGGCGGAAGAATTTAGGCGGAGGAACTGCAGCAAAGTCTTCGCGCTCGATATAAAGTTCACGGCTGAATTCAACTTTTCTGGTTCCCGCTTCGGGATCGTTTACGTTGTTTGCAATTTCAAAATATTCGGTTTTGTCTTCCGGATAGTTTGTGATAACAACCTTAACGGGGTCGATAACCGCCATTCTTCTGGTTGCAGAATAGTTGAGCTCATCGCGGATGCAGTGTTCAAGAAGTTCAACGGCAACAAGGGAATCCGCTTTGGAAACGCCGGCGGTTTTAACAAATTCGATGATGGAGGAAGGGGTATAACCTCTTCTTCTCATACCGGAAAGGGTGGGCATTCTGGGGTCGTCCCAACCGTCAACAATGCCTTTTTCAACAAGCTCGCGGAGGTAACGCTTGCTCATTACGGTATAGGTTACGTTAAGGCGGGCAAATTCATACTGATGAGGACGGGGATGAGTGAATCCAACGTTTTCAACGACCCAGTCATAAAGGGGTCTGTGGTTCGCAAATTCGATGGAGCAGCAGGAATAAGTAATTCCTTCAAGTGCGTCCTGAATGGGGTGTGCAAAGTCATAGAGAGGATAGATGCACCATTTGTCGCCCTGGCGGTGGTGGGTTGCGCGTTTGATGCGGTAAATTGCCGGGTCGCGCATGTTCATATTGGGGCTTGCAAGGTCGATTTTTGCACGGAGAGTTTTGGAACCGTCCTCAAATTCGCCGGCTTTCATTCTGCGGAAAAGGTCAAGGTTCTCTTCCGGAGTTCTGTCGCGGTAAGGGCTGGGGCGGCTGGGTTTTCCGGCATCGGTTCCGCGGTATTCCTGCATTTCTTCGCGGGTAAGGTCATCAACATAGGCTTTGCCGTCGATGATGAGTTTTTCCGCAAATTCATAACATTTGTCAAAATAATCGGAACCGTAGAAAATTCCGCCGGTGGGTTCATATCCAAGCCAGCGAATATCCCGGAGAATGCTCTGAACGTATTCGTCGTCTTCTCTTGCGGGGTTGGTGTCGTCATAACGGAGGTTGAATTTGCCGCCATATTTTTCGGCGGTGGAAGCGTTTATCCAAATCGCTTTTGCGGAACCGATGTGGAGATATCCGTTGGGTTCCGGAGGAAAACGGGTGTGAACTTCGGTGTTATAGCCTTCCGCAAGTTCTTTGTCGATTATATCATGTATAAAGTTAGATACTACTTCTTCGGGCATGGTAGATATCCTTTCTTTTAAATTGTTTTTGTAGGGGCGCACCTATGTGTGCGCCCGTTTTGTTTCGGGCGGTCACGCAGGACCGCCCCTACAACGTTTTTAATAATTTATGCAAAAATTAAAGATTATTAAGGGCTTTTTCAAGTCTTTCGAGAACTTTTTCTTTTCCGAGGATGCTCATAACGGTGAACATATCCGGGCTGTTGACTCTTCCGGTGACCGCCATTCTGATAACAGCGGAAACGTCGCCGACATGGCCTTTGAAAGCTTCGGGGTTCTGTTTGAATTCCTTCGGGGAAGCGGCATAGCCCATGGAAACGGAAAGTTCCTTGATTTTTCCGAACCATTCGGTCTGATCGTCGTGCTCATCATAGATGCTCATGTAATTTTTGAGCACGGCAGCAATATCTTCGGTGCTCATATTTGCGGGATATTCTTTTCCTTCGATGAAAAGTTCATCATAGAAGAAAGCCATATAGTCTTTCATCTCGCTCCAGACGGCAATATCTTTTCTGGGTTTCGGAACGCCGCGGCCGATGGAAATGATTGCTTTTGCGTAATCGGGGTCTCTTGCAAGAAGCTGATAGAACTCGTTATCATATTTTTCAGCCCAATCGGAGAAGTATTCCCAAACTTTTTCGGTGGTGAGCATTGCAACAACGTTTTTGGAAACGTCACGGAGTTTATCGAGGTCGAAGAGAGAACCGGAAACGCTCATCTTATTGGTGGTGAATTTAAAATTCTCATAAGGTTCCTTGGGGTTTGCAAGGCGCCATTCCTCGAAGTTGGAGTTGAGGAGAGTGAGCAGATATTCAATTACGGAAGGAACGGGATAGCCTTCTTCGAAATAGAAATCAAGGGCAAGTTCCGGGTCTTTGCGTTTGGAAAGTTTGCGTTTGCTTTCGCCGTCCATTTTCATAAGCTGGGCGGTATGAACATATTTCGGCATTTTCCAGCCGAGAACGCTGAAAAGCTGAACGTGGATGGGCCAGGTTGCAAGCCATTCTTCGCCGCGGACAACGTGAGTGGTCTGCATGAGGTGGTCATCAACAACGTGGGCAAAGTGATAGGTCGGAATGCCGTCGGATTTAAGAAGAACTATATCCTGGTCGTTTTCCGGCATATCGATTTTGCCTTTTACAAGGTCGTTAAGGTGAAGATATTTTTCTGCGTCGCCTTCGCTTCTGAAGCGGAGGACCCAGGCCTTGCCTTCGGCAAGAGCTTTTTCAACTTCTTCAAGGGGCATATCGCGGTGGGCTGCCCATTTTCCGTAGTAACCGGGGTTTGCTTTTTCAGCTTCCTGCTGCTCTCTCATTTTAGCAAGGTCTTCTTCTGTGCAGAAGCAGGGATAGGCTTTTCCTTCAGCAACAAGTTTTTTTGCAAAAACGTGGTAGAGATGTGCTCTCTGACGCTGACGGTAAGGACCGTAATCGCCGTTTTCGCCGTCAATAAGTGCGCCTTCATCAAAATTAAGTCCGAATTTTTTGAAAACATTGATAATGGTTTCAACGCCGCCTTCAACAGCGCGTTTTGCGTCGGTATCTTCAATACGAAGGAAGAAAACACCGCCGCTCTGGTGTGCAAGGCGTTCATCGGTTATTGCGCCGAAAAGGTTTCCGAGATGCATAAAACCGGTGGGGCTTGGTGCAATTCTGGTTACTTTTGCGCCTTCGGGAAGATCTCTTTTGGGATAGCGTGCCTCAACCTCTTCCGCGGTTTCGGTAATATTCGGGAACAGAAGTTCCGCAAGTTTCTGATAATCCATTTTTATTTTCCTCCTGAACGGGAATAAACATATAGAATTATTTTACCATGTTTCGGCTTTCTTTACAACTCTTTAACCGCACTTTAAAGGGATTTTTTTAAGTTTTTAGAAAAAAGAAAAAGCCGTCGGCTGACGGCTTTTTATAGTTTTTAATTAAAGAGCAAGGAAAGCGATATAGCTTGCGATAATTCCAACCGGGCAGATAACTGCAGTTACTTTGTTTTTGAACTTAAGCATAACGCCCGCAAGAACAGAAGCAACGGAAGCGAAGATTATAAGATTCATAGTGGAAGTATCCGCAATGGTATAAATTCCGCCGCCGCGATAGAAGAAATCCGCAACGGAAAGAATTGTGAAGTTGAAAAGGCAGGAACCTACAATGTTGCCGACAGCAATATCGTAGTTCTTGATTTTGAAAAGAGTGAAAGTGGAAGCGGTTTCCGGAAGGGAGGTTGCAACACCGAGGAAAAGTGCGCCCGCAACGGTTTTTCCAAGGTTGAGGCGAACGGAAAGTTCATCGGTGATATAGGTGAGGATAACGCTGAAAACAACAATTCCAACGCTTACAAGGGTGAATCTGGTGAGGATCTGTTTTCTTGAAAGGGTTACGGGTTCGCCGTCGTCTTCGGTTTCGGAAGTTCCGCCTTTTTTATACATGATCCAAACGGTGAGAACATAAAGGAGAATTATAAGAACGGAAGTTACGCTTACGTTGCCGATATCGAAAGCAAGGAATCCGTATTTGTTGCAAAGGATAAGTCCGCCCATTGCAATAACGGAAACGGCAACAATAAAATGAATTTTCGAAAGGTCGCATTTTGCGAATTTTGCAACAGCGGTAAGAATGAAGAAGCTGAGCATTGCATAGTTAAAAAGGTTGCTTCCGAGGATATTTCCGATGCAAAGACCGGGCTGGTCAAGCATAAGAGTGGAAGAAATGCTGGTGAAAAGTTCCGGAAGAGAAGTTACCGCAGAAAGAAGGATTCCGCCAAGGAACGCACCGGAAAGAGAAGTTGTTTTATCAAGCATATCCACATATTCGGAAGCTTTGATAGACATAAAGGTTACCAAAGCGGCAACCACCAGATAGAGCACATAGATCATTGTTTGTGTTTCCGTCCTTTTTTGTATTATTTTTTGCTTTTTTTGGCTTTATTATGCGATTTTCAAAGCCTTGATATAATGCAATATTTTAGCATTAAAGCACGTATCTTGTCAAGATTCCATTATATCAATTATTATTTATTGTAACTTATGTATAAATTTAACCTTAAGTTTTCTCAATTGATTTTGCTATAAAATTAAGGAAAATATATTTACAATATTATTTAATAATTATATAATAAACATGGCTATTTGTAAGCCAAAGGAAAAAGAAAAATAGGAGGGATTTTTGTGAAAAAATCTTAAGCCTCGTCCTCGCAGCAATGCTCGTTCTCGCAATGGGAATCACCGCATTTGCTGTTGAAGGAGACTACACCGGCAAAACCGTAATTCTTCACACCAATGACGTTCATGGTAAAATTGAAGATTACGCAAAAGTTGCTGCACTCGTTGATGAATACGAAGCAGCCGGTGCAGAAGTCATTCTCGTTGACGCCGGCGACTACAGCCAGGGTACCGTTGACGTAAGCCTTCATAAAGGCGCAGATGCTGTAACCATGATGAATGTCACCGGTTATGACATCGCTATTCTCGGTAACCACGAGTTTGACTATGGATGGGCACAGCTTAAAGCAAACCTCGAAAACGCAGATTTCGAAGTTCTTTGTGCAAACGTCCTTGAAAACGATGCTCCCATCTATGACGGTCACACCATCATAGAAAAAGACGGAGTAAAAATTGGTTTCTTCGGACTTGAAACTCCCGAAGCACAGACCAAAACCAACCCTGCACTTATCAAAGGTCTTAAATTCCTTGCAAGAGAAGAACTTTATGCCTGCGCAAACGAACAGGTAGCAGCTCTTGAAGAAGCAGGCGCAGACATTGTTATCTGCATCTCCCACCTTGGCGTTGATGATGAATCCATTCCCAACCGTTCCTATGACATTTGGGAAAAAACCACTGGTATCGATATGATCATCGACGGTCACTCCCACACTGTTATGGACAAAGGTGAAAACGGTGAACCTATCCAGTCCACCGGTACTGCTCTTGCATACGCTGGTGTTATCGTAATCGATAACGCAACCAAAGCAATTGAAGACAACTATCTCTTTGATCTCGCAGCATACGAAGGTTCCGATGCAACTGTTGCAGCAGCAGCAAAAGCAATCATGGACCCCATCGATGAACTTTACGGCCAGGTTTTCGCAGAATCCAAAGTTGCTCTTAACGGTGCAAAAGCTCCCAACGGCAACCGCGACAGCGAAACCAACCTTGGCGACCTCATCACCGATTCCATGGTATGGAAAGTATTCCAGAACAAAGACGGTCTTACTGTTCCTGAAGAGAACGTTGTCGCAATCACCAACGGCGGCGGCATCCGTGCTCCTATTGCAGTTGGCGATGTAACCAGAGAAAATGTCAACACTGTTCTTCCTTTCGGCAACACCATTGCTCTTGTTTATGTAACCGGTGAAGAACTTCTTGAAGCTCTTGAAGCTTCCACCCAGTTTGTTCCCGGCGCAGTAGGTGGCTTCCCCCAGGTTGCAGGTATTGAATTTGCAATTCACGCTTACAAAGAATATGATGCAAACGAAGAACTCTATCCCGGCTCCACCTATTATGGCCCCGCTTCCATCAACCGTGTTGAAATCACCAGCATCAACGGCAAAGCATTCGATCCTAAAGCAACCTATGCTGTAATTTCCAACAACTTCTGCGCAGCAGGCGGCGACACTTACTATGCATTTGCAGCTGCTTCCGGCCAGTTCGACACCGGTATTCCGCTTGACGAAGCTCTTATGGAATATATCACCGAAGAACTCAACGGTGTTATTGATGAAAGATATGCTGATCCTCAGGGCAGAATCACTATTTACAATTCTGTTCTTGATTATGTAAACGAAAAATATGCAGCTCCTTCCGTAGATTCTCTTGAAGAAGGCTGGAACCCCTATGTAAAAGAAGCTATCGACGATTTCATCGACACTTACGGCGGCACTAAAAACGCTTATGTAGTATTCGACTTCGATAACACCACCTCTATCTTCGACGTTGAAGAACAGCTTGCTGTTTACCAGCTTCAGGTAATGGCATTCGAATTCACCCCCGAAGAAATTTCCGACATCCTTGCAACCGATATCGGCCTTAACCTTGAAAATGGTCTTGATACCGACCTCACCAGCTATGGTTACGGCAACGGATCCTATAATGACTGGATCGCAGATATCAAAGCTGCATATACTTACCTTTATGAAGAATACGGCCCCTTCTCTGCTGCAGGTCTTTCCGAAGCAGAACAGGCTGAGATTCAGGATGATCCCATGTGGCTTGAATTTGCAACCAAAATGAGAGCAATGTATGACCTCGTTTACGATGCAGAATCCCCTGCAGTTGCATATCCTTGGGTACTTTATTGGTTCACCGGCATGACCGAACAGGAAGTTTATGATCTTGCTTATGCATCTCATACTCACTACGGTGCTGTTGAATCCGAATATGTAACTTGGTCTACTCCTGGCGAAGGCACCAAGGTTGGTCCTGTTTCCTACGAATGGACTTCCGGTACCGGCGTTTCCAAAGAAGTTCAGTGGCTCTACAAAGCTCTTGACGAAGCCGGCATCGATGTTTGGGTATGCTCCGCTTCCGCAATCGATCCTATCCGTGCTGCAATCGATGCTTTCGGTCTCCATGATTATGTAACCGGCGTTATCGCAATGACCAGAACCCAGAACGACGGTGTTTACGACAACTCTTACGATTACAAAACCGGTTATGGCTGGATGGTTATCGACGGCGAATGGGTTGAAGATACTCTTCCTCTCGGCGCACAGACCCAGGGCAAAGGTAAAGTTGATGCTATCAATGCTGCAATCCTTCCTAAATATGGCGTAGGTCCTCTCGCTGGCTTCATGGATTCCACCGGCGACTATAACTTCTGCACCGAATATGATAACCTCAAACTCGTTATCAACTTCAACCGTGCAAGCCGTAAAGTAACCGACGGCGGCGGCGTTATCGCTGAACTTGCAATGTATCAGAGAGACTTCCTCGGATATGACAGCCTTGCAGAAGCAAACGCAGCAGGCGATACCTACTACGTACTCCAGGGTCGTCAAGAAAATGGTCACCGCGGTCTTCTCGCTTCTGACTATACTCAAAGACTTGGCAAATCTTACGCTCTCCTCTTCAGAGAAGGCAAAAACCTTATACAGCTTGCATACATGGTAGAAAACAACCTTACTACCGAACAGGTTATCGAGCTCTTCGCAGTAAAAACCGGTGCTAATGATGAAGACAACGTTCTTGGCTTCAAATACGGTTTTGTTGACAGCTATGACGGATACCACAACATCGACACTGAAGAATCCCATGTTGTTCATGATGTCAACAAACTTAAATATGAGAACGGCAAACTTTACAAAGTCTGCGAACATTGCGGTGTAGTAGATGTTGTTTCCACCAACAACTCCGGCAACTCCGGTTCTTCTGCTCCTTCTGTCTCCGACAAAAATGACAATGAAGCTGAGTCCAACCCCAACACCGGTGCTCCCGTTGTTCTCCCCTTCGCAGCAATCGTAGCTGTTGCTGCCGCTGCAGTATCTTTTAAGAAATAATCTTAAAAATAAACAGCATATAAAAAAAGAGCTTCCGCTTTGCGGAAGCTCTTTTTTCGTGAAAATAACGGCCTCTTGCAGCCTTTTTTCATGCAGTTGTGGTGGGGCTTCATCTTTTAAATCCTCGATTAAAACGCTTTTAAAGCGGTTTATACTCGTCTTAAAATATCATTCGATCATCGGTCCTGATTTAGTATTCTGCAATCTGTCATCGTATTAATATATAACGTCACTAAGATTTACCTGAACATGAAATACAATTTCCACAGCAGTTATAAACGCCTCCGAAAGGGGTGGCTTGTACAGCCTATAATGAGTTGCCTGCTGCACCTTGAATATGCCGAAACAATTATCGGCAATTTGCTAAAACAAAAACTTACACTCACGGCCGACATTTTGTAGTGTGCTGCGAAGCTGCCATAACAAAGTATAATAAAAAAGCCCTTTCCAAAGGAAAGGGCTTTTTGATGTTTGTTTTGCAGCTAAAGCTATCGAATAAATTATTCGTTGATAGCGATAACAACACCGGAACCAACGGTACGGCCGCCTTCACGGATAGCGAAACGGAGACCGGTTTCGATTGCGATAGGTTCGATGAGTTCAACGTCCATTTCAACGTTATCACCAGGCATGCACATTTCGGTGCCTTCAGGAAGGGTGATTACGCCGGTAACGTCAGTGGTTCTGAAGAAGAACTGAGGTCTGTAGTTGTTGAAGAAAGGAGTATGACGGCCGCCTTCGTCCTTTTTAAGAACGTAAACCTGACCACGGAATTTTTTGTGAGGATGGATGGAGTTGGGTTTTGCAAGAACCTGACCACGTCTGACTTCGGTTCTCTGTACACCACGAAGGAGAGCACCGATGTTATCGCCTGCTTCACCGTAGTCGAGGATTTTGTGGAACATCTCAACACCGGTAACAACAGTTTTCTTTTTCTCTTCGGTAAGACCAACGATTTCAACTTCGTCGCCGGTATGGATCTGGCCACGTTCTACACGGCCGGTAACAACGGTACCACGACCGGTGATGGTGAAGATGTCTTCGATAGGCATAAGGAAGGGAAGGTCTGCTTTACGTTCAGGAGTGGGGATGTAGCTGTCAACAGCGTCCATAAGGTCTGCGATGCATTTGTAAACAGGATTGTTGATATCATTGGTGGTATCTTCAAGAACCTGAAGGGAAGAACCAGCGATTACAGGGATTTCATCACCGGGATAGTCATACTCAGAAAGGAGTTCACGAACTTCCATTTCAACGAGTTCGAGCATTTCTTCGTCGCCGCCGAGCTGGTCAACTTTGTTGAGGAATACTACGATGTAGGGAACACCTACCTGACGGGCAAGAAGGATGTGCTCACGGGTCTGGGGCATAGGACCATCTGCTGCGGAAACAACAAGGATGGTACCGTCCATCTGTGCTGCACCGGTGATCATGTTTTTAATATAGTCAGCATGTCCGGGGCAGTCAACGTGTGCATAGTGACGGTGGTCGGTTTCGTATTCAACGTGTGCGGTGTTGATCGTGATACCACGAGCTTTTTCTTCAGGAGCTTTATCGATAGCGTCGTATGCGTTATACTCTGCCTGACCTTTAAGAGAAAGGTATTTGGTGATAGCTGCAGTGGTAGTGGTTTTACCATGGTCGATGTGGCCGATGGTACCAATGTTTACATGGGGTTTAGTTCTCTCAAAATGCTGTTTTGCCATTTCGGATTGTCCTCCTTACAATTGGTTAACTTTCGTTTTTATTTAAAAATAGGCTTAATTCTATTTTATACCAAAACAGAAAATTTTCAAGGCTTTCGCCAAGATATTTTCTGTTTTTTACAAAATAATTTTATCTATTACTTAAGAACGCTCTTTAATGATGCCTTCAGCGATAGATTTCGGAACTTCAACATAGTGGCTGGGTTCCATTACATAGTTGCCGCGGCCCTGGGTTTTGGAACGGAGGTCGCTTGCATAACCGAACATTTCGGAAAGCGGAACAAAAGCTTTGATCTCTTTTGCGCCGTAGTTATCATCCATACCGCGGATCTGACCACGTCTGGAAGAAAGGTCGCCCATAACATCGCCCATGTATTCTTCGGGGAAGGTTACGGTTACGTTCATGATAGGTTCAAGAAGAACAGGAGCTGCTTTCTTCATAGCTTCTTTGAATGCCATGGAACCGGCGATCATGAATGCCATTTCGGAAGAGTCAACTTCATGATAAGAACCATCATAAAGAGTTACTTTAACGTCAACTACAGGATATCCTGCAACTACGCCGGCGTTGAGAGCACCCTGGATACCTTTGTTAACAGGCTCGATGTACTCTTTCGGGATAGAACCACCAACGGTTGCGTTGATGAATTCGTAGCCTTTACCGCTTTCGTTAGGTTCAAGTTTGATCTTAACGTGACCATACTGACCTTTACCACCGGACTGACGTGCATACTTGGTTTCCTGATCAACAAGTTTGGTGACGGTTTCTTTGTATGCAACCTGAGGTTTACCAACGTTTGCTTCTACTTTGAATTCACGGAGAAGACGGTCAACGATGATTTCGAGGTGGAGCTCACCCATACCAGCGATGATGGTCTGTCCGGTTTCTTTATCGGTATAAGCTCTGAAGGTGGGGTCCTCTTCAGCAAGTTTGGAAAGGGCGATAGCCAATTTTTCCTGACCGGCCTTGGTTTTCGGTTCGATTGCAAGTCTGATAACAGGTTCCGGGAACTCCATCTTTTCGAGTTCGATAGGATGTTTCGGATCGCAAAGGGTATCACCGGTGGTGGTATATTTAAGACCTACTGCTGCTGCGATATCGCCGCAATAGCAAACGTCAAGGTCTTTTCTGTGGTTTGCATGCATCTGAAGGATACGGCCCATTCTTTCGCTCTTATCCTTGGAGGAGTTGAGAACGGTTGAGCCTGCTTCAACCTTACCGGAATAAACTCTGAAGAAGCAAAGTTTACCTACGAAGGGGTCAGCAGCGATTTTGAATGCAAGGATAGAGAGAGGTTCCTCGTCTCCTGCATGGCGAATGGTTTCTTCGCCGGTGGTGACATCGATACCTTTAACAGGCGGGATATCAAGAGGAGAGGGCATATAGTCAACGATTGCGTCGAGAAGTTTCTGTACGCCTTTGTTACGGTAGGAAGTACCGCAGCATACGGGAACGAAGGTGTTTTCAATGGTACCTTTTCTGATTGCGGCTTTGAGCTCGGGAATGGTGAGTTCTTCGCCTTCAAGGTATTTTTCCATGAGTTCTTCGTCAGCTTCAACAGCGCCTTCGATGAGTTTTTCTCTGTATTCCTCACAGATTTCGATCATGTTCTCGGGGATATCTTCAACGGAGATATCTTTGCCGAGGTCATCGTTATAGATGTAAGCTTTCATCTCGAGAAGGTCAACAAGACCTCTGAAGAATGCTTCAGCACCGATAGGGAGCTGAATTACGAGAGGAGTAGCTTTAAGTCTGGTTTTGATCATGTCAACGACATGGAAGAAGTCTGCACCCATGATATCCATTTTGTTAACGTAAATCATGCGCGGGACTTTATATTTGTTTGCCTGACGCCATACGGTTTCAGACTGGGGTTCTACGCCGCCTTTTGCGCAGAGAACGGTTACGGAACCGTCGAGCACGCGGAGAGATCTTTCAACCTCAACAGTAAAGTCTACGTGTCCGGGAGTATCGATGATGTTGATACGATGGTCATTCCAGTAAGCGGTGGTTGCAGCAGAAGTGATGGTAATACCTCTCTCCTGTTCCTGAACCATCCAGTCCATGGTGGCGCTGCCATCGTGGGTTTCACCGATTTTATAGTTAACACCGGTATAGTAAAGGATACGTTCGGTTGTGGTAGTCTTTCCTGCGTCGATGTGAGCCATGATACCGATATTACGGGTCATCTCAAGTGAAACATCTCTTGCCATAAAAACTCCTTAATAAATAAAAAAATAAATAACAAATGGAAAGATTACCATCTGAAGTGTGCGAAAGCTTTGTTTGCTTCTGCCATTTTGTGAACGTCTTCTTTTTTCTTGAAGGCGCCGCCGGTGCTGTTGATAGCATCCATGATTTCGCCTGCAAGACGTTCTTTCATGGTACGTTCGCTTCTGGTTCTGGAATAAGCGGTGAGCCAGCGGAGACCGAGAGTCTCACGTCTTTCAGGACGAACTTCGAGCGGTACCTGATAGTTTGCACCACCTACGCGGCGGGTTTTGCATTCGAGAACGGGCATGATGTTTTCGAGAGCTTCCTCGAAAGCTTCAAGACCGTTTTTACCGGTTTTTGCTTCAACGATTTCGAATGCTTCATAAACAATTTTCTGGGCAACGCCTTTTTTACCGTCGAGCATGATGTTGTTTACAAGACGGGTTACCATGATGGAATTGTACATAGGATCCGGCAAAACTTCACGTTTTGCGATTTTTCCTCTTCTTGGCACTTTTCTTCCCTCCTTCATAATTTAGAATGAATTCATAGGTACTCGAAAGCGACAAACTCCCGTTGTGCCCAATAAAAGAGGATGAAATATATTCATCTGCACTTTTAAGGGCGCAGGTTTTCTCTTAAGTTTTAACTTAGGAAACCGGAGAGCTTGCTCTTACTTCTTCGCACCAGCTTTAGGACGTTTTGCACCGTATTTGGAACGGGCCTGCATCCTCTTTGCAACACCCTGTGCATCAAGGGTACCGCGAATGATGTGGTAACGGACACCAGGAAGGTCTTTTACACGTCCGCCTCTGATGAGAACGACGCTGTGCTCCTGAAGGTTATGGCCGATACCGGGAATGTAGGAAGTGACTTCCATTCCGTTGCTAAGACGTACTCTGGCGATTTTACGAAGAGCAGAGTTCGGTTTCTTCGGAGTTGCAGTACGGATTGCAGTGCAGACACCACGTTTCTGGGGGCTGTGCTGATCAATTGCAACTTTTTTCTTGGAGTTCCATCCTTTAAGAAGTGCCGGAGCAGTGGATTTAACTTCAAGGTCTTTTCTTCCGTTGTGTACGAGCTGGTTAAAAGTAGGCATGGGTTTCCTCCTTTCTTCAATAATGAAAGTCGTTTTTTGCGCCAAAAACCTTAATTTTTGCCGCAAATGGACAGGGCAATCCCTTTAGCAGGGCTTACCACCTAAAAATAATAACATCTTTGTAACCGTTTGTCAATAAGAAAATTATGATTTTTGCATAGTTTTTTTAAAGAATTTTTATATGAAATGCCAAATTTTTATCAGGGTTTATTTTGTCCGTTTCGGGCAAAATAATACCCCTTTTTGTGCGCGAAAGGCGGATTTTCCGTTAAAAAAACTCCCTTCAGAAGTGAAGAGAGTTTTTCAGTCTTCTTTATATTCTGCAATATCTTCAAGTTTGCAATCAATTATTTTGCATAGCTGATTCAAAGTATATGTGCTTACATTTCCGTTTTTGCGAAGACGGTCAAGCTGACCAGTACTTATACCGTAATTTTTTATCAAAGAATATTGAGAAATACCTTTTTCCTTTAGAGTGCTCCAAAGTTTATCAAAAACTATCATTAAAAAGAAATCCTTTCGTGTTTTCAGTTCAATGATAAAGTATTGCCAGAATATTGACTATTGCCCATATAAGGGCTATAATTTATACCGAGGTGATGATATGAACGTTATAAATTGGAAAAAAATTATTTTAATTTCTGTCGCCGTTTTATTTTCGGTAATGATTGCTGTAAGTCTGGCAAACAGTGAACCTTCTCCTGCTGGTTATTGGGACGCAATATATGGTCAATACATTCCAGAAGGTTTACCCGAAAGAGTGTATCTACAAAATGATAACTGTGGTTTTGTCGATTGGGTAGAAGTTCGTTGGTATACAGAAGATAGTATTATAACAATTATACCTCAAGACGATCAGTACGAAACTATTAAATTTGAATATCAAATGATAGATGGAAATTTGTATCTGTACCACAATAACGAATATGTTATTTATGACAAGTAAAATAAGAAGGGTGAGAAAAATGAAAAAAATTATTATTACATTATTAGTTTTAGTAATCTGTCTTTCTTTTTGTTCTTGCGCGGGGAACTCATTGAAAGGAACATACGAAAGTGAATCCGGAAGATATAGTGTTGATTTTGAGTCAAACGGAACTTGTACTTGGTATCAGAGCGAAAAATTTTTCAATGGAACATATCAAAAAACAGATTTGGGTTGGAAACTTAACATTGGTGGAGATGGGTACTATAGCAATACCGTTTTTACCGCTAAATTTGATGGAAAAAATCTAGTAATATCCGGCGGTTATCTTAACGAGGAGGTTTTTTATAAAGTTAAATAAAGGAAGTAGAAAATTATGAAAAAGATTATAATTTTATTTTTTGTTTTTATTTTAGTTATTATTTCATCTTCTTGTGCAAAAGAAAATGAAACTGAAACAGAAGAAAACAAAACTGATTATACAAATATCGAAGAGAACATACAAGTTGAAGAAAATATAGAAACCGAAAAGAATATAGAGGAGCCAAAACCTATCGGAATTTCATATTACGAAGCACAGGAGCAAGGCGGCTTTTTCATTCTTAAATCGGACGGAAGTTTCGTTTCTCTTTGTGAGGAAATAATATCGCAAAAATATACTCAGCCTGAAAATCTTTTTAAAACAGACGGTAAAAACGAAGAAATGGTATATCTTTGTGAAAATGAAAAATTAGTTTTGTTTTCAAATAAATCTATAATGGACGAATATTATTTTTTACCAGTTTTAGAAGAGGGATATACTGTTCCGTTTGACTTTTACGAATCAAACGACGGAATATATTTTTTAAATATGGACTTCCGTGATTCTGACGGCAAACTGATAATGAATTATGATGATTATCAGATAGTTGATGTCCTTTCACATTTTGGAAAGTGGAAAGGTGAAGAACTCAGAGTTTGTTTCAACAATGCAAATGGCGTCGATGCAAAAACATTTTATGACAACGAAACAATTGATTTGGAAGATTATTGTACAGATTCTGGAAGCGGATGTTTTTCCGACATAATTTTTTTCACAAAAAATTTCAACGAAAAAGTAACAGTTGATTTTTATTCTGGAACACAGTATTTTGAAGAAACATTTTATGCGGACATAAAATGCTATATAATTGATGGCTGTGCAAAAAAGGATTTTAGCCAAAGCGTAACCGGTAAAACATATTATTCCGGAACCGCAATCACTCCAGAATTCACCAAAGAAGGCTATGTTATTCTTGATACAAGTTCTCTTGAGAATGGAAAATATGTAATTGCTAATGTCGGCAAAAGTATTTTTGAAAACTACAACACACGAGAACTTTTTGAAATAAGCAGATAACAAAAACCCGTGCTCAAAACTTGAGCACGGGTTTTTTATGCCTTTCGGCTTATTCGGTTACTGCTTCGGCTGCTTCCATTACGCGGTCATATTCGTTGTCCATATCATAGGGACGAACTTCCGGTGCAACGGAGGAATAGTCAGCTTCGGAATAGCACTCCATACCGGTACCGGCAGGGATAAGTTTACCGATGATGACGTTTTCTTTAAGGCCGAGGAGTCTGTCGCTCTTTCCTTTGATTGCCGCTTCGGTAAGAACACGGGTGGTCTCCTGGAAAGATGCGGCGGACATAAAGCTTTCGGTAGCAAGAGATGCTTTGGTGATACCAAGGAGCATCGGAATATAAGTTGCTTCGCGAAGGCCGGTTTCGCCGTTTGCAATGCGTTTTCTGATCTCTCTGTTTTCTGCGAAGAAGTCGCCTTTTTCGACAACCATTCCGGAAAGGAGATGGGTGTCGCCCTGGTCATCAACTTTGACTTTCTTCATCATCTGACGAACGATAACTTCGATATGTCTGTCGTTGATATCAACACCCTGGAGGCGGTAGGTCTTCTGTACTTCTGCAATAAGGTAATCCTGAACTGCAAGAGCGCCGTTAACATCAAGATATTTATGCGGGTTGACGGAACCTTCGGTAAGGAGTGCGCCGGCTTTAACATGGTCGCCCTCTTTAACTTTGGTGTGGCTTCCGTAGGTGATGAGATATTTGCGTTCTTCGCCGGTTTCTTTGTTGAAGATAACAATGTGGCGGTTTTTCTTGATCTCATCGATTCTGACGTCGCCTTCGATCTCTGCGATAACAGCTTCACGTTTCGGAGTTCTTGCCTCAAAGAGTTCTTCAACACGAGGAAGACCCTGGGTAATATCTTCTGCGGAAGCGATACCGCCGGTATGGAAGGTACGCATGGTAAGCTGGGTACCGGGTTCACCGATGGACTGTGCGGCGATAACACCGACAGCTTCACCGACGTGAACGGGTTTTCCGGTTGCAAGGTTGGAACCATAGCATTTTGCGCAAACGCCGTGTTTTGCCTCGCAGTTGAGGATGGAACGGAGCTTGAGTTCGGTGATGCCTGCATCAACGATCTTCTTAGCATCGTCTTCATCCATCATCTTGTCTTTGCTTACAAGAAGTTCGCCGGTTTCGGGATGGAGAACATCGTCAACGGCGTAACGGCCGATAAGACGTTCGCTCATAGGTTCGATCATTTCGTTGCCTTCGCGGATGTCGTGAACTACGATACCTTCATGGGTTCCGCAGTCATGCTCACGAATGATAACTTCCTGGGAAACGTCAACAAGACGTCTGGTAAGGTAACCGGAGTCCGCGGTACGGAGCGCAGTATCAGCAAGACCTTTACGTGCACCACGGCTGGAAATGAAGTATTCGAGAATATTAAGACCTTCACGGTAGTTTGCACGAATCGGAATTTCGATCGCTTTACCGGAAGTGTTGGCGATAAGTCCGCGCATACCTGCAAGCTGACGGATCTGGTTCATGGAACCACGAGCACCGGAGTCTGCCATCATGAAGATGGGGTTGTACTTATCAAGGTTTTCTTTAAGGGCATTTGCAACTTCGTCGGTGGTCTTGTTCCAGGTTTCGATGACCTTTTTGTAACGTTCATCGTCGGACATAAGACCGCGGCGATACTGTTTGGTGATGATGTCGATCTTCTTTTCTGCTTCTGCAAGGATCTCTGCTTTCTTAGGAGGAATAACAGCATCGCTTACGGAAACGGTGATAGCACTTCTGGTGGAATATTTGAATCCCTGTGCTTTGATCTTATCGAGCACTTCACTGGTAACAGCGGTTCCGTGTTTCTTTACGCAGCGTTCAATGATTTTACCAAGCTGTTTTTTGCCGACAAGGAAGCTGATTTCGAAGTCGAATTCGTGTTCCGGATCGGTTCTGTCAACATAACCAAGGTCCTGAGGAATGGGCATGTTGAAGATTGCTTTACCAACGGTGGTATCAATAAGTCTGCTGCGTACGTTGCCGTTTTCATCGGTTTTTTCAACTCTGAGTTTGATCGGAGCATGAAGACCGACAACACCTGCATTATAAGCCATAATGGCTTCATCAAGGTTACGGAATGCTTTTCCTTCACCGGGTTCACAGCCGGGTTTCTCAAGGGTAAGATAGTAAGAACCGAGGATCATGTCCTGGGTAGGAACTGCAACGGGCTTGCCGTCTGCCGGTTTGAGAATGTTGTTTGCTGCAAGCATAAGGAATCTTGCTTCTGCCTGTGCTTCGGTGGAAAGCGGAACATGGATTGCCATCTGGTCGCCGTCGAAGTCCGCGTTATATGCGGTACATACGAGCGGATGGAGTTTAAGTGCACGGCCTTCAACAAGAACAGGTTCAAAAGCCTGAATACCAAGTCTGTGAAGAGTCGGTGCACGGTTGAGCATTACGGGGTGATCTTTGATAACGATTTCAAGTGCGTCCCAAACTTCGGGCTGGGTTGCTCTTTCAACCATTTTTCTTGCGTTTTTGATGTTGGTTGCTGCGCCGACATCAACAAGGCGTTTCATAACAAAGGGTTTGAAGAGCTCGATAGCCATTTCTTTAGGAAGACCGCACTGGCTCATCTTAAGTTCCGGACCAACTACGATAACGGAACGGCCGGAATAGTCAACACGTTTACCGAGAAGGTTCTGGCGGAAACGTCCCTGTTTACCTTTGAGCATATCGGAAAGAGATTTGAGAGGACGGTTGGAAGGTCCGGTTACCGGACGGCCTTTTCTGCCGTTGTCGATAAGTGCGTCAACCGCTTCCTGAAGCATACGTTTTTCGTTGCGGACGATGATATCCGGAGCGCCGAGTTCAAGAAGTCTTTTAAGACGGTTGTTTCTGTTGATAACTCTTCTGTAAAGATCGTTAAGGTCAGAAGTGGCAAATCTGCCACCGTCAAGCTGAACCATAGGTCTGATATCCGGAGGAATTACAGGAACAACATCAAGGATCATCCATTCCGGACGGTTGCCGGAAAGGCGGAAAGCTTCAACAACTTCAAGACGTTTAAGAAGACGAACACGTTTCTGGCCGGAAGCGGTTTCGAGTTCTTCATGAAGCTGTGCGGAAAGGGATTCAAGGTCGATATCCTTGAGAAGAAGCTGAACAGCTTCTGCGCCCATTCCTGCCTGGAAGTCTTCTTCATATTTTTCACGCATATCGCGGTATTCTTTTTCTGAAAGAAGCTGTTTCTTTTCGAGAGGAGTGGTACCGGGATCGGTGACGATATAGCTTGCAAAATAAAGTACCTTTTCAAGAAGTCTGGGACTCATATCAAGGATAAGACCCATTCTGGAAGGGATACCTTTAAAATACCAGATGTGGGAAACGGGAGCTGCGAGTTCGATATGACCCATTCTCTCACGTCTTACCTTTGCTCTGGTAACTTCAACGCCGCAGCGTTCGCAGACTTTTCCCTTGAAGCGGAGGCGTTTATATTTGCCGCAGTAACACTCCCAGTCCTTGGTCGGTCCAAAGATTCTTTCGCAGAAAAGACCGTCGCGTTCCGGTTTAAGTGTTCTGTAGTTGATGGTTTCGGGTTTCTTTACTTCGCCATAGGACCATTCTCTGATCTTTTCGGGAGAAGCAAGGCCGATTTTGATAGAATCAAATGCGTTAAATTCCATTAATACACGACCTCCCCTTAATTACATATCATCTTCGGAATAACCGAAGCCTGCAAAGTCGGCAAAATCATCGCCGTCTTCATTAACATCGCCGATTTCGAAGCCTTCGAAGTCGCCTTCGTAAGCTACGTTTTCGCCTTCGAACTCAACGGCTTCATCAGCAGGAATAAGACCTGCGTCTTCGTCGTCAAAGTTCTGTTTAAGATCGATCTCTTCGTTGTTTTTATCGAGAACTTTGATATCAAGTCCAAGGGACTGGAGTTCTTTGATAAGAACTTTGAAGGATTCGGGAATACCTGCCGGAGGAACGTTCTGGCCTTTTACAATGGACTCGAAAGTCTTTACACGGCCGACAACGTCGTCCGATTTGACGGTAAGGATCTCCTGAAGAGTATAGGCTGCGCCGTAAGCCTCAAGAGCCCAAACTTCCATCTCACCGAATCTCTGGCCGCCGAACTGAGCTTTACCGCCGAGAGGCTGCTGAGTTACAAGGCTGTAAGGACCGGTGGAACGTGCGTGGATCTTATCGTCAACAAGGTGATGGAGTTTAAGATAATACATGTAACCTACGGTTACGGGGTTATCAAAGAGTTCGCCGGTACGTCCGTCGCGGAGCCATACTTTACCGCTGCTGTCAAGGCCTGCTTCGGAAAGGAGTTCGCGGATATCAGCTTCGTGAGCACCGTCGAAAACAGGGGTCATAACGTGCCAGCCAAGTTCTGCAGCCGCTCTTCCGAGGTGAACTTCGAGAACCTGACCGATGTTCATACGGGAAGGAACACCGAGGGGGTTAAGAAGAATATCAAGCGGTCTGCCGTCCGGAAGGAAAGGCATATCTTCCTGAGGAAGGATTCTGGAAACAACACCCTTGTTACCGTGACGTCCTGCCATCTTGTCACCTACAGAGAGTTTTCTCTTCTGTGCGATGTAGCAGCGTACAACTTCGTTAACTCCGGGGTTGAGTTCGTCGCAGTTTTCTCTGGTGAATACCTGTACGTCAACAATGATGCCGTATTCGCCGTGAGGAACACGAAGAGAAGTATCTCTTACTTCGCGAGCTTTTTCGCCGAAGATTGCGCGGAGAAGTCTTTCTTCCGCGGTAAGTTCGGTTTCACCTTTGGGGGTTACTTTACCGACAAGAATATCTCCGGCACGAACTTCTGCACCAATGCGGATGATACCGCGTTCGTCAAGTTCTTTAAGTGCATCTTCACCGACGTTCGGAATATCGCGGGTGATCTCTTCCGGACCGAGTTTGGTATCGCGGGATTCGAGTTCGTATTCTTCGATATGAACGGAAGTGTAGGTGTCTTCTTTAACAAGTTTTTCATTGATGAGAACTGCGTCCTCGTAGTTATAACCTTCCCAGGTCATAAATCCGATAAGCATGTTCTTACCGAGGGAAACTTCGCCTTCGCTTGTTGCGGGACCGTCGCAGATAACCTGACCTTTTTCAACATGTTCGCCTTTTTCGACGATAGGTCTCTGGTTTACGCAGGTTCCCTGGTTGGAACGAAGGAATTTGATGATTTTGTATTCGTCGGATTCAACGGAATCGTCACGTTTGATAACAATGCGTTCAGCGTCAACTTTGGTAACGGTACCTGCATGTTCTGCAAGAACGGTTACGCCGGAGTCAACTGCTGCTTTATATTCCATACCGGTTCCGACGAAGGGTCTTTCGGTTTTAAGAAGCGGAACTGCCTGGCGCTGCATGTTTGCACCCATGAGTGCACGGTTTGCGTCGTCGTTTTCAAGGAAGGGGATCATTGCAGTTGCAACGGAAACTACCATCTTAGGAGATACGTCCATGTAGTCAACTTTTCCGGGAGCAACTTCGATGAATTCATCTTTATAACGGCAGGTGATCTTCTGGTTTGCAAAGCGGTTTTCCTCATCAAGAGGGGTGTTTGCCTGTGCAACAATGAAATCGTCCTCGGTATCCGCTGTCATATATTCGACTTCGTCGAGAACAACGCCGGTTTCTTTATCAACTTTTCTGAAAGGTGCCTCAATAAAGCCGTATTTGTTGATTCTTGCATAGCTTGCGAGGTAGGAGATAAGACCGATGTTAGGACCTTCAGGGGTCTCGATCGGGCACATGCGTCCATAGTGGCTGTAGTGTACGTCTCGAACTTCGAAACCTGCACGGTCACGGGAAAGACCGCCGGGACCGAGAGCGGAAAGACGGCGCTTATGAGTAAGTTCTGCAAGGGGGTTGGTCTGGTCCATGAACTGGGAAAGAGGAGAAGATCCGAAGAACTCCTTGATAGCCGCAACGACGGGGCGGATATTCACAAGACCCTGAGGAGTGATGGCTTCGGTGTCCTGTGCCTGGATAGTCATGCGTTCACGGATTACGCGCTCAACTCTGGAGAAACCGATTCTGAACTGGTTCTGGAGAAGTTCGCCGACACTGCGGATACGTCTGTTTCCGAGATGGTCGATATCGTCGGTGCTTCCGAATCCCCAGTAGAGGTTGCACATATAGTTGATGGAAGAATAGATATCATCGATGATGATATGTTTCGGGATAAGTTCATCAACGTTTTCTTTAAGAAGAGCAACAAGTGCTTCTTTATCGTCGCCTGCTTTTTCGGCAATGGCGCTGATTACAGAGAAACGAACTTTTTCGTTGATGAAAAGTTTTTCAAGTTCTTCTTTGGAAAGGTCAACATAGTCTTCGGCATCAACCATGTTGTTGGAGATAACTTTTACTTTGTGACCGTCAACATCAACAAGAACTTCGCGTACGCCTTTTTTGTCAAGAAGAGCTGCGTCTTCTCTGGTAAGGGTTGCGCCTGCTTCGAAAAGAACTTCGCCGGTAAGCGGATCTGCTGCCGGTTCTGCAAGGGTCATGCCCGCAATACGTCTTTCGAGGGCAAGTTTTTTGTTGTATTTATAACGGCCGACGCGGGAAATGTCATATCTTCTTGCGTCGAAGAAGAGGTTGTGAAGGTGCTGCTCACTGGTTTCGATCGTGGGCGGTTCACCCGGACGGAGTTTTCTGTAAACTTCGAGAAGTGCCTCTTCTCTGGATTTGGTGCTGTCTTTTTCAAGGGTTGCGAGGAGCATGGGCTCTTCGCCGAAATAATCAAGGATCTGTGCGTCACTTCCGAGTCCGAGGGCTCTGATGAAAGTGGTGATGGGAAGTTTTCTGTTCTTATCAATTCTTACGCCGAAAACATCGTTAAGGTCGCTTTCATATTCAAGCCATGCACCTCTGTTCGGGATAACAGTGCTTGCGAAAAGCTTCTTACCGGTTTTGTCGTAGTTCATGGCGAAATATACGCCGGGAGAACGGACAAGCTGGGATACAATAACACGCTCTGCGCCGTTGATGACAAAGGTGCCGGAAGGGGTCATGATTGGGAAATCTCCCATAAAGATATCCTGTTCTTTGATCTCGCCGGTTTCCTTATTCTGCAGTCTTGCTCTTACACGAAGAGGGGCTGCATAAGTCACGTCGCGCTCTTTGCATTCCTCGATGGTATATTTGGGCTTGTTTTCGATATGATAATCGATGAAGTCCAAAACAAGGTTTCCGGAATAATCAGTGATGGCCGAAACATCACGGAAAACTTCCTGAAGACCTTCCTCAAGGAACCATCTATAAGAGTCTTTCTGTACCTCGATAAGGTTCGGCATATCGAGAACCTCATTGATTTTGGAAAAACTCATGCGGACATTTTTTCCGAGCTTGACAGGTTTTACATTTACCAAATAGCTCACTCCATTCATCCGTATTTACGTCGTTTATTTTTCTTGACCGAAACACTTGCATTTTTCGTCAAACTGTGGTATAGTAGTTTAGAACGAGATACAAATGTCCATTATGGTACATTTTATTATTATATTACTAAAGTCAATAGGTGTCAAGCCGTTTTGAGCGGTTTGGCATTATTTTTTTATATTTTTTTAATTTAAGGGCAAAAACAGCTGTTTCCGGCTTGTTTTTGCCCTTATTTTTGTAAATTATTGGAAATTTATCTGCAGATTATTCAACAGGTTTTCAACGTTCAAAAACACAAAAAAAGGTCAAAAAACGTGCTTTAACATTCAAAAGTATCCACGCTTCCGAGTGTTTCTTAACGCTTTACGGCTTGATTTTTTCCCCCAAAAAAGCCCGCTTCATAGAGCAAATGATGTTTTCCACTGTATCCTATTCACGGATTTTGTACTCAAAATCTGATATCCGCAAAATCTTCGGACAAAAAAAACAGGGGCACTTTCTTACAAAGGGCCTCTGTTACAATATTTTTTTATATTTTATTCTTCGAGTTCCCGGAAAAGATTTTCTCTTATGCGCTCGATTATATGGTCGCTGTATTCAAGTTCACCGCTTTCAAGAAGAAGCGCAGCACCGTAAGCAATACTTCGGATAACGTATCCTCTGTCCGCTCTTTCGATTGGGTCCATTTCCGAAAAACACATATCCATATGCTTTTCGACCCTTTCCGCAAGGGGAAGTTTTCTTCCGGAAAGCATAAGTACTGCCCGGAAATGCGGGTTCGCAATGCAAAAGCGGATATAGGCAATGCAGATTTCCACAAGGCAGGTTTTAGGATCGGAATAGATTGCCGCAACCTGGTCCAGAAGAAGGTTCAGCTGATCGGTTATATAGTCAAAAATCCCTTCAATAAGCGCTTCTTTGCTTTTAAAATGTTTATAAGGCGCCGCACAGGAAATGTTGCAGGCACAAGCAACCCTCCGCAGGGAAAAATCCGCAACACCGTGGGCTTCAAGTTCCCCTATTCCGGCGGTAATAAGCTGTTCCCGAACAGAAGCGGAACCGAGTTCCTCGTCCATAAAAGCGCCCCCTTAAATGTCAAGTTCATATTCGTAATCTGTAAATTCTTTTTCCGTCCCCTGCTTTTTATACGAAAATTCTCCGGTGATTTTAAATCCAAACTTTTTCATTATTGCATTCGAACCGGGGTTTTCCCTGTTCACCCGAACGGTAATTTTCCTGCCCCCATGTTCTTTTGCGTAGCCTATCATCCCTTTGACCATTTCTGTTGCATAACCCATCCTCCAGAAATTTTTGTGCACGCAATATGCTATATCATAAACAAACCCATCGGCACTCGGAATAAAACTACATGTTCCGATTTTTTCCCCGGTGATTTTATTTTCCGAAATCAAATAACAGCATTCTTCGTCATCACCAAGGATTTCAAGGCTTTTTCGGTATTCATCATCCATGTTCTCTTCGCTTGGATCCGGAAGATATTCGCCCATTTCCGGATCGTTCCAGACGCTTATTGCAAAAGGAACATCCGATTTTTCAAATCCGCGGAGAAAAAGTCTTTCGGTTTCAATTATTTCAATTCTCACACCATAGCCTCCTGCTTTCTCTTTTCCATTATATTATATCACTTCTTTCCCGCAATTCAATTATTGACATTTGTTTTATATAGGTATATTATAAATATATTATTCGTTGGTTAACAGTGTTAACCAATCGTTTTGGAGGTGCAGAATGAACACCGGAAGAATGAGAGAACTGGGCGAAAAACGCTCTGTCATAAGAGAACTTTTTGAATACGGAAACAAGCGCAAAGCCGAAATCGGCCCGGAGAATGTTTTCGATTTCAGCATCGGCAACCCAAGCGTTCCCGCTCCGAAAGAATTTTCCGATGAACTTTGCAGAATGCTTTCAGAAGAAAGTCCCCTTGCGCTCCACAGTTATACTTCCGCACCGGGTGACCTTTCCGCAAGAAAATCCATTGCCGACGATCTTAACGAAAGGTTCGGAACCTCCTTCGGACCGGAAAATCTTTATATGACCTGCGGTGCCGCCGCTTCTCTTACAATTTCCCTTTCCGCGGTAGTTGGAGACGGCGAAGAAGTAATTCTTTTTGCACCGTTTTTCCCGGAATACACAGTTTTTGTTGAAACAGCGGGCGGAAAACCCGTAACCGTTCCCTGCAGATGGCCCGATTTTCAGATAGACTTTGAAAAACTTTCCGAAGTTCTGAATGAAAAAACCGCCGCTGTAATAATCAATTCTCCGAACAACCCTTCCGGTGCAGTTTTTTCGGAAGATTCCATCAAAAAACTTTCCTCGATTCTTTCGGAAGCGGAAGAAAAATTCGGAAGAAAAATATATCTCATTTCCGATGAACCTTACCGTGAGCTTGTATATGGTGAAATCAAAGTTCCTTTCGTAACAAAATATTATAATGATACTATAATATGTTATTCCTGGAGCAAAAGCCTTTCCCTTCCGGGCGAGCGAATCGGTTATATCCTTGTTTCGCCGGAAAATCCGGATTGGAAAGAAGTTTATTCCGGAATCTGCGGCGCCGGAAGAGCCCTTGGTTTTGTCTGTGCTCCTTCCCTTTTCCAACATATGATACCAAAATGCATCAAAATGACTTCCGATATTTCGGTTTATAAAAAGAACCGCGACCTTCTTTACGGCGCACTTTCCGATTTGGGTTTCGAAGCTGTTCACCCGGACGGTGCTTTTTATCTTTTTGTAAAATCTCCGGAACCTGACGCAAAAGCTTTTTCCGAAAAGGCAAAAAAACACGAACTTTTAATCGTCCCAAGCGACGATTTCGGCATGGAAGGATTTGTCCGTATCTCCTACTGCGTTTCCACAGAGCAGATCGAACGCTCTCTTCCTGCATTCAAAAAACTTGCGGAGGAATATTCCTTATGAACAAACTTGAAGAAGCAAGAAAAAGCATAAACGAAATAGATAAGGAAATGGCGGCCCTTTTTGTAAAAAGAATGGAAGCCGCAAAGCTTATTTCCGAATATAAAATGGAACGGGGTCTTCCTATTCTTGACCAGAGCCGCGAAAACGAAGTTATCGCAAGGAACTCCGAGTTTGTCGCGGACGAAATTCTCCGTTCCTATTACGTAAATTTTCTTAAAGACACCATGAGCATCTCCAGAAAATATCAGCAGATGCTCCAGGAAGGACTGAAGGTTGCTTACAGCGGAGTTGAGGGTGCTTTTGCTAACATTGCCGCAAAAAACATCTTTCCCGCCGCAAAACAAATTCCCTTCGGCGATTTCACTTCCGCCTATGAAGCTGTTGTTAACGGAGAATGCGACTGCGCCGTTCTTCCGATAGAAAACAGCTACGCCGGCGAAGTTTCCCAGGTGATCGACCTTATGTTCCAGGGCAGCCTTTATATAAATGGTATATACGACCTTGAGGTGACCCATAACCTTCTCGGTCTTCCCGGCGCAACGATAAACGATATAAAAACAGTAATAAGCCACCCCCAGGCTCTTGAACAATGTGCAAAATACATTAAAAAGCACGGATTTGAAGCGGTCCGCGCAAACAATACCGCAATCGCCGCACAGAACGTTGTTGAAAAGGGCGATAAATCCGTTGCCGCAATTGCAAGTCGCGACACCGCGAAACTTTACGGATTAAACGTGCTTGAACGAAGGATAAACGAAAGCAGCATGAACACAACCCGCTTTGCGGTTTTCTCCCGGGCGGAAAGCCTTCCGGATTATAAGGAAACCGGCCGCCAGTTCATAATGGTTTTCACCGTTCGGGACGAAGCAGGCGCACTGGCGCAAGCAATAAATATCATCGGCGACTGCGGTTTCAATATGAGAACTCTCCGAAGCCGCCCTATGAAGGAACTTATGTGGAAATATTATTTCTACGTCGAGGCGGACGGAAACGCTTACAGCGAAGAAGGAAAACGAATGATGAAAGAACTTTCAAAATATTGCGACCGCCTTCGCATAATCGGTTCCTTCCCCCATGAAAAAAAACTTTAAGGAGGATTTTTTGAATGATAATCCCCGTAAATCTTCCTTTGGGAAGCTATAATATAACAATCGAAAATGGCGTGCTCAAAAAAGCAGGTTCAATCCTGAACCTTGACCGCAAGGTGCTCATAGTGACGGATTCCGGCGTTCCGGAAGAATATTCAAAAGCCGTTGCCGCCCAATGCAAAGCTCCTTATATCGAAACCGTTCCCATGGGCGAAGAAAGCAAAAGCCTTTTTGTTTTCGAAAAGCTTTGTGAAAAAATGCTTGAGCACGGTTTTACCCGAAGCGACTGCGTTGTTGCTGTCGGCGGCGGTGTTTGCGGAGATTTAGCCGGTTTTGCCGCCGCAAGCTATATGCGCGGAATCGATTTTTATAATATCCCCACCACCGTTCTTTCCCAGGTGGATTCTTCCGTCGGCGGAAAAACCGCGGTAAACTTCGGCGGAGTTAAAAATATAATCGGCGCTTTTTATCAGCCGAAGGCGGTTCTTATCGATCCCGAAACGCTGAAAACCCTTTCAAAACGCCATTTTTCAAACGGTCTTGCGGAAGCGGTAAAAATGTCCCTTTGCTTCGATAAGGAACTTTTCGAACTTTTTGAAAATTCCGATGTTCAGGAAAACATCGAAACAATAATCGAGCATTCCGTAAAATCAAAATGCAGGGTCGTTGAGCAGGACGAAAAAGAAAGCGGACTTCGCAAGGTGCTGAACTTCGGCCATACCATGGGTCATGCCATTGAAAGCGCCGAAGAACTCGGCGGACTTTATCACGGCGAATGCGTCGCCCTTGGAATGATTCCCATGTGCTCGCCGGAAATCCGTGAAAGATTAAAAGCGGTGCTCAAAAAACTCGATTTGCCAACCGAATATCACGGCGACATTGAAAAACTTGTTTCCGCCGCTTCCCATGATAAAAAATTCTCCGGTGAAAAGGTCACCGTTATAACCCTTCCGGAAATCGAAAATTTCAAAATGGAAGAATGGTCCACCGCCGAACTTTTTGAACGAATGGAGGAATTTTTTAAATGAAAGATACCTTCGGACAAAGCGTTTCCATAACTCTTGCCGGCGAAAGCCACGGCGCCGGAATCGTCGCAATTCTTTCCGGAATGGCTCCGGGAATTCCCGTTGACGAAGATTTTATCGCCGATCAGCTTACCAAAAGACGCCCCGCCGGTGCAATTTCCACCGCAAGGCAGGAAGGCGACAAATTTGAAATTTTAAGCGGCGTTTTTAACGGTTTCACAACCGGAACACCCATAACGATTCTTATACGCAACGAAAATACCCAAAGCAAAGATTATTCCGAAATTGCGGTGACCGCCAGACCCGGCCATGCGGATTATACAGCAGAATGTAAATATCACGGTTTTCAGGATTATCGCGGCGGCGGACATTTTTCCGGAAGAATAACCGCCGGAATCGTTGCCGCAGGCGCGATCTGCATTTCCGCCCTTGCAGAAAAAGGCATCAAAATCGGAACTCATATCGCGGAATGTGCCGGAATTGCCGACAGAAATTTTGAAGATATCGAAGAAGATATAGATTCCCTTAATAAAAAACTTTTTGCCGTTCTTGATGAAGAACAGGGCAAAAAAATGGAAGAAGCCATTCTTGCGGCAAAAAACAAACAGGATTCCGTCGGCGGAATCCTTGAAACCGCAATAATCGGCGTTCCCGCCGGAATCGGCGAACCTTATTTCGACAGCATAGAAAGTCAGCTTGCCCATTTCCTTTTCAGTATTCCGGCGGTAAAAGGCGTTGAATTCGGCGCCGGATTCGGTTTTGCAAAAATGCGCGGAAGCGAAGCAAACGACCCCTTCCGCACCGACGAAAACGGAAAAGTTTTTACAAAAACAAATCATAACGGCGGAATCAACGGCGGAATTTCCAACGGAATGCCCATAACTTTCCGCTGCGCCATAAAACCCACCCCCTCCATTTCCCTTGAACAGGAAACCATTGATTTCATCAAAGGCGAAAACAAAAATTTCATCATAAAGGGCCGGCATGATCCGGCAATTATCCACAGAGCAAGAGTTGTTGCGGATTCCGCCGCCGCAATCGTTCTCTGCGATATCCTTGCCCAAAGATACGGCACCGATTGGCTGAGGTGAAATATGGAATACGGACTTATCGGGGAACATCTTCCCCACAGCTTTTCGCCGGAGATCCATAAAAAAATCGGCGATTATAAATATGAAATAAAAGAACTCCGCCCGGAGGAACTGGAAGATTTTATAAAGGCAAAAGATTTCAAAGGAATCAACGTTACCATTCCTTATAAACAGGCGGTAATTCCTTTTCTCGATGAAATTGACGAAGCCGCAAAAGAAATCGGCGCAGTCAACACCGTTGTTAACCGCGGCGGAAAACTTTTCGGATATAACACGGATTTCGGCGGCTTAAAAGCGCTTTTTGAAAGGGCCGGAATTTCCGTTTCCGGAAAGAAAGCCATAATTCTCGGAAACGGCGGAACTTCCCATACCGCCGAAGCGGTCCTTAAAAACCTCGGTGCTCAAACGATACTCAAAACCGACCTTGTTCAAAGTGAAGGAGTAATCACCAACGAAGAAGCGGTGCTCAGACATTCCGATGCCGAAATTCTCGTCAACACGACCCCCTGCGGAATGTTTCCAAAGCTTTCCGGAATGGCAGTTGACCCGGCAGATTTTTCCAATCTCGAAGGAGCAATCGACGTTGTCTATAACCCGCTCCGAACCGATTTCGTCCAGCGTGCTCAAAGCCTTGGCATCCCCGCAGCAGCAGGACTTTATATGCTCGTAATGCAGGCAATTCTTGCGGCGGAACGTTTTTTTGACAAACCCGTTCCGAGGGAAAAGGCCGAGAGCATCTATCAGGAACTTTTGCGAATGAAAAAGAACATAGTTCTTATCGGAATGCCCTCTTCCGGAAAAACAACCGTAGGAAAACTTCTTTCCGAAGAACTTAAAATGCCGTTTTTTGATTCCGACGAAATCATAATCGAAAAAACAGGCCGCGAAATTTCCGATATTTTTGAAAAAGAGGGCGAACCCGCCTTCCGAAAACTCGAAAGCGAAGCGATTTTTGAACTTTCCGGAAAAACCGGCGCAATAATTTCCACCGGTGGCGGCGCTGTTCTTAATCCGGAAAACATCAAAAATCTTTCCAAAAACGGAAAGATATATTTTATCAATCGTCCGCTCGAAAATCTTGTTCCCACAAGCGACAGACCAACCGCTTCCACAGCGGAAGCTATAAAAAAACGCTTTGAGGAACGATTCCCGCTCTATTGTTCCAATGCAGATAAAATTATCGATGCAAACTGCTCCGCAAAGGAAGTTTGCAGAAAAATAAAGGAGGATTTTCAGAATGAAAATTTTGGTGATTAACGGACCGAACCTCAACATGCTCGGAATCCGCGAACCGGGAATTTACGGAAGCGAAAATTATAATTCCCTCCTTGAAAAAATTTCCGCCCATGCTGAAAAAAACGACATTTCCGTCGAATTTTTCCAAAGCAACCACGAAGGCGCTCTTGTTGACAAAATTCAGGAAGCCTTCGGAGTTTTTGACGGAATCGTAATCAACCCCGGCGCTTATACCCACACAAGCATCGCTCTTCTCGATGCGGTAAAAGCCGTCGGGATTCCGACCGTTGAAGTTCATATTTCCGACGTTTCAAAACGCGAGGATTTCCGCCAGATAAGTTATATCCGCCTTGGCTGCGTTGCTTCCGTAATCGGAAAAGGCACCGACGGATATCTTGAAGCAATGGATATTCTTCTCGAAAGGAGCAAAAACAGATGATTGCCGAAATAAGACCCGGAAAAGGCAAAGGAACAATGGAAGCTCCTCCTTCAAAAAGTATGGCGCACCGCCTTCTTATCGGCGCCGGTCTTGCGAAGGGCAAAAGCATAATCGAGGGGATTTCCTCCTCCGAAGACATGAAGGCAACTCTCGATTGTCTTTCCGCAATCGGCGCAAAATATGAAATTGAAGGCGACAAAGTTACCATAACCGGAGCGGATATCCGCAACATTCCCGAAGGCGCGGTTTTAAAATGCCGCGAAAGCGGAAGCACCCTTCGTTTTTTCATTCCCATCTGCCTTCTTGACGGAAAAACCTTTACCCTTACCGGAAGCGAAAAACTTCTTTCCCGTCCCCTTTCTGTCTATGAAGATATATTCAAAAAACAGAGCATAACTTTTGAAGCAAGGCCGGACAGAATCACCGTCGGTGGAAAGCTCCAAAGCGGAACATATAAAATAAAAGGCAATATAAGCAGCCAGTTTATAACCGGACTTCTCTTCGTTCTTCCGCTCATGGAAAAGGACAGCCTTATCCAGCTTATTCCCCCGGTGGAAAGCCTTTCTTACATAAATCTCACCATAGAAGCCCTTTCCGTTTTCGGAATAAAAATAGAATGGCAGGACGAAAAAACACTTTTCATAAAAGGCGGACAAAACTATAAAGCCGTTGCGGCAAAGGTCGAGGGAGATTATTCCAACGCAGCCTTTTTCGCCGCACTTAATGAACTCGGAAGTGAAATCGAAATAACCGGCCTTAATCCGAAAAGCCTTCAGGGTGACAAAGTTTATGAAAAAAACTTTGCCCTTCTCGGAAAAGGCACCCCAACCATAAATATTTCCGACTGCCCGGATCTCGGCCCCATACTTTTTGCCGTTGCGGCGGTTAAAGGCGGCGGGGTTTTTACCGGAACAAGACGCCTTAAAATCAAGGAAAGCGACAGAGCTTCCGCCATGGCGGAAGAACTTGCAAAGTTCGGCGTTGCCGTAACCGTTCACGAGGACAGCGTTGTTGTCTATCCCCACGATTTTCACGCTCCGACGGAAGTTCTTGACGGACACAACGACCACCGAATAGTAATGTCCTGCGCGGTTCTTTCAAGCCTTACCGGCGGGACAATCAAAGGAGCGGAAGCTTCCCGGAAGAGCCTTCCGGATTTCTTCGAGCGGCTTAAAAAACTCGGATTCGAGGTGAACCTTTATGATGCTTGATACCAGCAAAAACATCCTCATCGTCGGCCTTGGTCTGATTGGCGGAAGCTATGCAAAGGCGCTCCGAAAGCTCGGTTTTAAAATTTCCGCAATAACCCTCAATCAGGAGGATATCGATTACGCAATCGAAAACGGGGTCATTGATGAAGGTTTTACAGAGCCTCTTCCGGAAGTTCTCGAAAAAGCGGAACTCATAATTTTCGCTCTCTATCCGAAAGTTTTTATTGAATGGATAGAAAGTTATCAGCAATTTCTTAAACCCGGCGCCCTTCTTACGGACGTTACCGGCGTTAAAAGTTCCGTTGTTTATAAAATCCAGGAGATCCTCCGTCCGGACGTTGAATTCATCGCCGCCCACCCTATGGCAGGTAAGGAAGTTTACGGAGTGCAAAACAGCGATCCGAAAATTTTCCACGGCGCAAACTATATCGTAACCCCCACCGAAAAAAACACAGAAGCGGCAATCGAAGATTGTCTTGAACTCGGAAGGCTTATGGGATTCAACCGCGTTTCCGTCCTTACTCCGGAAAAACACGATGAGATGATCGGCTTTGTTTCCCAGCTCACCCACTGCATCGCTGTTTCCCTTATGAATTGTTACGACGGCGAAAAACTTCAGGATTACACCGGCGACTCTTTCCGTGACCTCACAAGAATCGCAAGAATAAATGATGAAATGTGGAGCGAACTTTTTCTTATGAATAAAGAAACGCTCCTCGAACAGATGGACAAATTCCTTTCCGAATTCGGAAAACTCCGCGAAACCCTTGAAAACGGCGACAGAGAAACAATGCGCGAAATGATGCGTGTTTCCACCGCCCGCCGTGCACTTTTCGATAAAAAGTAAAAAAGGAGATTAATTGCTATGAATATGGAATTTAAGAGAAAACTGCCTATCCCGCTTGAAACAAAGGAGATGTATCCCCTTACCCCGGAACTTGCAAAAGTCAAAGCCGCCCGCGATGAAGAAATAAGCGCGGTTTTTGAATCCCGTTCCGATAAACTTGTTCTCGTAATCGGACCCTGCTCCGCAGACAGAGAAGATTCCGTTCTCGATTATATCCACCGCCTTGCAAAAGTTCAGGAAGAAGTAAAAGACAAAATCGTAATTATCCCGAGAATCTATACCGGAAAACCCAGAACCACCGGTCAGGGATATATGGGTCTTCTTCATCAGCCGGACCCCAACGGTGAACCGGATCTTTTCGAAGGAATCTGCGCTGTCCGTAAGTTCCATCTCCGCGCCCTTGAAGAAACCGGTTTTACCTGCGCGGACGAAATGCTCTATCCGGAAAACCACCGCTATCTTTCCGACCTTCTCGGTTATGTTGCAGTGGGCGCGCGTTCCGTTGAGGACCAGCACCACCGCCTTACCGCCAGTGGAATAGACGTTCCGGTAGGAATGAAAAACCCCACCGGCGGCGACCTTTCCGTTATGATGAACTCCATAACCGCCGCCCAGGTTCCCCATAATTTTGTTTACCGCGGCTGGGAAGTTCAGAGCCAGGGCAACCCCCTTGCCCATGCAATTCTCCGCGGTTATGTTGACAAACACGGCAACAGCCACCCGAACTATCATTATGAAGACCTTCAGAGAGTTTTTGAGCTTTACAGCGAAGGAAATTTCCAAAACCCGGCGGTTATTGTTGACTGCAACCATTCCAACTCCGGAAAACAGTGGTTCGAACAGATCCGAATCGCCCACGAAGTTATGTACAGCCGCAAATATAACAGCGACATTGCAAAGATGGTTAAGGGCTTTATGATCGAAAGCTACATCGAAGACGGCTGCCAGAAAACCGGCGGCGGAATTTACGGAAAATCCATCACCGACCCTTGCCTTGGTTGGGAAAAAACCGAAAAGCTCATTTACGAAATCGCCGATAAAGTTTAATAACAAAAAAGCCTGCCGAAATGATATGCACCCCAAAAGTTAGACACTTTTGGAGGTGCATATTTTTATGGCAAAAAGAGGAGAAGAGCAGAAAAGATATAGTGCAGAATTAAAGATAAGTGCTATACTGGATATGCGAGAACACAAATTAGGATATAACGA
>JAGBAZ010000045.1 GCA_018110905.1 Oscillospiraceae bacterium
AAGAGGGAGACATGGCTATGTCTCAAGTCGTGGATTCTGATTTTCTGAACACCGGCCTTTGCGCTGCCTCTGCGCATTTCGTGATGAAGATAGGACTTCGTGATCGGGAACATTCTGGCATCGTCAGCAATCCCATACAGGGAGTCGAGATAATCCTTAATTTCGTCAACGAGGAAATCGGGCATCTGAATATTGCGGATACTCTTGGGAGTTTTGGGATCTGTAATGATATCCTCGCTGCCGATACGCTGATAGGATTTGGTGATGCGCAGCACCTTTTTTTCAAGGTCAAAATCAGCAGGGGTCAGAGCCAGCAGTTCGCCCAAGCGCAGACCACACCAGTACAGGACCTCGAACGCATAGAAGGAAATCGGCTTGTCCATGACTGCCTCGGCAAACTTCAGATATTCGCCTTTTGTCCAGAACAGCATTTCGTGGGTTTTCTCTTTACCCATGTTGCCGACCTTGGCAGCGGGGTTGCTGTCCAGTTCATAGAACTTTACCGCATGATTGAAGATGGCGCTGAGCTGATTATGGATGGTCTTGAGATAGACGGGGGAATAAAGGTTTCCGTCCGCGTCACACTCTTTGAGCATCACATTCTGCCACGCGACGATATCCCTTGGCTTGATGTCGCACATTCGCTTTTTCTTGAAGTACGGAAGAATCTTGCTTTCGATCACGCTGGTCTTCATCTTCCATGTGCTCTTCTTCAGTCGATCTTGGAGATTCTTTTTGTAAAGCTCATAGAAAGCCTCAAAGGTCATTTCCAAGTTTCCTGCGCTCTGAGTGAGAAAGTCGCGTTCCCAATCAAGGGCTTCTTTCTTTGTAGCGAAGCCTCGCTTGGTTTTGCGGTCCGGTTCACCCTTCCAGTTTGTGAAACGGAACTGCGCATACCATGTTCCATTCTTGTCTTTGTAAGCACCCATTTTATTTACCTCCTTGAGTGGTATCGGTTCTGAAACCGTAGATATGCTCTTCGAGGTATCTCCGATTTACCCGGCCAGTCATGACGATATATCCCTGTGCGGCAAGCTCGGCGTTCAGTCTCTTAATGATTCTGTACGCTTCTGCGCGGGAGACTGCGAGCATCTGGCACACTTCGTCAACTCTAACGAATAAGCTTTCCGCCATATAAAAATCCTCCTATGAGTGAGTGTTGAGAAATAATCCCTTCACTGGCTAGGACATTTACCGGAGAAAAATCAACGGTTTTTTGTGCCCTCATTTGTCCTCACACGAAAATTTTTATTTTTTGCCTGCCTACGAGACTTGAGAGATAAGGTGCTGAAAAGAATAAAAAAAGCTCTCAAATCTAACCAGAAACAGTTAGATTTGAGAGCAATGAGACATCTTGATATTATTCTAGCAAAAAAGCTAGTGTCCTCAATTTGTCCGCGGGACGACTTTGGAGAGGCGAAAAACCCTTATATATCAAGGCTTTTTCGGATTCCGTGGGTCATTCCCACTCAATAGTTCCGGTGGGCTTCGGTGTGAGATCGTAAAGAACTCTGTTAACGCCTTCAACCTCGGTGATGATGCGGTTTGTAACTTTGTGAAGAACTTCGTAAGGAATTTCTTCAATGGTTGCGGACATGGCGTCTTTGGTATTGACTGCGCGGATAATTGCGGGCCAGCCTTCGTAACGGCTGTCATCTTTTACGCCGACGCTCTTGATGTCCGGAATTATAACGAAATACTGCCAGACTTTTTCTGCAAGACCGTTGAGAGCAAATTCTTCGCGGAGAATTGCGTCTGCTTCGCGGAGGGCCGCAAGGCGGTCACGGGTAATTGCGCCAAGGCAGCGAACGCCAAGGCCGGGACCCGGGAACGGCTGACGATAGACCATTCCGTGGGGAAGACCAAGGGCTTCGCCGACAACGCGAACTTCGTCTTTGAAGAGAAGTTTGATGGGTTCAACAAGCTCAAATTTGAGGTCTTCGGGAAGACCGCCGACGTTGTGGTGGCTCTTGACGGCTTTTTTGCCTTCTGCGGCTTTAATGCTTTCGAGAATATCGGGATAAATGGTTCCCTGTGCAAGGAATTCAACGCCTTCAAGTTTGCGTGCTTCTTCCGCAAAAACTTCGATAAATTCTTTTCCGATAATTTTTCTCTTTCTTTCCGGTTCGGAAACGCCCGCAAGAAGATCGAGGAAACGGTCGGTTGCATCAACATAGATAAGGTTTGCGTCAAGCTGGTTTTTGAAAACTTCGATTACGTTTTCGGATTCATCTTTACGCATAAGACCATGGTTAACGTGAACGCAAACAAGCTGTTTGCCGATTGCTTTGATAAGAAGAGCGGCAACAACGGAAGAGTCAACGCCACCGGAAAGAGCAAGAAGAACCTTTTTGTCGCCAACCTGGCTGCGGATTTCGGCAACCTGTTCTTCAATAAATTTTTCGGCAAGTTCGGGGGTGGTAATGCGTTCCATATTTTCGGGACGGACATTTGCGGGCATGGAAATTCCTCCTATTTTATATAGAGTAGTGATAAAACACTTTAATAGAATTATTATACTCGCATAACGTTCCGTCTGCAAGATTTTTTATAAAAAAACAAAAGATTTTCTTCGGTCATCTTGACAGAAATATGCATAATATGGTTTAATCTATTTAAAGAAAATTTTAAATAGATTTTCGGGAAGGGGGAGAAGTTTTTTGGCTTTGCACGAAGTCCTTTCCGCCCTTGCGGATAAAACCGGAAGGGCAATTCTGCAAAAACTTCAGGAAGGTAAGATAAATTCCGGTGATCTTGCAAAAGCCGTCGGCCTTTCGCCCCAGGCGCTTTCGTATCACCTTTCAAAACTTAAAAAATCCGGGCTTATCTATGAAACCAAGGAAAAGAATTTTATATATTACGAGCTTGATTTGACTGTTCTTGACGAAGCAATCGTCTGGATAAGCACTCTTAAAGGAGGAAAAGATGATGAATAAAAAAAGAATTCTTTATTTTGCGCTTATGTTCATTCCGCTTTTTATAACCGTTATTGCCCTTCCGTTCCTTCCGGAAAAAATTCCGGCGCATTATAATTTTGCCGGAGAAATCGACCGTTGGGGAAGCAAGTTTGAAACGCTGCTTTTCCCGCTTTGCACCATAGGAATGGGCTTTTTTATGCTTTGGATGGCAAAAATTTCCGCAAAACAGGAAGAAGGCGGAAAAAACAACGAAAAAGTAGTTTTCTATACCGGAATGGGTCTTTCCGTGTTTTTTACCCTTGAGCACTGCTTTTTTCTTTATAAAAGTTTTGCCGCGGCGGAGAGCATGAGCTATGCTCACGAAGCGGATATTAACCAATTCATCTGTGTACTTTTTGGAATAAGCATGGTGATAATGGGCAATTTTATGCCGAAACTCCGCAGCAACGGAATAATTGGGCTTCGTACTCCATGGAGCATGAAAAATGATATCACATGGAAAAAGAGCCAGCTTTTCGGCGGAATTTCTTTCATGATTTGCGGAGCCGTTATGATAGCTTTGGGAATTTTTATGGAAGGTTATGCTGCCATGTGTGCTGCGCTGGGTCTTATAATTGCCGATACGATAGTTTGCGTGATTTACAGCTATAAAATAGCGCAGAGGTATTGATTTTTAAAATTAAAATCTGTTTCGTAATGCTACTATCATTTACAAAAAATGCGTTGGTGAATATAATATGAAAAGTAATATTTTGTAGAAAACGGAGGAAAAGTTTTGAAAACTGCGGCTCTTTTTCTTGCATTGCTTTTACTTTTCGGCTGTGTTCCCGCAAAACCGGTGGAAAGCGTGATTTCTGATACTGTTCCGGAGATTTCCGAATCGGAAAAGACAGGGGAACCGGAAGAAGAAATCATTGAAAAACCGACTGAGATCGAATATGTTGCACCCCAAAGCAAAACTCCCGAAATGGCTGTAATTAACTATTTCGATGCACTTTATGACTCATATCTTGCAATGCTTCCGATAGATATTTCACCCGTTATTGACCTTGATTTTGAGATGATGGGAAATGTTCAGAACTGGAACACTCTTCTGGCAATGAGAAGAAGCATTATTGCGGAAAATGATTATTGTTATGTTGAAACGGAAAGTTTTCCTTACACCATCGATTACATAAACAAAAAAGAACTTAATGACCAGCGAATGGATTATGTCAGAATGAGTGATTTCGGCGAAGGCGCCGTTGCTCTGCATTTTGTAATAAAGGGCGTGGAGGGAAAGGCCTATCCGCCTATTTTTGCGGTGAATTCCCAGCATTCAATGGTCCTTACATTCGAAGAAGGAACTTATAAAATCGCATACCATTATTTCCCCGGTTCCGAAGGAAAATTCCAAAACGATCTGCCGGTAAATCTTATGGAAAAAGAGGAAATGGAAACCCTTCTTAAACAGGAATTCAGGCAAAAAGCAGAACCGGAAGTTCCGTTTTCCGAACACGAAAGAATCTATAACGGAAATGCTGCCGCCGGATATGCCACAGAATATTGCGAAGAACAAAACCCCGCATTTCATTTTGTAGGGGACTGGTACGGAAACTGTATGAATTTTGCTTCCCAATGTATCTGGTCCGGTTTTAAAACCGACAGCGAAACCCCCAAGGGCTACGGTGGAATGACGAAAAACTGGTATTGCGGAAAAACGGGAGGAACCCTTATCTGGTCAAGTGTAAGCCGTTTTTATGAATGGACAACCCGTGAAAACTGCAGAATGCAGGTTCACAAATTCCGTGACATAAACAAGGTGAAAAACGGCGACCTTGTTCATATAGGTTCCTATGTCTGCGCCGAAGAAGAAAAATATACCCATGCGCTTTTTGTAGTGGATTGTGAGAAAATGGTTTTGGCGCAAAACAGCCCCGCATGTTTTGTCTATTATTCCGACCTTGTGAACAATTACGCAAGATTTATAAGACCGGTTTCCCTTGACGTATAAAAAGATTGTAATTTTCTTGGGTTGAAGCTATAATATATTGGTAACGATAAACGAAAGGATTGATTTTTTTACCATGACTGACCTTATCAAAATTATGCAGCAGCGCCAGAGCTGCAGAAGTTTTTCCGAAAAACCTGTTGAGGCCGAAAAAATTGTTTCCTGCATAAATGCCGCCTGCCTTGCTCCTTCCGCATGCAACACCCAGCCCTATCATTTTTATGTTGCCCATGCACCGGAAGCCGTTGCGGTTGCCGCAGAATACTGCAAAGGCGAAAAAGTTAACAAATGGGTCGGCGAAGCAAAGGCTTTTGTAATTATTACCCAGGAACATGCCGAAATTCCCGCGGCAAATTCCGAAGCAAGAAAACGCGATTACCGCCAGTATGATATCGGTCTTATGATCGAAAACTTCTGCCTTGAAGCAACCGAGCTCGGCCTTGGAACTTGCATTCTCGGCGTTTTCAACGAAGAAAAACTTAAAGCAAATTTCAGAATCCCAAGCCCGAAATCCATCGCTCTCGTTATTGCAATGGGTTATCCGGCAGATTCCGAAATCCGCAAAAAACAGCGCAAACCCCTTGAGGAAATGATAACCTATCTTCGATAATGGAAAATATCAGAAGTGCAGAAGTAAAAGATTTTGAAAGAATTTCGGAAATCGAAATTTTTAACTATCGGCTGAATTTTTATCCGATTTTTAAAGACGATGAATTTTATTTTTCCGAACTTTCGGTTTCAAAAAAAGCGAAGAAATATCTTTTTGAAGCGGAAAAATTTTTTGTTTATGATGACGGCGCAATAAAAGGCTTCGTTATGGTTGAAGGAAAACAGATAAAAAAGCTTTTTGTTGAACCGGTTTTGCAAGGAAATTCCATAGGCGCAAAGCTTTTGGATTTTGCGGTTTCTGAAAAAGGTGCGGATTTTCTTTGGGCGCTTGAAAAAAACAAAAGGGCAATCGCCTTTTATGAACGCGGGGGTTTTTGCCTTTCCGGCGAAAGAAAATTTGAGGAAGGCACCAAAGAATATCTTGTTGAAATGAAAAGATAATTGAAAAGGGCAGGAACGGAAAAAATCCTGCCTTTTGTTTTCGGTTAAGGAGAACCATAAAAATGATAGAAAACGAAAACAAAATCCAAAGGGCAATTCTTGTTGCGGCGGATTGCGGAGATTGGGACGCACAAGTTTCCATCGACGAACTTGAGGAACTTGCAAAAAGCGCCGGCGCCGAGGTTGTTGCAAAAGTTATTCAGGTTAGAAAGGATTACGACAAAGCAACCCTTATCGGTCGGGGAAAACTTGATGAAGTCCGGGAACTTGCGGAAGCGAACGACGCGGATATCCTTATCTTCGACCATGAACTTACTGCCGCGAATATCCGCAATCTTGAAGAAGCAACGGGTCTTGGAGTTATCGACCGAACAATGCTCATTCTTGATATTTTTGCAGCAAGGGCACAGACAAGAGCGGGCCGTTTGCAGGTCGAACTTGCCCAGTATAAATACCGCCTTCCGCGGCTTGAGGGAATGGGAAAAAACCTTTCCCGTCTGGGCGGAGGAATCGGTACCAGAGGCCCCGGTGAATCGAAACTTGAAAGTGACCGCCGGCATATAAGAAGGCGCATCGAAAGCCTTGAGCGAAAACTCGAGGAACTTTCTGCCAACAGAGAGCTTATCCGTTCCAGAAGGAAAAAGGAAGGGATCATCACCGCGGCGATAATCGGTTATACAAACGCCGGAAAATCAACTCTGCTCAACCGCCTTACAAATGCGGGAGTTCTTTCGGAAGATAAGCTTTTTGCAACTCTTGACCCCACAGCAAGAAGCCTTGAACTTCCGGACGGAAGAAGCATTATGCTTGTTGATACGGTCGGCTTTGTTCGCCGCCTTCCGCATCATCTTGTTGAAGCCTTTAAATCCACCCTTGAAGAAACGGTCCAGGCGGATATTCTTATCAACGTCTGCGACATTTCTTCCGGGGAAGCGGATTCCCAGACAGAGGTGACAAGAGAACTTCTTCAAAGCCTTAAAGCGGACAAAAGTCCTATGCTCAACGTCCTCAACAAATGCGATCTTATAGAAGGCGAACTTCCGATTTGTACAGATGACTGCGTTATGATTTCGGCGGCAACCGGTTTCGGAATTGAAGAAATGCTCCGGAAACTTGCAAAAATGATTCCGCCGAGCCAGATAAGAATGGAACTTCTTATTCCGTATTCCGCCGGAGGACTTTCTGCGGAGATTCGGGAAAGCGGAAAAATTTTCAGCGAGGAATTTACCGAAAACGGAACCCTTGTTGATGCGCTTGTTGACGTAAAAATACTTCATAAACTTGAACAATATCAGGTTAAAGAATAAAAAAAGAGGACGGAATATTCCGTCCTCTTTTTTTAGAAATTTTTTATTACAAAGTTATTGACATAAAAAGCAATGGGGTATATACTCAAGTTGAAAAACATATGAATAATTGTTCATATATTCATATCTTTGATGGAGATGATAATTTGGCTGATATACATCCGGAACATACGCATATAATCGAACAGACAAAAGCCAACATGCCTTCCGAAGAGATCCTTGAAAAAACCGCGGAGGTTTTCAAGGTTTTCGGTGATAAAACAAGAATAAGAATTCTCGCCGCTCTTTCCGAAGGGGAAATGTGTGTCTGCTGTCTTTGCGACCTTCTTGAAATGAGCCAAAGCGCGGTTTCGCACCAGCTTTCGGTTCTTAAAGCCGCAAGACTTATCAAAAGCCGCAGAGAGGGAAAACAGATGTATTATTCCCTTGATGACGCCCATATCGGCGCAATTCTCTGCACCGGAATTTCTCACGTTGAGGAGGACTGAAAGATGGCCTGCAAATGTCACGAACACGAAAAAGAACATTGTCACGACCGTTGCTGTGAACATGAACATCATCACGAACATGAACATTGTCATGATGAACATTGTTCCTGCCATGATGACCACTGTTCCTGCCACGAGTATCACGGTCACTGTCACGAAGGCTGCGCATGCCAAGGCGGAAAAGACAGCGATGATATAAAAAAAGATTTGATCGTAATAGGAATCTGCGCGGCTTTTTTTGCACTCAGCTTTATTCCTTTTTTAAAACCGTTTGCGATTTTTATCTGTCTTGCGGTAACACTTGTTGCCGGAAGAGAAGTTTTGAAGGAAGGTTTTGAAGATCTTCTTCATTTCCATTTCGGTGAAGAAACCCTTATGTCAATCGCAGTTGTTGCCGCATTCCTCATCGGTGAATATGTTGAGGGAACAATGGTTGCTTTGCTCTTCACATTTGGTGAAAATCTTGAAGGTCTTGCTGTGGACCGTTCCAAAAAGAATATCGCCGCCCTTGCGGATATCCGGCCGGATACTGCAAATGTAATTTGCCCCCATGACGGAGATATCGAATCCGTTCCGGCAAAGGACGTTGCAATCGGTTCCGAAATTATAGTTAAAGTCGGTGAAAGGGTGCCGCTGGACTGCAAAGTTCTTTCCGAAAGCGTAATGGCGGATTCTTCCGCGCTCACCGGCGAAAGCCTTCCGGTACATATTGAAACGGGAGAGATCCTTAAAGCGGGATGCGTCGTTCTCGGAAGCCCCGCCCACGGAAAAACAATAAGCGGTTACGGAGATTCCGCCGCCGCAAGAATTATCGAAATGGTCGAAGGCGCTTCCGCAAAAAAAGGCGCCACCGAAAAATTTATCACCCGTTTTTCCGAAATTTATACACCAATCGTTATTGTACTTGCCCTTCTGGTTTTTCTTGTTCCATGGATTTTCGGCTGGCTCGAATTTTCCGAAGCGACCCACCGCGCTCTTGTTTTCCTTGTTTCAAGTTGCCCCTGTGCTCTTGTTCTTTCTGTTCCGCTTGCATATTTTGCGGGAATCGGTTCCGCTTCAAAACACGGGGTTATAATCAAAGGTTCCGAATATTGCGAGCGCCTTGCCAATGTCAAAAACGCTGTTTTTGACAAAACCGGAACTCTCACCTCCGGAATTCTCCGGGTTTCCGAAATTCGCGTTGAGGAAAACCATTCCGAAGAGGAGATTCTTCGCTATGCCGCGGCAGCAGAAGCTCTTTCCGACCACCCCATTGCGAAATGCGTTGTTGCGGAGGCAGAAAAAAGAGGAATCGAATTTCCGCCCGCGGAAAAGGTCAACGAAATTGCCGGAGAAGGCGTTACCGTAAGTTTCGGCGAAACTTCCGTTGTTTGCGGAAATAAAAAGCTTTTTGAGCACATGAGCATCGAACTTCCCAAAGAAAACGGTGCAAATCTCTATATTGCTCTTAACGGAATTTTTGCGGGAAGCATTTTACTCGAAGATACCATCCGCGAAGAGGCAAAAGCATCCGTTGAAAAGCTTCGTGAACTTGGCGTTGAGCACAGCTTTATGCTCACCGGAGACAATGAGCACGCTGCCGCAAAAATTGCAAAAGAATGCGGCATAGACGGATTTTTCGCTTCCCTTATGCCGGAAGACAAAGTTGACAGAATCGAAGAAATCAAGAAAACCGGCACTACTGTTTTCACCGGCGACGGAATAAACGATGCCCCCGTGCTCGCTGCAGCGGATATCGGTGCGGCAATGGGTAGGGGAACCGATGCGGCAATTGAATCCGCGGATATCGTACTTATGAAAGACGGAATTTCCGCCCTTCCGAAAGCGGTTGCCATTGCAAAAAAGATAATGAACTGTGTTCGTCAGAACGTTGTTTTCATAATGGCGGTAAAAATTGCGGTGCTTATCCTCGGCGCCCTTGGCTATGCTCCTATTTGGCTTGCGGTTTTTGCGGATGTAGGCGTTTGCCTTATAACCGTTCTCTGGTCGCTAAGGCTTCTTAAAATTAAGATATGACAATAAAAAAAGACCTGCACGGCATGCAGGTCTTTTTTTGAATTTATTTTTTGTTTTTCAAAAAATCTTTTTCGTTGATACGGAAGGAAAGGGTAAGAAGGCTGTCGCTGAGGTGAACGTTCTGAACTTCAATTTTATCGTTGGAACGAAGATCCACCGGTGCAAAGTTCCAAACGCCTTTTACGCCGCCTTTTATGGATTTTTCAAGAATTTCTTCCGCAACGTTTGCAGGGGTTGTGATAACAACGATATCAACCTTGTTTGCAGCAAGATATTCATCAAGGGAACTTACGTTAAGGATCGGAATTCCGCAGATCTGCATTCCGTCAAACATAAGGTTGTTATCAAAAACCGCATCAATAAAAAATCCGTCGCTGTTGAAATCTTTAAAGCTGATGATTGCACGGCCAAGGTTTCCTGCGCCGATAACGACCATGTGGTGTTCTTTTTTGATTCCGAGAAGACCGGAAAGCCATTCTTTAAGGGTATCGGGATGATAGTTTTCAACTCCGCCGCAGGTGAAGAAATCCTGTCTTACCTGTGCGCTGGTGTTTCCGATTCGCTTTGCAAGTTCACCGGAAGTTATGGTCTGTTTTCCTTCGGCAAGCATTATGCAGACATGACGGTAATAGGCCGGAAGACGTCTTGCAAGAGCGTCGGAAAGGATTTTTTTGTCAAGAGCATTATTTCCCATGATTTTCCTCCTTGGCGGGAACGCCGCTCAAAAAATATAACAATCTTATATATTTTAATTTAATGTTTTGCAATAACCAAAATGTGAAAAATGTATCATTTTTGTCATTTTGTGCATGTTTTTTGTGCAAAATTGCATGGATTTTTTAAAAAATGTTTTTATAGGACGCACAAATTGTTTCTTTTTTCCACAAACAAGGACAAATTACGGTTTGAAATATTTTTTTGAAATAAAAAACACAGGCCCAAGGTGCTGAGCCTGTGCTTTTTTATTCAGTTCTGTTTATGGATCGTTCTTCGGAAAAACCTTCGGGATATCTTTTTTTAAGCTTTTCGATATTGCGTTCAAAAACTTCATCAAGATTAATATCAAGAGCGCTTGCCGCTTCCGCAAGGTACCATGCAACGTCGCCGAGTTCCTTTATAAGGGATTCCCGGTCGAGTTCATGACCGTGGAAAAGGTGTTTTTTCACAATGTCGCAGGCTTCGCCGCTTTCGCCGCAAAGCCCCATTACGGAATTTGTTAAGATTTCTTTTTTATCGAGATTTTTATTAAGGGTCACCATTGCAAGTTTCTGATATTCATTGATCTCCATTTTTAAAAACCGCCTTGTAAAATTTATTCCGGAATGATCAGCCCGGATACATGGAATCATACCACACAAAGAACGGAAACCAGCGGTAATAAACGCCGATGTGTCTTGTGGTACCCATTTCGCCGGAAGGATTTGGTCCGCCGCTGAAATACACAAAATAGGAATCATGTGCGGGAGAATATTCGGCATATTCCGCATCATAAAATTCGCCGTAAAGCTGATTTTCCATATATTTTTCAGCGGCAGATTTTGCAAATTGTTTCGGAAGGATCCCAGAAAACCAAAGGATAAGAACTGCCGCACAGATTATTCCGAGAAAAGCTGAAAATTTTTTATTTTTCATAAAAAACACCTCCGCCCTATATCTGCAGTTTATCAGACAGGGTGTTTTGCGGCAATAGTTTCCGGATAATCTTAAAAAAGAATTAAGAAATTGGTTTTATCTTCTGAAAACTCTTTCGCCGCCGATATAAGTTTCGAGAACTTTTGCTCCAAGAAGTTCTTCGGGAGGAATTTCAAGAAGATCGCGGTCCATGATGATAAAATCCGCTTCCATTCCGGGTTTTATCATTCCGCGGATATCCTCGTCTTCGCTTACATAAGCGCCTTCTGCGGTATAAGCATAAAGCGCATCGTAAACGGAAATCGCCTGCTCCGGAAGATACGGGCCGTTTCCTTTGCAGTCTTTTCTGGTAACGGCGCAGTAAATTCCGCGCATGGGTTTGAAGTTTTCAACGGGGCAATCGGTGCCGAAAGCTTCGTGAGCTCCGCCGTCAAGATAATCTTTCCAGACGTAGGAAGTTTCTGCAAGTTCCTTGCCAACGCGGTCATAAACGATGTGCATATCATAATCGATGAAAACCGGCTGGGTAAGGGGCATTATTCCAAGGCGGCAAAGCCTTTCGACCTGATCTTTGCTTGTAATCTGACAATGAACGATTGCGTGGCGCGGATTATATTCCGGATAGGTGTTTTTTGCGTTTTCAATGGCGTTAAGACACATTTCCATGGCTCCGGTTCCGATTGCGTGGATCGCGGCGGGTATATTGCGCTTCTGCGCTTCAAGAACCATATAATTCAGTTCGTCCTGAGTATAAATCTGTATGCCTTTTGTGGTCGGGTCGTCTGCATAGGGTTCCTTCTGAAGAGCGGTCCTTGCGCCAAGGCTTCCGTCGGAAAGGATTTTAAGGCAGGTTACCTTAAAGCTTCCGTCACGCATTTTGTAATGTTCGTGGCTGAACCAGTCGTCAACTTCCTCTTTTGTCTGGGAAAGGGCCTGTTCGGCATAGTGGACTTTAAGTCTTCCGTCAAGGGAAGCCTTTTTTAGTTCCTCAAGAAGTTCATAGGCATGGCCTTCCGGGGCATATTTTACGTCATCGGACTGAACGGCGGTTATGCCCTGCTCATAAAGGTCGTTCTGGCTTTCGAGCATCATCTTTACAAGAACGTCAAGATTGGGGTAGGGAAGTTTGGATTTTACTTCATCAAAATAGTTTTCCTTGATTACGCCGGTGGGGTTTCCGTTTTCGTCAACCTCGCAAAAAGCGCCGAGTTCCTTTGCTTTTTCGGAATCAAGGCCCATGAGCAGCATGCCTTTTGTGTTGAGCACGCCGACATGATAGCAGGTTCTCATAACGAGCACAGGGTAATCGGAAGTGATTTTATCAAGGTCTGCGGCGGTGGGAAAACGTTTTTCGCCTTCGGTAAAATAATCCTGGTTCCATCTTTCACCAACAAGCCAGAGTCCGCTTTCTTTATCAAAGTTTTCAAAAGCTCTGCTCATTCTTCCGACAATATCATCAACGGAAACGGTTCCGTCAAGATCGACGGAAAGCTTTGTTTTTACATAATGGAGATAGTGCATATGGGAATCGTTAAAACCGGGCATAACAAAATTTCCGCCGCAATCAAGAACTTCGGTTTCTGCGGAAACAAGTTTTTCGGTTTCTTCAAAAGCTCCGCAGAAAATGAATTTTCCGTCTTTAACGATTGCGGATTCCGCAACGGGGTTTTCTTTATCCATTGTTGCGATTTTTGCGTTTTTGATGATATATTCCATAATACACGCTCCTTTGTTTTGTCCGATAAATATAACTTAATCTTACTACTTGTAATGTCAAATATCAACCCAAAAAGAAATATTCCGCGCTTCTGCCTGCTTCACAGATATCCCCATGACAGTGTAGGCCGAAAACTCTTTACTTTCCCTTTTAAAAATAGTATTATATTATCATTGTTTAAATCAGGAGGATATATTGATATGATTAAACTTGATATTAAAGGCTACGGCTCCATGATGATCGAGCTTGACCCCGTTGCAGCACCCAAAACTGTTGCAAACTTTGAAGCACTTGTTGAAAAAGGCTTTTTCGATGGTCTTACCTTCCACCGCATTATAAAAGGTTTCATGATCCAGGGCGGCGACCCTGCAGGTAACGGCACCGGCGGCTGCAAACCCGAAATTTACGGCGAATTTGCTTCCAATGGCTGGACCCAGAACACCATCAGCCACAAAAAAGGCGTTATCTCCATGGCAAGAACTTCCGACCCGAACTCTGCTTCCTGCCAGTTCTTCATCGTTCACGAAGACAGCGAATTCCTTGACGGAAACTATGCCGCTTTTGGTCATGTAACCGAAGGTCTTGAAGTTCTTGATGCGGTTGCTTCCGTTGCAACTTATCCCAACGATATGCCCTGCAAAAAAGTTGTCATCAAAAAGATGTCCATTGTAAAATAAATGAAAAAGTTTAAATTAAAAGCCACCGCGGAAGCAGCGGCAATTCTTCTTGGATTTTTCATTTTCGGAATTCTTCTTTCATTTATTTTTGATGAAGTTACCGCGGAACTTTTCCGCCTTGTAATACTCGAATGGGGAGCGTTCCCGATGCTTTGCGCAATAACCGGCGGAGTTGTTTCCGCGAAAAACGGATTTATGCCCATTTACGGAATCCTTTCCGGTGTGATTTTTCTTCCGTTTATGTTCTTTTTCTTTGAAACAAACTGGGGACTTGCGGTTGCCTATGCGCTTTTCGGCGCTTTGGGAAGTCTTTTCGGACATTGGCTTTATCTTAAAGAGGTCAGGAGAATTGAAGAGGGAAGACCGGAAAAACGACGCAAATCGATCATCTTTTCGATGTTCGACAGATACGATACGAAAAAATATAAATAAAAAAAGCCTGCCGTTTTGAAGTGAACCCCAAAGATTAGACAAAAGAATATTAAGATTATGAGGAATGAGTTCTGAATTGCACAGGACTCATTCCTTTTAATTTGAGAGAAATTCTGTCATTGTTGTAGTAATAAATGTAATTGTTAAGCTTTTG
>JAGBAZ010000046.1 GCA_018110905.1 Oscillospiraceae bacterium
GATAAGATAAAGATTTATATCTCCGCTTTCAGTAAAACTGGAAGGAATTGGCGCATCGTCAATGCAGATAAGGTTTGCCTTGCCCTTATCTTCAAGAGCCGGAGGAAGTTCGGAAGCGTATCCCACATAAAGGCATGCTGGGAAAAAACTCGGCTGACCGGGTTTTATCATCTTATGGGTCTGGATATAAGTCGGCTCCTTGACTTCGGCAACCGCTTTCGGTGAAAAGGAGCTTAGTTTTTCGAGTAGCTTATGTATTTCCAAAAAGAACACCTCCGTTTTGTGAGCGCTCACAAATTGAAATGCAATTTTACCTTCAAACTTTGTTTTTGGCTACATTGTTTCGGTCAAAAATATTATATACAATATTATTGTCGGTATCAAGGGATACCTGAAAAAATATTGCAGAGGAGTAATGAAAAATGACTGTACGTGAACAGGCTGTTGAAAAAATCATCGAAAGATGCTGTGTTCTTTTCGGCAAAAAACCCGAAGAAATCAACGAGGATACCCGTTTTATCGAAGATCTTGGCGCAAGATCCGGAAATGTTTCCCAGATGACCAACTTCCTTGAAGATGAGTTTGACGTTGAAATTTCCTTCATGCGCTTCCGTCGCTGCCCTACCATCGGACTTGCAGCAGATTACATCGAAGAGCTTTGTGAAGAATAACATATAAAAGTATATTTATTCATTTCTTTAATATTAAAAGGAGGATTTAATCATGCCTATGCCCGGAATGCCCGAACCTATCAGATCCACCAAAATTGAAACCTTCAACGGCGTTGAAATGGAAACCATTTACCGCCAGGGTAAAACCCCCGTTGACCCCAGATCCGAAAACCGCGATGCAGGCGGTCCCGGAATGAACTCCATGGGAATGGGCGTTTGCCCCGACCTCAACCCCAGAACTTATGAATGCGCACCCGGAATCATCTGCGAACAGGACGTTAAAGTTCCGCTCCGCGACGGCGTTAACATTTATATCGATATTTTCCGTCCGAAAGATAAAGTCGGTATCCCCGCAATCCTTTCCTGGAGCTTCTATGGAAAACGCCCCGGCGAAGGAATGAGCGAATGGCAGATCATGGGTGTTGCACCCGGAACTGTTTCCAAACTCACCAAATTCGAATCCACCGACCCTCTTTATTGGTGCTATAAAGACTACGCAATCATCAACATTGACCCTCGCGGCGTAGGCCATTCCGAAGGCGACGTTTGCTGCTTCGGAACTCAGGAAGCCCGTGACGGTTATGACGTAATCGAATGGCTTGCACAGCAGCCCTGGTGCAACGGCAAAATCGGTATGGGCGGTAACTCCGCAGTTGCAATGAGCCAGTGGAGAATCGCTGCACAGCAGCCGCCGCACCTTGCATGTATCGCACCCTGGGAAGGAACTTCCGATATTTACCGTGAATCCATGTTCGAAGGCGGCGTTCCCGCAATCGCATTCAACGAATTCATCGTAAGCTCCATCACCAGCGAAAACAAAGTTGACGACATGGTCGCCATGGCAGAAAGATCTCCCCTTATGAACGCATATTGGGAAGACAAAATTCCGCAGTTCGAAAAAATCAAAATCCCGGTATATTGCACAGCCTGCTGGAACCACTTCCATCTCCGCGGAGCTTTCCAGGGCTTCAGAAAAATCAAATCCAAGAAAAAATGGATGAGAGCACACCGCGAATTTGAATGGCCGGACGGCTATAACAAAGAGCATCTTGCAGAGCTTGAACTCTTCTTCGAGCGTTATCTCAAAGACGTACATAACTGCTGGGAATCCACCCCGAGAGTACGTCTTGAAGTTCAGGACGCACACGAATTCCTTTATGCAAAAGACCGTCCCGAACAGACCTTCCCGCTCAAACGCACTCAGTATAAGAAACTTTATCTCGATGCCGCAAACGGCGCACTTTCCTGGAACCCTGTTGAAACCGAAAGCAAAGTCAGCTATGACGGCAATACCGGCGTAACCAACTTCGATATCAAATTCACCAAAGACGTTGAAATCACCGGCTATATGAAACTCCATATGTGGGTAACCGCAGAGGAATATAACGACGCCGATATGTTCATCAACATCCAGAAACTCGACACCAAAGGCGAATGGCTTCCCACCGACGTTCTCGGCGAACCTCATCCCGGCACCTGGGGCAAGATGAGAATTTCCCACCGCGCTCTTGACCCGGATAAATCCACCGATTTCCAGCCCATCCAGAGCCATCTTAAAGAAGAAAAAATTCAGCCCGGCGAAGTTGTTCCGGTCGATGTTGAAATCGTTCCTTCCAGCCGCTTCTGGCACAAAGGCCAGTCCCTCCGTATCCAGGTTGCAGGTCATTATATCCGCGAAGGCTGGTTCGAACCTCTCTTCTGGGATACCGACAACCACGGCGATACCTCCATTTATACCGGCGGAAAATACGATTCTTATCTCCAGATTCCCGTTGTCCCGCCCAAATATGTTGACGGCGATATCGAATACGGCAGATTTGACTGATAAATCAGCATAAAAAGGTTTGAGCACGGCACGGACCGCTGTGCGGTGCTCAGACAAAACATAATAATCCCCAACGAGAAGGGCAGCGGTCAAAAAAAACTGGCTGCTGCCCTTTTTGCACCCAAAAAACGAGGTGAAAAAATGATTATCGGTATCGGAACGGATATTTTTGATGTAAAAAGGCTTTCGGAAACCGCAATTTCCGAAGGCGATCCCTTCCTTCTGCGTGCTTTTACGGAAAAGGAGCGTGCTCAGGGCGATGCTCAAAGCAGAAGACACGAATTTTTTGCAGGGCGCTTTTCCGCAAAAGAGGCGGTTTATAAATCTATAAGCGCCTGCAAAATTGAATTCCGCCCCGGAGAAATCGAAATTATTGATGACGAAAACGGAAAGCCGTGCTCAAAACTCCTCGGCAAAACGAAGGAAGCTTTTGAAGCGGCTTTCGGAACGGATTACGTTATACATATTTCAATTTCTCACGAAACCGAAATCGTTTCCGCATTCGCGGTCACCGAAAAACTTTAAGGAGGAAAACAAAATGGATATAATGGAAAAAATTTATGAGCGTGCAAAAGCCGCTCCCCAGAGAGTTGCATTTCCGGAAGCAACCGAAGAAAAAATCCTTCTTGCCGCAAGAGAATGCGCCGATAAAGGCTACTGCGTTTCCGTTCTTGTCGGCAAAGAAGACGAAATCGTAAACGCCGCGGAAGAATTCGGCGTTTCCCTCGAAGGTATCACCGTTGTTGATGCTTTCAATGAAGAATGGCTTGAAAAACTTATCGCAAACTACTGTGAAAAATATCCCCTCAACAGCGCAAAAACCATGAAGCGCAAATCCAAAGATCCCATGTATACCGCCCTTATGATGCAGGCAACCGGAATGGTTGATGTAACCTTTGCGGGTCTTACCCATTCCACCGGCGATGTTATTATGGCAGGACAGATGGTAGTCGGCCTTCAGGAAGGCGTTTCCACCATTTCCAGCGTAGGTATTTTCAATATTCCCGGTTATGAAGGCAGCGAAGGCCAGCTTCTCGGCTTCGGCGACAGTGCAGTCTGCACAAACCCGGATGCTGACCAGCTTGCAAGCATTGCAATCGCCGCCTGCGATACCGTTCATTCCCTTGTTGAATGGGAACCCAGATGCGCGATGCTTTCCTATTCCACCTGCGGAAGCGGCGAAGGTCCCCTTGTTGACAAAGTTGTTGAAGCGGTAAAAATCGCAAACGAAAGAAGACCCGATCTTGCCATCGACGGCGAATTCCAGTTCGATTCCGCAATCAACCCCAAAGTTGCCGCAAAGAAAGTCAAAAAGGAAAGCAAAGTTGCCGGCAAGGCAAACATCGTAATCTGGCCCGACCTTAACGTTGGTAACGTCGGTGTAAAACTTGTTCAGCAGTTTGCACACGCCGATGCATACGGTCCGATGCTTCAGGGCTTTGCAAAAATTGTCTGCGACTGCTCCAGAGGCGCACCTGTTTCCGAAATGGTCGGCAACATCGCCATGAGCTGCGTAAGAGCACAGGGGGTAAAATAAGATGAGCGAATACAAAATCCTTACCATAAACCCCGGTTCCACTTCCACAAAAATCGGTCTTTTTGAAGGCGAAAAATGCCTTTTTGCCGAAAACGTAGCACATGATGCCGCTGTTCTTAAAGAATACGCAACCATCAGCGACCAGCTCCCTTACAGAAGAGATACCATCAACGAGCTTCTTGAAAAGAACAACATCGACCTTTCCGATGTTGACGCATTCGTAGGCAGAGGCGGCGGTCTTATGGCAATGGAAGGCGGCGTTTACGGCGTTGATGAAACCATTCTTGACCACGCAAGACGCGGCGCGAACGGAGTTCAGCATCCCGCAAACCTCGGAAGCCAGCTTGCAAACGAATTTGCCGCAAAATTCGGCAAACCCGCGTTCGTAGTAAACCCTCCGGATACCGATGAACTCTGCGACCTTGCAAGAGTTACCGGCGTTAAAGGCGTTTACAGAAATGTACATCTCCACGCTCTTAACCTTAAAGAAACCGCAATCCGCCATGCGGCTTCCGAAGGCAAAAAATATGAGGACTGCAACTATATCGTCTGCCATATCGGCGGCGGAATTTCCGTTTCCGCACATCAGAAAGGCAAAATGATAGACGGCAACGATATCGTCGGCGGCGAAGGCCCAATGGCTCCCACCAGATGCGGCGCTGTTCCGGTTGCGGAACTTCTCCGCTATGCAAAAGACAAAGACCTTAAAGAAGTAAAATCCCTTTGCACCAGAACCGGCGGATTTGTTTCCCATCTCGGAACCGCCGACGCAAGAGAAGTTACTGCTCTTGCCGCTTCCGGCAACAAAACCGCTGAAAGAGTATGGAACGCAATGATCTATCAGATCATCAAATACATCGGTTCCATGGCAACCGTTCTTAAAGGCGAAGTTGACGGAATCCTTCTCGGCGGCGGAATGGTTCACAGCGAAGACCTTGTAAATCAGATCACCGAAGCCTGCAAATGGATCGCTCCGGTCTATGCATATCCGGGCGAATTTGAACTCGAGGCAATGGCCGCCGGCGCGATTCGCGTTCTTTCCGGCGAAGAGGAAGCGAAAGTTTATACCGGAAAACCCCGCTGGGCCGGTTTTGAGGATTAAGCCATGAGCCTTACAAAAAAACGCTGGATAATCCTTGCCGCTTCCTGCCTTATCAATCTTTGCATCGGTTCCCTTTATGCTTGGAGCGTTTTTGCAACCCCCATGGCGGCATATCTTTCTTCCGTAACCGGAAGTGAGGTTGCGGGTCTTGCGATAATCTTCACTATTGCCAACGCGGTCGGACCAATCACCATGATTTCCGGCGGATTCATCAACGATAAAATCGGCCCGAAATGGGTAATATTTATCGGGGGAATTCTTTTCGGTCTTGGAATGATTGCTTCCGGCTTTGCAAAAAGCGTTGGAATGCTTCTTCTGACCTATGGACTCGGAGTCGGACTCGGGGTAGGAATGGTTTACGGCTGCACAGTATCCAACTCCGTAAAATTCTTCCCGGATAAACGGGGACTTGTGGGTGGAATCGCCACCGCTTCCTACGGAATCAGTTCCGTAATTATCCCGATAGTTGCCAACGCACTTATTGATAATTTTGACGTCACAATGGCATTCAAAATCCTCGGCGCGGCAATGCTTGTTATAATCTGCGTTTCCGCTTTCTTTATACAGACCTGCCCGAAAGATTTTAAACCGGAAGGCTGGAATCCTCCCGAACCGAAAGCAGGAGCAAAAGCTCCGGTCGATAAGGACTGGAAGGCGATGCTTAAAGACCCGATTTTCTATGTGATGATTCTCATGCTCTGCTGCGGAGCTTTTTCCGGACTTATGGTAACTTCCCAGGCTTCTCCCGTTGCACAGAACATGATAGGAATGACCGCCGCGGAAGCAGCGGTTGCGGTTTCCGTCCTTGCAATGTTCAACACTCTCGGAAGAATCCTTGCGGGATTCATCTCCGATAAAATCGGCTCCGTCAACACAATTCTCGGAGTATTCCTTGTTTCCGTTCTCGGTCTTGGTCTTCTGTTTATTTCCGGCGAAGGAAGCGTTGCGACTTTCTATATCGGAGTCTGCATAGTCGGTCTTTGCTTCGGTTCCATTATGGGGATTTATCCCGGATTCACCGCTTCCCAGTTCGGCGCAAGAAATAACAGCGTCAACTACGGAATCATGTTCATCGGTTTTGCCGCGGCGGGTTATTTCGGACCCACCATTATGAGCAAAATCTATGCTTCCGCCGGCGCTTATCAGACCGCATTCCTTGCGGCAATGGCTCTTGCGATTGCCGGTGCCGTTCTTACTTTTGCTTTCAGAAAGCTTTCAAAAAAAGCCTGACACTCACTTCTTTTTTCTGCAATAAAAATGCTGCGGACAGCTCTTTTCTGGGCTGTCCGTCAGTGCTATGGAGGGATTTTATGTATTCCGAGGGAATTTTTGAAATAAACGGCGCTTTGCTTTTCTGCAAAATCCGCGGAAAGGGAAAACCGATTTTGTTTATTCACGGAGCGGCTGTTGATTCGGATTTTTTTGATGAAACCGCGGAAATCCTTGCAAGTAACCATAAAGTCATAACCTACGACCGCCGGGGTTATTCCAGAAGTTTCGGAGAAATCAAAAACGGCTTCCTTGAAGATTCTGCGGATGATGCGGCGGAAATTATCCGCAGGTTTTCACCGGAAGAACCGGTAACGGCTATCGGATGCAGCGCCGGCGCGCTTATCGCAATGTGCCTTGCGAGCAAATATCCGGAGCTTGTTTCCCTTGCGATAATCCACGAACCGCCGACCATGGCTTTTCTTCCGGAAAACCACGAAGCTTTTGAAATTGCGGATAAGATAAACGCTTTTGTTGCGGCAGGAAAAATCGGCAGAGGAGCAACAAAATTTTTGCTTCTCCTGGATAACGGCGACGAAAACGCAAAGCCGAAATCCGAAGAAGTGATGCTTCGGGAAGAGGAAAATATGCGTTTTTTCATCAAAAACGAATTTGCAGAAACTTTTACGAAAGAGCTTCCGCCGGAAATTCCGAAAAATGTTAAAGCCGTTTTCTGCGCAGGAGACGCACACCGGGAAGATTTTATTTATAAAACAACTCAGATGCTCGCGGAAAATTCATCGTTCCCTTTTATCCGCATCGCCGGAAAACACAACTGTGCCTATGATTTGCCGATGGAATTTGCGTCGGCGATGGAAGGGATAATTTCTGTAATGTGAAAAAGATGCCCGTGCTCAAAATGAGCACGGGCTGTTTTCTTTATATGCCGGAATATAATTTATTTTTTTAAAACAACTTTATATTTTACTCTTACCCCGTATTTTGCCGAAGAAAGTAAGCTGAGTTCTTCGAATTTAAGAACAAAACCTCTGATTGTGGCGTAAGCCGCATCGCCGAAATCTTTTTCAAGCTGTTTGGTTGAGAATTCTTCGGTTCCGTAAAAAGAAAGAACAAACTTCCAGAGCCGGGTTTCTTTTTCTGTAATTTTTCCGTTTGCAAGAGCATTTTCGTATGCGGACAATGTTTCCGCTACATTGGAATCTTCGCTTATCTTGTTGTAAACTTCATTGATAAAATACAGAATAAACGGCGTAGGGTCAACTTTTTCGCAATATTTTTTATTCTCTTCAACCTGCGTAAAAGCATTATAATAAGCTTTTCTGCTTTTCTCAATCTGGCTGGAAAAAGGAACAAACAGAGTGGAACGATAACCTTTTTGAACAAGGAACCAAAGATGCAGAAGTCTTGCCATACGTCCGTTTCCGTCAAAATAAGGATGAACATACGCAAGGTAAAAATGAATGATTGCCGCTTTTATAAGATCATTTATATCGTCATCTGCGTTTATAAAATCAATGAAGTTGGACATGAATTCCGAAACTTTTTTATGGTCAAGTCCGGAATGTTCAACGTAATCACTTACAACATAAACCGTATCGTGGCGGTAAAGTTTTCCGTCAGCAAGTCTGTCTTCTTCGGGAAGAAAATCCCCAACGGACATCATATAGAGCTTATAGAGATTTTCTTCCGTTATTTTGTTTTCGGAATCGGAAATAAACTCAAGTCCTTTTTTCATTCCGAGAATTCTGTTTTCCTGTTCATCTTTCGGAGCCAGACCTTTGAGGATATTGCGGACGCTGTCACGGCTGAAATCTATATTTTCGATGGCAGAAGTTGCAATTATTTCTTCCTCCGCGGCTTTGATTCCGTAATTTTTATCCTGCGTTTTTAAAAGCAGCTTTACTGTGTTTTGTTTTATTGACGAATGGTTTTCAATATAAACAAGGTTGTTTCCTTCAAAATCAAAAATCGGCAAAGTTTTATGGTAAAGCTCTTCCAATGCTTTTATAAAATCATCGAAACTTTCGCTGTATTTATATTTCATTTTTTTATAATCGGTAAAATGCGGATCTTTCAGCATTTTTGTAAAAACTTTAATATCCATAATTCCTCCTGATAACAATTAGTATCAGTTTATATCAGTATATCATTCCGGAATTATTATGTCAATATAATAAAACAATAAGCCCGTGCTCAAAATGAGCACGGACTACTTTTTTATTGGGTACCTTACAATTATTTTTGTTTCCGTTGAAAACAATCATTTTCAATGATATAATATTGTCATATCATAACAAGAGGAAAGTGTTGCAAAAATGATTCTGTATCCGGAAGAATCAACGATAGATTTCAGCAAAATGGAATATATCCCGGAATGTAAAGACGATTTTCCGGTGGTTTGCTATGGCTATGATCTTCATTCAAGAATGGAACCATGGCATTGGCATGATGAGTTTGAAGCGGATATAATCGAAAGCGGAACCGCTGTTTTAAAGCTTGAGGGTGAAGAATACCACCTTAAATCTGGCGACGGTTATCTTATAAATTCCGAAACGCTCCATTCTCTTTCAAGCCTCGATAATTCACATTGCAAAATAAAAAGTATGATTTTCAGAAAAGACGTAATCGGTGGAAAACCAGGAAGCCTTTTTTGGACAAAATATGTATCTCCGGTTACTGAAAGACGAGATTTTTACGGCTGGGTACTGAAAAAAGATTTGACCTGGCAAAAGGATATTCTTGATTCCCTCAAAAAGATTTTCAGCCTTTTTGAATCGGAAGAAGATGATTTTGAAATTAAAACAAGAGAGTTACTTTCAAAAATTCTTTCTGTTACTGTAAAAAATCTTCCTCCGGAAAATCCGGAAAACAAAAAGACAACGCAGAACAACATTTCCAAAATAAAAGTAATGCTTCTTTACATCTGGCAAAATTATTCAAAAGCCATAACCCTTTCGGATATAGCAAATGCCGGCGCGGCAAGCAAAAATGACTGTATGCTTTGCTTTGCTGAAACGGTAGGTACTTCACCGATACAGTACCTGAAAAACTATCGGCTTGAAAAAGCCGCCGAATATCTTACTTTTTCGGAAAAGAAAGTTTCTGAAATTGCGGAACTTTGCGGATTTCAGGACAAAAGCTATTTTTCAAAATCGTTTTTTCAAAAATTCGGACAAAAGCCTCTTGACTATCGAAAAACACAAAGAAATAATTAACAAGAAAAGTATAAAAAGCTCGGTGATTTAATTATCCCCGGGCTTTTTTGTTTGTATTTCATCAAATATATTTTATGATATTATCGTATTATTTATGTGATATATTCGTATTTATTATGCTTTTTGGTGATTTTATCATAAAAATATTGTGGTTTTGTCTATTGTTAAAAAACAAACGAAAGACTATACTATGGACTCGAATGGAATTCCAGACAATTTGTTATTTTTTGAGGAGGAAACTATGGAATTTTTAATTGGTCTTCTTCCGGCGTTCTTTTGGGGATTCACTCCTGTTGTAGTAAACAAGCTCGGCGGTAAACCCATCAACCAGCAGCTTGGAACTTCTTTCGGATGCGGAATTCTCGCGCTCGGAATCTTTATTTTTGCAAAACCCGAATTCACCACCCAGGTAATTATCGGATGCATCATTTCCGGTCTTGCCTGGTCTGTTGGCCAGCTTTGCCAGTACACTTCCTACGTAATTCTCGGTACTTCCAAAGCGTTTGCGCTTTCAATCAGTATTGAAATGGTACTTAACGCAATCGTAGGTGTTCTTATTTTCCATGAATGGAGCACCATGAGCCAGATTGTTCTTGGACTTTCTGCAATTGCCTGCGTAATTCTCGGCGGTAACCTTACCTCTTTCACTTCCGAAAAGAGCACCGCAAACAAAGAACAGTTCAAAAAAGGCTTTATCACTCTTTTCATCGGTGCATGCGGCTTCTGCGTATGGAACTATGCCCTCCGTGTAGCAGGTGCTGACGGAATAGGCGCTCTTTGTCCTCAGGCAATCGGTATGATTATCGGTTCTCTTACCCTCAGCTGCTTTGTTGGAAAAGATGCAAAGAGATTTGATGTTACCACCTTCAAACAGATCATTCCCGGTCTTATCTATGCCGCAGCAAACGCAACGCTTGTTCTTTCCAACATGGTAAACGGTGTTGCAGTTGGCTATACTATGGCACAGCTTTGCCTCGTAATCGAAACCCTTCTCGGCTTCGCAATTCTTAAAGAACACAAACACAAAACTCCGGCGGAACTCAAACATTCTATTGCCGGCGCAATCTTTATCACCGCAGGCTGCATTATGGTAGGCCTTGTCGGTTATGTTTAATCTTGGAAAAAGGAGAAAAGAAACATGGATAGAGTTAAAGAAAAAGTTGCAATCGTAACCGGAGCAGGCAGTGGCCTTGGAAGAGCAGAAGCAGTTATGCTTGCAAAAGAAGGCGCAAAAGTTGCAGTAACCGATATCAACGATGCTTCCGGTATGGAAACCGTTGAAATCATCAGAAACGCCGGCGGCGAAGCAGAATACTGGCATCTTGATGCATCCGAAGAAAAAGAATGCAAAGCAGTTATCGACGCTGTTGCAGAAAAATTCGGTAAAATTGATATTCTTGTAAACAATGCAGGTATCACCGGTCCCGATGTTACCACCGAGGAAATTACCGAGGAAGATTGGGACAGAATGTTCAAAATCAACGTAAAAAGCGTTCTTTTCATGACCAAACACACCATTCCCTATATGCGTAAAAACGGAAAAGGTTCCATCGTCAATACCTCTTCTCTCTCCGGTATCATCGGCGACACCGAACTTACTCCCTATCACGCAACCAAAGGTACCATTGTTATTATGTCCCAGAAAGACGCAGTACAGTATGCTCCCGAGCATATCCGCGTAAACTGCATCTGCCCCGGAACAGTTATGACTCCCCTTGTTCAGGGACTTCTTGATGATGACCCCCACTATCTTGATAACGATATCAAGAGATATCCTATCGGCTATTTCGGCGAACCGGATGACGTTGCATACGCTGTTCTCTTCCTTGCTTCTGACGAAGGCCGCTTTGTAACCGGCACCAAACTTGTTATCGACGGCGGTTATTCCGCTCAGTAAAGGAGCAGAAACATGGACAGAGTTAAAGACAAAGTTGCCATTGTAACCGGCGCTGCTCTTGGCCTTGGAAGAGGCGAAGCAATCCTTCTCGGAAAAGAAGGCGCAAAAGTTGCCGTTGTTGATATCAATGATGAGGCAGGAAAAGAAACCGTTGAAATCATCAGAAATGCAGGCGGCGAAGCGGAATACTGGCATCTTAACGTTGCAAACGAAGCTGAATGCAAAACCGTTATTGACTCGGTCGTTGAAAAATGGGGCAAACTCGATATTCTTGTGAACAACGCAGGAATTGTCGGCGAAGATGTTCCCACCGATAAAACCACCGAGGAAAACTGGGATAAAGTTTTTGCCGTAAACGTAAAGAGCACTTTCTTTATGACAAAACATTCCATTCCTCATATGCGCAACAACGGAAAAGGCGCAATCGTAAACACTTCTTCCATCTGCGGACTTGTTGGCGACGGCGAACTTTCTTCATATCATGCAACCAAAGGCGCGATTCTTCAGATGACAAAACAGGATGCGGTACAATATGCGCCGGAACACATTCGCGTAAACTGCGTATGTCCCGGTTCAATCATGACTCCTCTTATGCATGACCGCCTCAAAGTTGATCCTCAGTATTTTGAAAAGGATCTTCAGAGATATCCTCTCGGATATTTCGGCGAACCGGAAGACGTTGCATACGGCGTTCTTTTCCTTGCTTCTGATGAAGGAAGATTTGTAACCGGTGCCGCACTTCCTATTGACGGCGGATATACCGCACAATAATCTTGCAAGTTTCCATAACAAAATACCCCCAAAGGACAAAAACCACAAAAGCAAAAACAGCATCTGCCTACCGCGGCGGATGCTGTTTTTGCTTTATACAAATGTTTTAAATATATCCGTTATCGGCAAAAATTACGCATTTTGTCGCCGTTTCATTAATTGATATTTTGCCGATAAAGTGATATAATATATACAGATTGATTTTTGGAGTGAATGTTATGAACTACATTTCCGTTGCAAAAATGGCTGAAAAATGGGGAATTTCCGAAAGAAGCGTAAGGAATTACTGCGCAGAGGGAAGAATCCCCGGAGCATTTATTACCGGCAAAACATGGAATATTCCGGAAAACGCAGAAAAACCGGAACGTGCTAACAAGAAGAGCGACCGTCCGAAGACTTTGCTCGGTATTCTTAAAGTGGAAAAGGATTCTCATGTTTCCGGAGGAATTTATCACAAGGTGCAGATAGACCTTACTTATAACTCCAATCATATTGAAGGAAGCAGACTTACCCACGACCAGACAAGATATATTTTTGAAACCAACACCATCGGAATTACCGATAAAAGCGTAAACGTGGACGATATTATTGAAACCTCCAATCATTTCCGCTGTATCGACATGATTATCGACAGCGCAAAACAGCAGCTTTCGGAGAAGTTTATAAAAGAACTTCATCTCGTTCTCAAAACCGGGACCAGCGACAGCAGAAAGGATTGGTTTGCGGTTGGGGATTACAAACGCTTTCCTAACGAGATCGGCGGAAGAGCCACAGCAGCTCCGGAAGAAGTTTCTGAAAAGCTGCGTGAACTTCTTACAAAATATAACGCCATTGAAAAGAAAACTATTGAGGATATTATTTCGTTCCATGTTGAATTTGAACGCATTCATCCTTTCCAGGACGGCAACGGAAGAGTCGGCAGACTTATTCTTTTCAAGGAATGCCTCAAACACGGAATCGTTCCTTTCATAATTGAGGACGACATAAAGATGTTCTATTATCGCGGACTTAATGAATGGAACAACGAGAAAGGCTATCTTATGGATACCTGCCTTACGGCGCAGGACAGATTTAAAAAGTTTCTTGAGTATTTTAGAATCGACTGTTAAATAAAATTATATTTTCCAATTTCCGCCTGTTTTTAAATTTGAATATACAAAAATCTCCTGCAAATAATATGGAAGTAAAAGCAAGATTTAACAGGAGGTTTTTATAATATGAAAGCAACGGGAATTGTGCGGCGCATTGATGACCTTGGTCGTGTTGTCATTCCGAAAGAAATCCGAAGAACAATGAGAATTCGCGAGGGCGACCCTCTCGAAATATTCACTGACAATGAAGGCGGAGTGATTTTTAAAAAATATTCACCCATTGGCGAGCTTTCTTCTTTCGCAGGGGAATATGCGGAAGTGCTTTATAAAGTCGGCGGCTGCCCGGTTCTTATCTGTGACAGGGACAGCGTTGTTTCCGCTTCCGGGATACCCAAAAAAGAAGTTCTTGAACGAAGGGTCACACCAATGCTGGAAGATCTTATGGAACGCAGAGCGGTTTACAGCAGAACCGGCGTTTCCGGAGAAAGCCTTCTTTTCCCTGTGGAGGGAATCGATAAAGCGGCTCTTTCCGCGGCCGCAATTATAGCCGCCGGCGACGTTTGCGGTGCGGTTGTTTATCTTTCCGACGGAAGAGAAAAAGCCGGAGAAGCAGAAACAAAACTTGTTTCCGCCGCGGCAAATTTCCTTGGGAAACAGCTTGAAGAGTGATTTTTATTCTAAAGTATTATAATTATAAATATATAAATTGTGATATGAAAGTGCAAAAAATGGCTTAATAATGCGAAAAACAAAAAAGCGGAGGGCTATGCCTTCCGCTTTTTTCTTTCGTTTTTAATTTCGAATTAAAGAAAACCTTCGGTTTTGCTGTAAGGGCACCAGGCTCTTACTTCGATGATGTTGTTGCAGTCCTCGTCGGTTGCGCGAACATAAAAACTGTTCTGCCAGCCAAAAGGATCCGGCTGTTCAAGAGGATCATAAGCATGAACAACGTAATAGCCGTTGTCGTCTTTATAAGCTCCGTCTTCGATCATGTTATATTTTTTTCCCTGAAATGTAATTTCTCTGCGCATTTTTATCATGCCTCCGATAATTTTCTAATGATAGAATACTATAAAATTAAAATTAAATCAATAGTTTTTCAATTTTTTACAAAAGTGTTAATTTTTATGACAGCTATTGAATAGTTTTGGAATATGATTTATAATTGTTGAATCTGAAACAGTTTCAAGTCAAACATCTTTATAATGGAGGAAGCCCAATGTGTGAAAGATATTATATCAATACCGAACTTCGAATTCTTTCAAGAAACATAAACAATTATTTTATCAATTACGGGAATAATAAGCGCGTTGATAAAATGACCGGTTCCGGTGCATGGATAATCGCTTATATTGCGGAAAACGGCCATAGGGATGTTTTCCAGCGCGATCTTGAAAAAGAGTTTGATATAACCCGCTCCACCGCTTCTAAAAACGTTGACCTTCTTGTTGCCAACGATTTTATTACAAGAAAACCGGTGGATTATGACGCCCGCCTTAAAAAGCTTGTTCTTACCAAAAAGGCAAAAGAGGTTTTTAAAATTATGAGGAACGACCGCGCTGCCCTTGAAGAGCAGATGCTCCGCGGTTTTTCCGACGAAGAGAAAAAACAGCTTCGCGGTTTTTTAAAACGCCTTGCTTTAAATATTGAACCCGGGGAGGAGATTTGATGATAAAACGCCTTGCGAAAAGTATTCGCGAATATAAACTTCCGTCATTTCTTTCCGCGCTTTTTGTAAGCCTTGAAGTCGTAATGGAAGTTCTTATCCCCTTTGAAATGGCAGATATGCTCGACCACGGAATCAACGCCGGAAACATGGATTTTGTCCTTCAAAGCGGAATAAAACTTGTGATATATGCCTGCCTTGTAATTCTTTTCGGAAACCTTGCGGGAAAAGCCGCTTCCACGGCCGCCTGCGGTTTCGGAAAAAACCTTCGCCATGACATGTATTATAATATCCAGAATTTTTCCTTTTCAAACATAGATAAATTTTCCACCTCAAGCCTTATAACAAGAATGACCACCGACGTTCAGAACGTCCAGCAGGCTTATCTTATGCTTGTAAGAACCGCTTTCCGTTCGCCGATAATGATGGTTTTCTCCACCGTTTTCGCTTTCAGAATCTATCCGAAACTGGCCCTTGTTTTCGTGGCATGTCTTCCGGTACTTATGGGCGGACTTTATCTTATAATGACCAAGACCCACCCGATTTTCAAAAGGGTTTTCAAAACTTATGACCGCCTTAACAGAACGGTTCAGGAGAACCTCCGCGGAATCCGCGTTGTAAAATCTTTTATCCGCGAAGATCATGAATCCGAAAAATTCGACGAAACTTCCGAATCCATCCGCCGGGATTTTACCCACGCGGAAAGAAACATCGCCTGGAACGCACCGCTTATGCAGGGCTGTTCCTATACCTGTATGCTTCTTGTTTCCTGGCTTGGCGTAAAGGCGATAATCGCTTCCGGAAACAATCCTGATCTCGGTCTTACCACCGGTATGCTCATGAGCCTTATCACCTATTCAATGCAGATTCTTATGAGCGTAATGATGCTTTCGTTCATCTTTGTTATGATCACCATTTCCCGTGAAAGTGCCGAGCGAATCTGCGAAGTTCTTGGTGAAGAAAGCGACCTTAAAAACAATTCCGATCCGATTTTTAATGTTCCGGACGGAAGCATCAGATTTGATCACGTAACCTTCCGTTATTCCGAAAAGGCAGATAAAAACGTTCTTGATGACGTTTGCCTTGAAATAAAATCCGGCGAAACCATCGGCATACTCGGCGGAACCGGTTCCTCAAAATCCACCCTTGTCCAGATGATTCCGCGTCTTTATGATGCAACCGAAGGTTCTGTTCTTGTTGGCGGAAAAAACGTCCGCGAATATGACCTTAAAACTCTTCGCGACAGCGTTGCAATGGTCCTCCAGAAGAATGTTCTCTTCTCCGGAACAGTTAGAGAAAACCTTCTTTGGGGCAACGAAAATGCGACACAGGAAGAAATCGAACATGCCTGCGAACTTGCACAGGCCGCTCCTTTTATAAACGAAATGCCCGAAAAATATGAAACATATATTGAACAGGGCGGCGCAAACGTTTCCGGCGGACAGAAACAGCGTCTTTGCATTGCAAGGGCTCTTCTTAAAAAACCGAAGGTTCTTATCCTTGATGACTCCACCAGCGCGGTGGATACCAAAACCGATGCCCTTATCAGAAAAGCTTTTGCGGAGGAAATTCCCGATACCACAAAAATAATTATAGCCCAGCGTGTTTCTTCCGTTATGGAAGCGGATAAAATCATAATTCTTGATGCCGGAAAAATCGTTGCAATGGGAACCCATGAAGAGCTTCTTGAAACAAGCGAAATTTACCGCGAAACCTATGAATCTCAGATGAAAGGAGGACTTTCCGATGAATGATAAAAAAATCCCCGGCAAAAAACCTTCTCTGGATATGATCACCATAAAAAGACTTCTTTCATATTTCAGAAACTACCGCCTTTCGATGGTTTTTGTCTTCATTTGCATAATCCTTTCAACCGCCGCAAGCGTTGCTTCCTCTCTTTTCATCAAAACCCTTATCGATGATTATATCACTCCGCTTGTTGGGGTTCAGAACCCGGATTTTTCCTCTCTTATCGCCGCAATTTTCGGAATGGCAATGCTCTATCTTACCGGAATCCTTTCTTCTCTTTTCTATAACCGCACCATGGCAAAAGTTTCCCAGAACATTCTTAAAGATATCCGTTCTTCGATGTTCCGCCATATGCAGCGTCTGCCTATAAAATATTTTGACACACACAGCCACGGCGACGTTATGAGTTATTATACAAACGATGCGGACGCACTTCGACAGATGCTTTCCCAAAGCATTCCCCAGGTAATCCAGTCCATTCTTTCCATAACCTTTGTTTTTGTTTCAATGCTTATACAAAGCGTCTGGCTCACTGTTTTTGTCCTTATCTTCACCTTCTTCATGATGAAGCTCCTTGGAAAAATAACCGGAAAATCCGGACACTATTTTATGGAAGCTCAGCGTTCCATTGCCGGAATGAACGGTTACATCGAAGAAATGATAAACGGACAGAAAGTTGTTAAGGTTTTTAACCACGAAGAGAAAGCCAAAAAGGCTTTTGACATCAAAAACACCGACCTTTGCGACAACGCGACCAGCGCCAATAAACTGGCAAACACCCTTATGCCTCTTATGAACGGCCTTGGTTATTTCCTTTACGTAATAATCGCCATTGCGGGCGGATATCTTGCCCTTTCCGGTTTCCCTAACCTCACTCTTTTCGGAATGGGAACCCTTACCCTTGGTACGATTGCTTCTTTCCTTCAGCTTTCAAGAAGCTTCTGCCAGCCCATAGGCAACGTTTCCAACCAGATAAACTCCGTTATAATGGCAGTTGCCGGTGCAAAACGAATTTTCGAATTCATTGATGAGCCCATTGAAGAAAACAACGGCAAAGTAACCCTTGTCAACATGACCATGAAAAACGGCGTTATTGAAGAAACCGATGAGCGTACCGAACAATGGGCATGGAAAATCCCCCATGAAGACGGAACCTTTGAATACCGTGAACTTCAGGGCGGCGTTCGCCTTGAAAATGTCGATTTTTCCTATGTGGAGGGAAAACGCGTTCTCCACGATGTTTCCTTCTATGCGGAACCGGGACAGAAAGTTGCCCTTGTTGGTGCAACCGGCGCAGGAAAAACCACCATTACAAACCTTATCAACCATTTTTACGATATTGAAAACGGCGTTATCACCTATGACGGGATCAATATCCGCGATATCAACAAAGATGACCTTCGCCGTTCCATGGGCGTTGTTCTCCAGGACGTAAACCTCTTTACCGGAACAGTCATGGAAAACCTTCGCTATGGAAGACCGGACGCCACCTACGAAGAGTGTATTGCGGCGGCGGAACTTGCGGACGCAGATTCCTTTATCCGTATGCTTCCGGAAGGTTACAACACGGTTCTTAATGGTGACGGAAGCGGACTTTCTCAAGGTCAGCGCCAGCTTATTTCCATCGCCAGAGCAGCCGTTGCAGACCCGCCTGTTATGATCCTTGATGAAGCCACATCTTCGATAGATACCCGAACCGAAGCCATTGTACAGCGCGGTATGGACGCTCTTATGTACGGAAGAACCGTTTTTGTAATTGCCCACCGCCTTTCCACCGTTCAGAACTCCGATGTTATCATGGTTCTTGACCACGGAAAAATCATTGAACGCGGAAGCCACGATAAACTTATAGAACAAAAAGGCACTTATTACAGACTTTATACCGGTGCTTTTGAACTTGACTGATAAGAACAAATTTAAAAACACCTGCCTTTTGGGAGTACTTTGCAAAAGAAGTACTCCTTTTTCTTTTAATTTTGTACTATAAAAATGGAAAAGAGCCATTGATAAAAACGGATTCCTTGCTCAGAATGAAAGCGGTTTTCCACTTCGAATCCGTTTCCTCTTTTGTAACGCGGGTAATATTCCCCGCTGCATTCCGGTTCACGGATTTTGGACGCAAAATTTTTTGGACAAAAAAAGAGGCGCTTCATTACGAAGCGCCTTTTTTCAGCAGGTGTTTTTTTATTATTTTAACGATTATTCGTCGTCATCATCAAAGCCGGTTATTCCGGAAGAGAAACTTTCTCCTGCAGAACGTCTTTCATAAGAGCGGCTTTCTTTATTCTGGCTGTTTTTGTTTACCATGAAAAGAACAACCAAGATTGCCATAATAAGAACAACGGCAGCAATCACGATCCATACCCAAACAGGAATTCCGCCGGAAGCTTTTGCTCCGCCGACTTCGATCTGAACAAGAAGGATTGGAGAAAGAGAAGCTACGCCGATAGAAGCGGATTCTGCATCTCTGCTGGGAATAAGTTTAACTTCAACAATGGTGTTGTCAGAAGCTTTGTACGCAAAGGAAGAAAGTCCGGTTACGTCTTTGATAACAAGGCGGTAAACTCCATCCTCTTCAACAAGCCCAACATTTGCAACAGCGGATTTAAAATCGGTTTCCGGGGTGTAAAGATAGGTATTTTCACCGTCGGTCATATAATAATCGCCGTCAAATTTTCCGATGTTAACGGTATGTACCATCGCAAGAACATAGCTGTCATAATTGGATTCTGCATTTGCCTGGGTTCCGTTGAGGTTGAATCTTACGGTTCCCAATGCGGAGCCTTCGTAAGCTTTTCCTTCTGCAAGGAGGGAAAGATCAAAAGCTGCAAGTGCGTCGCCGTCTGCAATGAATTTTTCTGCGGCGTCATCGGTTACGCTGTATCCGTCGATGGGAATGATATTAAGGGTGGGGTTTTCACCGATATCCTCTTCAAGAACAAATTCGATTTTGGTTACCGGAATATCACCATCAATGCTGAAAGCAAGGGTTACGGGTTCAAACACATCCGGAACGGTTTCTTCAGCAACGGAGCTGCTTTCGGAAGATTCCGGTACGGAACTTTCCTCACTGGAAGAAACAGAACTTGAAGGTGCGGAACTTGAAACCGGTTTGGAGGAAGAAGCAGAGCTTGACGGTGCGCTTGAGGAAGAGCTGCTGGAAGAACTGGTACTGGAACTGGAGCTCGAGCTGGAGCTGGAACTGGAGGAGCTGGAACTGGAAGAACTGGAAGAGCTGGAAGAACTTCCGTCAACAATTTCAATTCCGGTGCTTTTCCATGTTGCAGTAAAGCTTACGTTTTCATCAGGAGCATATACCTCTGTTCCTTCATCATAAACTTTTCCGTTGGTATATTCCCAACCGGCAAATTTGTGGTTTTTATATTCGAACGGGCAGGAAATAAGGAAGAAAGTATCATCATCTTCATAGCTGTAAGTTTTTACAACTTTGCTGCCTTCCGCGTCACCGGGATAATAAGTTACCTTATAGGTTCCCTCTCCGGAAGCAGAAGAACCTTCTTTTTCCCACTGTGCGGTTGCGGTATAATCTCCTTCTCCTGCAAAGGAATCGCCTGCATCATAAATTCTGGAACCTATTTTCCAGCCGGCGAATTCATAGCCTTTTTTCTTGAATCCAAGAGAAGATGCGGATTTAAGGACGGCTTCTTCGTCATCATAAAAATAAAAAGTATCAGAAGTACCCGAACCTGAACCCGGCTTATAAGTTATGCTGAATGTTTCTTCTTCCTGCATAAAATCAGCAAATGCTTCCGTTCCCATGAACGGGATGGCAGTAATTGCAATGACCATAGCAAGAAAAATTGAAAAAATACGTTTCAAATTGTGAAACCTCCTTTGGTCTTTTTGGTAAAAGACAAATTTCTACATATATGAGTATAGCACAAGTGTTATGATTTGTCATGTCTTTTCAGCATAATTTCCGTAATATGGCAATTTGGAATAAAATACTTGTAAAGCCGCGCCGATTTTGTTATAATATATTTTACACAAAAGCCGCCGTGGTGGAATGGCAGACACAAGGGACTTAAAATCCCTCGCCCTTAAAGGCGTACGAGTTCGAGTCTCGTTGGCGGCACCAAACACGAAGTTTTCTTTTTTTAAGAAAGCTTCGTGTTTTTTTATTGCTGTTGAAAAAACTTTTTCGGTATGATAATATTTTAATAAAATCAGACATTTCTTTCTGAAAGGAGTTTTATATATGCTTGAAAAAGGAACAAAAGCGCCGGATTTTACCCTTTTCGACAAAGACGGAAACGAAGTTTCCCTTTCCGATTTTTCCGGTAAAAAAATCGTGCTCTATTTTTATCCAAAGGACAATACCCCCGGCTGCACCCGCCAGGCCTGTGCCTTTGCGGAATCTTTTGAAAAATTCAAAGAACTCGATGCTGCCGTAATCGGAATAAGCAAAGATTCGGTTTCTTCCCACGTTAAATTTGCGGAAAAATATTCTCTTCCGTTTGTTCTGCTTTCCGACCCGGAACACAAAGTTATCGAAGCTTTCGGCGCATGGCAGGAAAAGAAAAATTACGGAAAAACTTATTTTGGAACAGTCCGTTCCACTTTCATCATTGATGAAAACGGAATAATAGAAAAAGTTATGCCGAAAGTAAAACCGGATACCAACGCCGCCGAAATTCTTGAATATCTTGAAAAATAAAAAAAAGAGCCCGACGGGCTCTTTTTTTGTTGACAATTCATTTTTAAAAGCTATAATTTAAAATACCCCCAGGGGGTATTTTTAATTAGTCAGGAGATGCAAATTTTGAGCGAACACAAACACACCAAAGCCGTAATAAACAGGCTTGCCCGTTCTGCGGGTCATCTTTCCGCTGTCAAGAAAATGGTCGAAGAAGGGAGAGATTGCAGCGAGGTCCTTATCCAGCTTTCCGCAGTTAAAGCGGAAATTGCCGCCGTGGAAAAGGTTATCCTTAAAGATCATCTTGAACACTGCATTGCGGACGCAGTTCTTGAAAACGATGAGGAAACCATTAAAAAACTCATGTCTGCAATTGATAAAATAATATGAAAAACGATTCTGTAAAAAAAGGGATTTTCTTTGCCCTTCTTTCCGCTTTGCTTTATGCGTTAAGCGTTCCTTTTTCGAAGGTTTTGCTCGAATTTGTTCCTTCAACAATGATGGCCGGGCTTCTTTATATCGGTGCCGGTCTCGGAATGGGCGTTGTGGCAATTTTCAGAAAAGGTACAGGTAACTTTTCTTCGGAAGAAAAGTTTACAAAATCGGATCTTCCCTATGTTTTCGGAATGATCATACTTGATATCGCCGCACCCATAAGCCTTATGTTCGGCCTTGATATAACTTCCGCGGCAAACGCTTCTTTGCTCAACAATTTTGAATATGCCGCAACGGCTCTTATCGCATTTTTCATCTTCAGAGAAAAAATAAGCCCAAGGCTGTGGCTTGGAATATGCCTCACCTGTTTTTCCTGCGTACTTCTTTCCGTGGAAGATTTTTCCGCATTCCGCTTTTCCGCAGGTTCGGCTCTTGTTCTTCTTTCCGCGGTCCTTTGGGGAATTGAAAACAACTGCACCGGCGCCCTTTCCAAAAAAGATCCGCTGATAATCGTTGTCCTTAAAGGGATTTTTTGTGGCGGAACAAGTTTTCTGCTTGCGCTTTCCCTTGGCGAAAAGCCGGAAAATCTTTTGAGCATCGCGGCTGTGCTCGTTCTCGGGCTGTTTTCTTACGGTCTGAGCATCTTTGTTTTTGTGTATGCTCAAAGGTATCTCGGCGCCGCAAGGACAAGTGTTTATTCCGCTCTTACTCCGTTTTTCGGAACGGCTCTTTCGCTGATAATCTTCCGCGAAAGCCCGGGGGTAAAATATTTTTCCGCACTTGTGCTCATGATCGCAAGCGCATGGCTTTCCTCTTCCGACAAACCGCTTTTCAAAAAAAGAAAAGATTAAAAAAAGCACCGCTTGCGGTGCTTTTTTTATCTTTTAATATCCAAGAGTATCATCGAGTGAATCGTCATTATAGATCCAATCATCAACGCTTACTATACGGAAGTTTTTTCGGTCATCGCGGATAACTACGTTTTTGATTCCCGCATTTATAACCATTCTTTTGCACATGCTGCAGCAGCTTCCGTTCTTTACGTAATCGCCGGTTTCGCATTCCTTTCCGACAAGATAAAGGGTTGAACCTATCATATTTTCCCTTGATGCGCTTATGATCGCATTTGCTTCAGCGTGAACGCTTCTGCAAAGTTCATATCTTTCGCCACGGGGAACGTTAAGTTTTTCTCTTCTGCACCAGCCAAGGTCGCTGCAGTTTTTTCTTCCGCGGGGTGCTCCGGCATATCCGGTGGAAATTATCTGGTCGTTTTTTACAATTATTGCCCCATATTTTCTGCGAAGGCAGGTTCCGCGTTCAAGAACGCTTTCTGCAATATCAAGGTAATAATTATGTTTGTCGCGTCTTTCTTCAGCCATGTTTTCCTCCGTTATTCGGCAATTTCCGCCGGTGCGTTTTTACGGACGGATTCGATTCCGTTTTCGCAGGAAGCTTTTGTTTTATAGCCTTCGGAAGCAAGGATTATCTCGCCGTTGCGTGCTTTAAGGCGGAAACGGAATTCGCCTGCTTTGTCGTTATAGATTTCGAATTTCGGGCAGGTTGCCGGAACAACCGGTTCTGCTGTCTGGTCTTCAATGTTTGCGATCGGAGCATTCTTTCTTACGGAGTCGATGCCTTTTTCCATTGCGGCACGCCCGGAATAAACTTCGGAAACACCGATAACCTGATTATTTCCGGCGGCAAGGCGGAAGCTGATTCCGCTTGCGGTTTCTTTTACGATATATTTTCCGCTGCAAACAGGTTCTTCTTCTGCGGGTTCTTCTTCAGCTGTTTCTTCGGGTTCTTTCTCTTCGGCTTCATCTTTAAGAAGTCCGCAATAAACCGCTTTGAAAAATTCAGCGGCTTCTTCTGCTTTTTCTTCGTCCGGTTCTTCCATTTCTTCGCAGGCTGCTGCGGTTATTTTGGAAACATATTTGAAAACATCTTCGTCAAAATCCTCTTCGGAAGCGAGAGGTGAAATTTTACTATAAACGATTTCGAAGAATTTTGCGGCGGTTTTTCCGCAGGGATCTTCCATTTCTTCACATGCGGCCGCGGTTATTTTTCCGGCAGCTTTAAAAGCATCTTTTACACAGTTTTCGTCTTCTTTTATCGGAAGAATTGCGCCGTAAACGGTTTTAAGAAAATCAACGGTTTTTTCTGCGTTTTCAATTCCGAATTTTCCGCTTTCGGAAAGAGTTGCCGCGGTGATTTTTGCCGCGGTTTTAAGTACCTTTTTATTATATTCCATTCAAAAAACCTCCCTGATAAAATTACTATAAAATAATTATATCCTTTTACACAAAATATGTAAAGATTTTGTTTTTTCATTCAGCAAAAAAGCCCGCTTAAAAGCGGGCTTTTTTTAATTTTATTCTTCATTTTCGATAAGGCGTTTATAAACTTCGCCTTTGGTCTGTCCGGTAAGTTTTGCGGCTTCCTTTGCGGCCATGGAAGCGGGTTTTCCTTTTTCCATAAGTTCCTTTGCAATGGAAATCGCTTCCTCCATCGGGTCGCGCATTTCTTCTTTTTCAACCTGTTCCCCTTCAAGAACAAGAACATATTCGCCCTTGGGCGGGTTTTCGGTATGATATTTCACCGCTTCGGAAAGGGTTCCTCTCCAGGAAGTTTCGTGGATTTTTGTAAGTTCCTTTACGACAACAATGTTTCTTTCGCCGAAAACGGAATTCATATCTTTAAGAGTGCTGAGAAGTTTATGGGGCGCTTCATAGAAAACCATGGTTCTGCGTTCGTGGCGAAGCTCCATAAGATGTTCCATTCTGGAGGTGCGTTTTACGCTGAGAAAACCTTCGAAAGTCCAGCGGGAAACGGAAAGCCCGGAAACAGCAAGAGCGGAAACAACCGCGGAAGGACCGGGAACAACTTCCACTTTAACGTCCGCTTTGATGCAAAGTTTAACAAGGGTCTCGCCCGGATCGCTTATGCAGGGCATTCCCGCATCGGTAACGATCGCGCAGCTTTCGCCGTTCTGAAGGCGGGAAACGATGATATCTCCCTGCTCATATTCGTTGAATTTCTGGTAAATCACCATCGGTTTTTTTATTCCGAAATGGTTAAGAAGCTTTACGGTAACGCGGGTGTCCTCCGCCGCAATAAAATCAACTTTTTCAAGGGTTTCAACCGCCCTCGGCGAAAAATCTCCGAGGTTTCCGATCGGTGTTCCCACAACATAAAGAATTCCCATAATATTTTATCTTCCGTTCTGAATATAGTTTATTTTAAGTCCGGCGTGGCCGCCTTTTTTGCCTTCTATAAGAATAAGCCAGGGTTCTGCGGAATCCGTTGCGTTGTTGACAAAAGTAAGACGCTTCGGTTCGATTTTGTTTTTGCGCATTTCAAAAATAACGTCTGCAAGACGTTCCGGCCTGTGGCACATGCAGAATCTTCCGCCGTATTTAAGAAGCCTTCCGGCAGCTTTTGTAACCTGCGCAAGGGTACAGCCGCTTTCGCGCCTTGCAAGATCCCTTGATGTGGTTCCGTTTTCCTTTCCGGAACCTGTTACAAAATAAGGCGGGTTGACCGTTATAAGGCTGAAACTTTCCGCCGGCCAATCAAGTTCGTTAAGATCCGCAAGAACCGGAAAGAATCTGTCCTCAATCCCGTTTTTCTCGGCGGTCCATCTGCAAAGTTCAATTGCACCGGGCTGGATATCAACGGCGGTGACCCTTCCTTTAAAGCCGTTTGCCATCATCATAACCGGAACAACTCCGCATCCGGTACAAAGATCAAGCACCACGTCTTTGAATTTCGGCTTTGCAAATTCCGCAAGCAAAAGAGCATCGCCGCCAAAGCCATATTCTTTTGTCGTGGCCATATCAAGGCCGTAAAAATCGTTTACGATTATATCCATAAAAATCCTCTTGCAAAATATAAAAAACGGGAAGGGATTTCCCTTCCCGCAAAAATCATTTTTTCTCTTTCTTAACGGGCGCACCGACGGGACAAACCTTTGCGCATTTTCCGCATTCGATACATCTTCTCGGAATTACCGCATACTGTCCGCAGCTTGGATAGATTGCTTCCTTAGGACATTCTTTTTCGCATTTTCCGCATTCAATGCAGGCGCTTGTTATAACGTATGCCATAAGCTTTCGGCCGCCCCCTTTCATTATATTTTAATTTTATCACATATTTTATAAAAATCAATATTAAAGCAAAAAAACAAACGGAAAGGCTGTTTTGCCTTTCCGTTTGAAATTACTTTTTTAATTATGCTTCTTCGGGAGCACCAACAGGGCATTCGCCTGCGCAAGCGCCGCATTCGATGCATTTGTCAGGATCGATAACGTATTTGCCGTCACCTTCGGAAATTGCTTCAACAGGGCAAGCATCTGCGCAAGCGCCGCACATGATGCAAGCATCGGAAATTTTGTATGCCATAATCAAAAAACCTCCTTTTAAAAGATATTTTTATTCTATCACATATTTTTAAAAAATCAATAGCACTCTTGTTAATATGTTGTATAAATAACAAACAGCGTCAGTTCTTTTCGTTAAAGGAATTTATAATTTCCTGGACCTCATTGAAAAATCTCGAAAGATGAAAACCGTCCGCCACCGCATGATTTATGTTCATGGAAAGCGGCATCATAAGTTTCCCGTTTTCCTCCTCATATTTTCCCCAGGTAACAACCGGCGCAAGAAATTTTCCTTCATCGAAAACATGCATATCAAAATGTTTATATTTTACCCAGGGCAGGCAGGAAACATCGAAAAAATTTGCCGGGTGGTTTTTAACGATTGCCCGCTCGTTTTCGTGTTCCTTTCTGTCCTTATCAACTCTTTTGCAAAATTCAAAAATATCATCGGAATATTCCGTAAGCATCTTCGTGAAATTTTCGTCTTCTTTATGAAAAACCGTGTATGATGGCGAAACAAAATCCCATTTTATAAGTTCGCCCTTTTCGTTCCAGCCGAATTTGAATTCATCGTGGGAATTTATAACCTTCGAAACCGCCCATATCATAAGCGGGTAAAAACCCAGACCGGTTTTCCCTGAATATTTTTTAAGCGGAGTTACGTCAATTTCCACCGTTAAGCTCAGAACTATCCGCATATAATCCATATAATGACTGAAAAGCTTTCCTCTGCTCCAGTTTTCAATATCAACAACCTGATAATCCATTTTTTATCCTCCGTTTTTAAAAATTCATCAAAAACAAAAAAAGAACGCCGCTCCGGCGTTCTTTTCGGATAAGATTATAAATCGTCCCCGGGCTGTGCCGCACCAACAGGGCAGGAATAGGAACAGGTTCCGCAATCGATACATTTTGCGGGGTTGATAACGTATTTTCCGTCGCCGGGTTCAATTGCTCCAACGGGGCAGTTTTCCGCGCAGGTTCCGCATTCGATACACATATCGGAAATTTTATAGGCCATGGTAAGATCCTCCTGAAAATTTTATTAAAAAGGAATTACTCTTCCTCTTCGGTTCTGATTTCTTCTCTTTCGCCGCGAATTCGTTTTACGAAAGATTTGTGGAAAGATTTGGGTGCACCGTCCGGTGCATCGTCCATTTTTACCGTAAGCATTCCGGTCATAAGGTTAAGGTCAACAACAACGCCGTTTCCGTCCGGGGTTCTGACCGCGGCACCGATTCTCGGCATTGTTCTGATAAGTTCCTCGTAACCTTCCTGTTCATATTTAAGGCAGCACATAAGCCTTCCGCAGGTTCCGGAAATTTTTGTGGGGTTAAGGGAAAGGCCCTGTTCCTTTGCCATTTTTACGGAAACCGGCGCAAATTCCCCAAGGAACTGGGAACAGCAGAAAGGTCTTCCGCAAATTCCAAGTCCGCCAAGCATTTTTGCTTCGTCGCGAACACCGATCTGGCGAAGTTCGATTCTTGTTCTGAAGATTGCCGCAAGATCTTTTACAAGTTCGCGGAAGTCGATCCTTCCGTCGGCAGTAAAATAGAAAATTATCTTGCTGTTGTCAAAAGTATATTCAACATCAACAAGTTTCATATCAAGACCGTGGTCCGCAATTTTAACAAGGCATTTTTCAAAAGCCTGTTTTTCAAGCATGTTATTTTCTTCAACATGCTTAAGATCTTCCGCTGTTGCAAAGCGAAGAACTTTTTTAAGAGGCATAACAACTTTTTCTTCGGAAACAAAGCGGTTGTCTGCCGCAACCTCGCCGCATTCTGTTCCGCGGCTTGTTTCAACAATAACTCTGTCGCCGATGGAAAAACGTTCGCCTTCCGGGTCAAAATAATAGACTTTGCCGACTTCTTTAAAGCGGACGCCTATAACTTCGATCTTTTCGCTCATAAATTTCCTCCGAAAACGCGTGAAAGTTCCATGCAAAGCCAGCTTTCGATAAGTTCAAGAGAACAGTTCTGCAAAACGGAAGTTTTTCCGCGTTCAATAATTTCTGATGTTTTAACTGCTTCGGCGGGGCTTACCCTCACCGGTGCTTTTTTTCCGGCGGCGCGGTCGATCCCGCAACGTCCGGTTATATTAAGAAGCCTTTCGAGAAATTCCAGAAGGTCCGCCCTTGTTTTGCATTTTGCGGAAAGTTCCGCAGCAAGAACATAGCTGCTGCCGTTTTTCAGGAGTTCCGGAACTTTTGCCGCAAGAAAAACAATTTCGCTTTTTCCTTCGGAAAAACCTTCGCTTGCCGCTCCGAAATTTCCGCCGTAGGCGATTGCAAAAAGCTCCGCTTCCTTTTCGGAAATTTCCCCGAATTTTTCCCGCAAAGCCGCCGCGCATTCCTCTCTGGTTGGCGGTTCAAGGGAATAAACAGTTGAGCGGCTTATAATGGTATCCAAAAGGCTTTTGCGGTTGTCACAGGTAAGAATGAACCTTGCGTGTGCCGGCGGTTCCTCAAGGGATTTAAGAAGGGCGTTCTGAGCTTCCTGGGTCATATCCTCGATGTTGAGAAGGATATAGACTTTTTGTTCCGATTCGTTTGGCGCAAGCCAAAGGGAATTTTTGATTTCCCTTATGCTTTCAATATGGAAACTTCTTGCTCCGCCGCTTCCGCCGTAAATTTCAACGTCCGGGTGGTTTCCGCTTTCGATTTTTCTGCAAACGGAACAGTTTTCGCAAGGTCTGTTTTCACTTCTGCAAAGAATAGCCTTTGCAAGCCATAGTGAAAGTTCTTTTTTTCCGCTTCCTTTTTCACCTTCAATAAGAACCGCATGGGAAAGAATACCTTCGCGCAAGGCTGCGGAAAGCGTCCTTTTAAGCTCTTTTGCTCCGGGCATTTTTAAACCTTCTCGAAATGTTCAACGTTCATTACAAAAACGGTTGCGCCGCCAACGGTAACTTCGACCGGGAATGCGGAATACATACCGACGTCAAAGCTGTTGTTGGGAACCATCTGTTTGCGCTTTTTGCTGTGTTTTGCAATGATTGCGATAACGTCCTCAACCTGGTCATCATTTACACCGATGAGGAAGGTGGTGTTTCCGCTCATAAGAAAACCGCCGGTGGTTGCAAGTTTTGTTACGGAATATCTTGCTTTGGTAAGTGCTGCGGAAACAGCGCTGCTGTCATCGCCGGAGACGATTGCCATTATCATTTTCATATTATTGTTCCTCCTTGGGAAGATTATGTAATATTTGACCGCAAACGCGGAAAAAAACTTTATTTAACAACGTTTATCCTTTTGATTCCGTACTTCAGAAGCAGTTCGGCGATTTTTTCACCGATTATTTCTCCCGGAACCGCAAGAGCAATACATGGCGGGCACGGAAGATCAAGCCTTGCGGCAATTCTTCCGACGGCCTTTTCGGTTTCGATTTCCTCCGTTTCGGCAAAAACCGCTTTTCTTACGCTCATCGCTTTTGCCGGCATTTCCGAAAGTTTTTCTTCAAAAGCGGAAAAACCGTTTCCGAAAGTTTCTTCGATGAATTTTGCGACCCTTTCAAAATCCCTTTCGGTATTGAAAGGCGAAGCCATGAGCACCGCCCATTCATCGTTCACATATTCCGGTTCAATTCCGTGCTCACGGAGTTTTCTTCCAAATTCCTCTCCGGTCATTTCGGTGGATTTTACCGAAAGAGTAAGCCTTGCGGGTTCAACGTTTCTTGTTTTTGGCGCAAGCCCGTGCTCAAAAGCTTTATAGCGAAGGTTTGCCACTTTTCCATTGAGCATGGCAAAATCGTATTTCGCCTTTGTTTCAAGATATTCCGCACATTTATCAGCGGAAAGCATTATAAGATAGCTTGGGCTTGTTGAGCCGAAAAGGCGCATTTTCTGTTTTGCGGTTTCTCTGAGAGCACCGTCTTTAAGATGAAGAAGCGCTCCTCCGGTAAGTACCGGAAGGCTTTTGTGAAGAGAATCCGCGCACATATCCGCGCCGAGAGAAATGGGATGCATCTCCGTCGGGAAAAAGTGAAGATGTGCTCCGTGGGCGTTATCCACCAAAAGCTTTGCTCCCTTTTCATGCGCAAGTTTCGCAAAAGCTTCGATATCGCTGATAACCCCGAAATAATCCGGCGAAGTAAGATAAACCGCTTTTGCCTCCGGATTTTCCGAAAAAGCCGCTTCTGCGCCTTTTAAATCTCTCGGATTTATCCAAATCGGTTCAAGGTCGAGCAGAGCGATTGTGTTCACTGCGGAAGCATGGCAGTTTCTTGCAATGATCAGTTTATCCCCCGGATTCAAAGCTGTCGCAAGCATCGCCTGAATACAAAGGGTTGAACCGCCGGCGGAAAGAAGGCTTGCTCCGCTTCCGTAAATTTTTGCAAAGCGTTTTTCCGTTTCAAAAATCGCTTCGGAAGCTTCAAAAAGGCTGTCCGTTCCTTCAACCTCGGTCACATCAAATTTATAATATTCCGGAAAACTTTCCGCACCCTTATGCCCGGGCATATGGAATCGGGAAAGATCTTTTCCGATATATTCATTCAAAGCATTTTCAAGCGGGTTCATTTTCTGAACCTCTTTTTAAGTTTATGAAGCTTTCCGTTGAGTTTTATGGCGTGTTTTACCATTTTCGCCGCAAGGGGTTTATAGGTTATATCAAACTCACCGGGAAGTTCGTCCACCTGGCCGTTGAATCCGCGTTTGAAACGGTAAAGACCGTAGAGGTGGTCGCTTTCGTCCTCAAGGTTACCGGAAATTCCCTGGAAGTCATAAACTTCGCATCCGGTCTCGATAGCCCATTTTATCATTTCCCACTGGATAAGATAGTTGGGCATAACGTTGCGGTAGGCGTTGTCGGAAGCGCCATATACATAACAGCATTTTCCGGCATAGTTTGTGGTGATGGTTCCGCAAACCGCCTGACCGTTATAAAATCCCATATAAAGGCGGACGTGTTCGCCGAGGGAATCGAGCATTCTCTCGAAATATTCCTTCGGACGGATATTAAAGCCGTCCCTTTCGCCGGTAGTCTGCATTATGCGCATGAATTCATCAAGATATTCCTTGCCGACAACCTTTATTTCAACGCCGTGTTTTATCGCAACGCGGACATTATAGCGGCATTTCTGGGTAAGGTTCATGAAAACCTCGTCCTCGGTGCGGTCCTTTATATAAAGGCGGTAGTTGAAACGGCACTGAATGGTTTCAAAACCGGTAGGACCGAATTTTCTTTTGAAGCCAAGTTCATCGGCAATTTTAAGAAATTCCTCATCGGAAGCAAGAACGTCCGGGTCCATTTTGAAGTTATGGGCGTTATGCTTTTTCGCAAGAACTTTTGCACCGTTCATAAGGTCTTTAAGAACGGATTTATCGTGAAGGTTGCAAACCGGACCTCTCGGTGCATAGAGAAAACTTGTTCCGATAAGCGGGATTTTTTGTATCAAAACAGACATTCCGCCGACGATTTCGCCGGTTTCGTTTCTGGAAACAACAACTTCGTGGCCCCAATTGTTTTTAACGCCGTACCAATGGGTAGACTGAGTGAATCCGCCCTGGGGGTGGCTTTGGCAAAAAGCTTCGTATTCGGGGTATTGTTCCTTTTTAAGGATCTCCATTTTAATCCTCCGTGATTATTTTATAATTGCGCTCAACGTTTGCCGGCTTCCAGCCATAGGAGCGGTCGGAAAGATCCATTCCCGGGGTGTAAACCGGTTTTGCGCTCTCTTTGAATTCTTTAAGTCCGGTGCCGTCCGCGTGTCTGTTCATGGGACAGCAATCGGTGCAGCAGTCGCAACCGCAGATGAATCCTACTTTTTTGATAAGAGCCTCGTCTTCCGGAGTAAGTTCCTTTTTCATCTGGTTTATATATGCGACGCATTTTTCCTTTTCATATCCTTTTTCGGAAAGTGCGCCTGCGGGACATTCGCGGATGCATTTTCCGCAGTCGAAACAGGTTCCGACGGATTTTTTGGATTTTGCAAATTTTCTGGTGGTTATGATTTCGCCTATGGCACAGCGGGTACCATATTCCTTGCTGATGAGAAGGTTGTTCTTTCCGCGGACGCCGAGTCCCGCAAGAACAGCCGCTCTGACTTCGGCAATGGGAGAGGAATCCACAAAAAACTTGAAAGTCTCTTCCGGAAAAGCTCTGCGCAGAATTTCGGTTGCAACGGAAAGATGCTCCGCCGCAACGTCATGATAATTTCTGCCGACGGCATATCTTGCCATATTTCTGCCTTCGTTCATGCCGGTATCCCAGGGGATAAGGCATACTATTACGGACTGGATTCCGTCGAACATTTCTCTCTGTTTGAATCCGGTTCCGGGAAGGGTTTCGTTATAATCCGCAACGCCGAAAACTTCGATTCCGGCAGCTTTCATGATTTCTTCAAGCATTTTTATCAGTTCCCCCAATATTTTCTGTCAAGGCTTCTGTATTGCAGAGCTTCCGCAATATGCTGAACGTCTATATCCTCACTGCCGTCAAGATCGGCAATGGTTCTTGCAACTTTCAAAATTCTGTCATATGCCCTTGCGGAAAGACCCATTCGCTCAAAAGCGGTTTTAAGCATATTCTGCGCGCCTTCGGTAAGAACACAGAACTGATGCAGAAAAGCCGGCGTAAGCATTGCGTTGCAGTTTATTCCGGTTCCTTTATAGCGCTCGTTCTGTATCCTTCTTGCGGCGTTTACTCTTTCGCGGATAGCGGAAGAGGGTTCCGCTTTTGTTCTGTCGCTAAGGTCGGAAAATTCAACCGGCATAACTTCAACATGAAGGTCTATCCTGTCGAGAAGCGGACCGGAAACTTTTGAAAGATATCTCTGGACCGAACCTTCGGAACAGGTGCATTTTCTGGTCGGGTGTCCGTAATATCCGCAGGGACAAGGGTTCATTGCCGCAACAAGCATAATGGAGCAGGGATAGGTAAGCCTTCCCGCCGCCCTTGAAATTGTAACGGTTCCGTCTTCAAGCGGCTGGCGAAGAACTTCCATTGCGGTGCGGTTATATTCCGGAAGTTCATCAAGGAAAAGAACTCCGTTATGGGCAAGGGAAATTTCGCCCGGTCTTGGAATCGTTCCGCCGCCGGTAAGACCCGCGGGCGAAACTGTGTGGTGCGGGGCGCGGAAAGGACGTTTTTTAACAAGTCCCGTTCCTTCCGGCAAAGTTCCGCAGATGGAATGGATTTTTGTTGTTTCAATGGATTCTTCAAAGGTCATTTCCGGAAGAATTGAGGGAAGGCGCTTTGCAAGCATGCTTTTTCCCGCGCCGGGAGGACCTATCAGAAGAATGTTATGGAAACCGGCCGCGGCAATTTCAAGGGCACGTTTTGCCTCATACTGACCTTTAACGTCCTCAAAATCCGCTTCATAAAAATCAGAGTGATTGTTTATGAATTCCACCGGTTTAAGCGGTTCGATAACTTCATCGCCCCGAAGATGTGAAACAACTTCTGAAACGGAACCGACAGCATAAACTTCGATCCCTTCAACAACGCTTCCTTCCGAAGCGTTTCCCTCCGGAATGAAAATTTTTTCAATACCGAGTTTTTTTGCTTCAAGAACCATCGGCAAAATTCCGGTGACCGGTTTTATGGTTCCTTCAAGGGAAAGTTCGCCTATAAACGCACAGCCGCGGAAATCTCCTTCGATTTGTCCGTCGGCTTTTAAAATTCCGATAAGTATCGGAAGGTCATAAAGCGAACCGGCTTTTTTGATATCGCTTGGGGCAAGGTTCACAACGATTTTTCCTATCGGAAAATCAAAACCGCTGTTGATGATAGCCGTGCGGACTCTGTCGCGGGATTCCTTTACCGCAACGTCCGGGAGGCCAACAATATCAAAACCCGGAAAGGATTCGGAAAGGTCCACCTCCACGGCAACCTTATATGCGTTTATTCCAAGAAGACCCATGCTTGTGCAGGTACAGAACATTCGCAGCTCCCCTTTCCGAAAAAAAGACAGATATAATCAATTTATTATATAACATATTAAGGCTTAAATACAAGCCCATTTTAAAAACTCCGCTTTTTTATAAAAAAATCCGCCGTTTCCGGCGGATTTTTCAAACGCTGAATTCAATTTTAACGCTGTTTTCGTTGTTGTTTTCATGTCCTTCGTCCCTTGCGGTAATAATTCCGCCCATTTTTTCATAAAAACCAAGGGCATTTTTGTTCTCCGGGTGACAGCCAAGATAAAATTTATCGATTCCGCTTTCCCGGCAGCGGGTACGGATAAATTCAAAAACCTTTCTTCCAATCCCTTTTCCTCTGGATTTTTCAAGAAGATAGAGCGATTGGACATAAAGCGGACTTTTATGCTGAATAATAAGATACCCGATTTTTTCTTCTTTTTCGGAAATAAAATAAACCGAAAATTCTTCCGAATTTATCATGGAAAGATTTTTGTTATCATGGAATTCATAGTCAAATTCATCAAGCATTTTGTCCGGATATATTCCCCGGTAAGTGGTAAGCCAGACTTTTCTGCGCATTTCGGAAAGAAAGCGTGCATCTTCCGGTTTGGCAGGAACAAATTCAATTTCCATCCGTTTCACCCTCCAAAAGTCTGTTCTTAAAATCGTTCCTTATGCCCGCCGCAATTTCTTCGGCTGTTCCGAAAGAAAGCTTTGGAACAAAACCTTCTTCAAGTTCTTCCCGGACTTCCGGAAGATATTCCCAGAATCTTTTCGGCATATGTGCCCGGCGGCATGTTGGGTTATAACGGCTTGCAATGGCGATATGGCGGTAATAATTCTTCCAAAGGCCGCTGTAAAAACGATCCTCCGAACAATCCGGAATCTCAAGATTTTCCACCGGAATAATTGCTGTGCGCTTTGGAGTATGGATAAGCGCGGCCCCGTGCTCAGCATCGAAAATCATAAAAGTTTCGTTTTTCATTCTTGCGCAAAAGAAGTTTTTTATAAGCGGAAGAACAAAATGTTTCGGATGTATAACTGAAATAAGCGCGCCTTTCGAATCCGAAAAACGGGCGAATTGGCGGTGTCTTTCGGCTTCATTGCCGACCGCAACGCACATTTTATAAACGGTGCTCACCGTTTCGTCGCCGATCCTGCTTCCAATGCTTCTTCCCTCCGAAAAAGCCTTGTGGATAAAGCGTAAAATCGCTGTTTCTTTTCCTTCTTCGTCAAAAAGAAATGCCTTTTCCACCATGTTGAGCACGGTATATCCCAGTTTGTTTTCAATTCCGGTTCTCACCCGTTTCGCGTGCTCAAAATCTGTTTCGATGTAGTGGATTTTGAGCAGAGAAGGCTCCATATCATCAAAAACAACAATATCCGCGGGAATCGTTTTCATTGAAAAAGAATCGAAAACCGCCGAAAGAAAGCCTTCGAATGTACCGTCATAAGCAAAAATCAAAATTCCCCTGTCAGGCATTCCCTTACCACCTCTCCCGTGAGCACCGGTTCAAAAAGCGAAAGCTGTTCCATTCCGTAATCGGTAAAACCGCCCATTCTGTTGGGCGAAGTTATCGCCCAAAGCATGCTTTCCGTTGTTTCCGGAAGCTTTTGCAAAGTTTTCCCGCTGCAGGTAATAAAAAACTTTGCTCTTTTGAGCACGATGCCGAGCCGCTTGAGCGAATCAAAATCAAGTTTCTGGCTTCTGCGGGCGCGCACTATCCTTTTTGCGCCCGTAACGCCGATTCCCGGAACGCGCAGAAGCATTTCATAATCCGCCGTGTTCACCTCGACCGGAAAATCGTCGAGATGGTTGACCGCCCATGAGCATTTCGGATCCACCTCCGGGTGAAGCATCGGCTTTTTTGGATCTATTATTTCACTTGCCTCGAAGCCATAGAACCGCAAAAGCCAGTCCGCCTGATAAAGCCGGTGCTCACGAAGAAGCGGCGGCCTTGTATCAAGGCTTGGCAAAAGCGCATCTTCCTGGAGCGGAACATAGGCGGAATAATAAACGCGTTTGAGTCCGTATTTTTTATACAAACTTTCTGTCAGATGAAGAATATGATAATCCGTTTCCGGGGAAGCGCCGACTATCATCTGGGTGCTTTGCCCCGCCGGAACAAATTTCGGAGTATGGCGATATTTTACAAGGTCTTCACAGTTTTCCTCAATACCGGTTTTGATAAGTCCCATAGGTTCAAGAATGTTGTGTTTCGTTTTATCCGGTGCAAGGCTCACCAAAGATTTTTCCGAAGGAAGTTCGATGTTTACGCTTACCCTGTCCGCAAGAAGACCGAGCCGATGCGTAAGAACGGGGTCTGCTCCGGGAATCGCCTTTGCATGGATATAGCCCGCAAAACCGTATTCCTCACGCAAAAGACGCAGGGCTTCTATCATATGTTCCATGGTCCAATCCGGCGTTCCGACCACCGCGGAAGAAAGAAAAAGCCCTTCGATATAGTTTCTTCGGTAAAATTCTATCGTAAGCTCCGCGATTTCCCGGGGAGTAAAAGTTGCCCGCGGAAAATCGTTGCTTCTTCGGCTGATGCAATATTTACAGTCATAGACGCAGGCATTTGACATCAGGATTTTAAGAAGACTTACGCATCTTCCGTCCGCGGTAAAAGAATGGCAGCAGCCGGAAGGGGTCGCTGCCCCTATCATTCCTTCGGAAGAAGAACGTCCGCTTCCGCTTGAAGAGCAGGAAGCATCATATTTTGCGGCTTCCGCAAGAATTTCAAGTTTTTCGTACATGTCCATAAAAGCCGCCTCTTTTATAAATCAAATCTTTTTTATCGGGTGTCTTACAACCGTTCTGCATTTTTCCGGAGAAGTTTTTCGGGGATCGGAAAGATAAATTTCGTGATGAAGTCTTTCCTCGGAAAAATCGTTTTCAAAACCGTTTTCTTCAAGAAAAGTTTCCATTTTAAGAACGCTTTCCGGTTCGGAGTCATAAGTACCGGTGTGCATTATCTGGACACAAAGCCCTTCTTCAAGCGAAAAAAATTCCACCGCCGAACAATCGATTTTCTTTTTCTTTCCCGCTTCGGCTTTTGCCCAGTCAAATTCCTCTTCCGTAACAAAATCCGGAAGCCTTATGACCGAAATCCATTCAAAACTGTCTTTATCGGAATAATCAACTCCGTCAACGCCTTCCTGCTTCCAAAATCCTTCCAGCGGCGGAACAACATAATCAAAATATCCGGCAATCGTGTGGCTGCCTTTATAACTCATTTTCACCGTATATGAAACTGCATAAAGAAGCCCTATGGCGTCTTTGTATCCGCTTTCAGCTTTGTTCGGGTCGCCTTTTCCACGCACCGCTGCAAAATTCATTTTAGGAATTTCCACTATCTGCGGTTTTCCTTTAGGAAGGTAAAAGTCCTTATATTCTTTTTTATAATCAAACGGCAAAAGAAACACCTCCGGCAGAAAATCGAACAAATGTTCTTTTTATATATTACATTTTTATCTCTTAATTGTCAATGGAAACTTATACCGAAAACGGTACATCAAAAAATTTTTATTCTTTCAATACGCATGTTTAAAAAACGCTTTTTCCCTTGTAATAATGCGGTTTTTGTGGTAGAATAATAAATTGTCTTAAATTACAATTGGAGGAATATCAATGCCCAGTTTAAAAGAAGAAATTTCACGCAGAAGAACTTTTGCGATTATATCCCACCCCGACGCAGGTAAAACCACCCTTACCGAAAAATTCCTGCTCTATGGCGGTGCAATTGCCCAGGCAGGCGAAGTTAAAGGCAAAAAAGCCAAAGCCGCAACCTCCGACTGGATGGAAATTGAAAAGCAACGCGGAATTTCCGTAACTTCCTCCGTAATGCAGTTCCAGCACAGCGGTTTTTGCATCAACATTCTTGATACCCCCGGACACCAGGACTTCTCCGAAGATACTTACAGAACCCTTATGGCGGCGGACTCCGCAGTAATGGTAATCGACGGAGCAAAGGGCGTTGAGCCCCAGACCAGAAAACTTTTCAAAGTCTGCTCCATGCGCCACATTCCGATTTTTACCTTTATCAACAAAATGGACCGCGAAACCAAGGATCCTTTCGATCTTTGCGAAGAAGTTGAACGCGAACTCGGAATCGACACCTACGCAATGAACTGGCCCATCGGCTGCGGAAAAGAATTCCAGGGCGTTTATGACCGCGAAAAGAAAAGCATTCTTTTCTTCGGCGATGAAGGAAAAGGCAGAAAATCTTCCTCCGTTGAAATCGAACTCGACAACCCGGAAGTTGCGGATTACCTCGGAGAAAAAGGCTGGGAACAGATCCGCGATGACGTTGAACTCCTCGGCGCCGGAAGAGATTTTGATATGGAAGCCGTTCAGAACGGAACCCTCAGCCCCGTTTTCTTCGGTTCCGCTTTAACGACCTTTGGCGTTGAACCTTTCCTCGAAGCCTTCCTTAAAATGACAACTCCCCCCCTTGCAAGAACTTCCGACGAAGGCGTTATCGACCCCATTGAAGAAGGTTTTTCCGCTTTCGTTTTCAAAATCCAGGCAAACATGAACAAGGCCCACCGCGACCGCCTTGCTTTTATGCGAATCTGCTCCGGCAAATTCGAGCGCGACGCGGAAGTTTATCACGTTCAGGGCGGAAAGAAAATGCGTCTTTCCCAGCCGCAGCAGATCATGGCTGCTGAACGCGAAATTGTTGAGGAAGCTTACGCCGGCGACATCATCGGCGTTTTCGATCCGGGCGTTTTCTCCATCGGCGATACAATCACCATGCCCGGCAGAAAATTCCGCTATTCCGGAATCCCGACCTTTGAGCCGGAACACTTCATGTCCGTCCGCCCGAAGGACACCATGAAACGCAAACAGTTTATCAAAGGCATCGAACAGATTGCCCAGGAAGGTGCGATCCAGATTTTCAAGATCCCCGGCTACGGCCTTGAGGAAGCAATCATCGGCGTTGTCGGTACTCTTCAGTTCGACGTTTTCCGTTACAGAATGCAGAGCGAATACGGCGTCGAACTTTATATGAGCCCGCTGCCCTATGAGCATCTCCGCTTCATTCTTGAATGTCCCGTTCCCGTTAACCAGCTTGATCTTGCAAACGGAACCAAGGTCCTTGAAGATTACCGCGGCAACCATGTTCTTGTCTTCAGCGGAATCTGGGCGCTCAATTACATGATGAAAATGAACCCGGGTCTTGTTGTTTCCGACGAACTCCGCGTTTGATTTTAAAAAAGAAAAACCGCCTGAAATGGCGGTTTTTTTGTTGAATTTCTTCAGTTTTATTTTATAGTATAATACTTAAAATTATATAAATAGCAAAATTAAAATATGATAAAACGCTTAAATTCGGCTTAATTATGCGGTTTAATGAAGAAAACGGGTGGATATCGATCCACCCGTTTTTGCTGTTTTGTTATTCATCAACTTTCTTTCCGCATTTCGGACAAAAATCCGGTTCTGCTGCTCTTGGATTGAACCATTCGCCGCAATGGAGACATCTGTCAAAAGCATTCTGCTGCATAAGATTAAGAACAAGAAGCCCGACACAGAGCCAAAGGAGCCAGACTTTCATAAAAATTCCGCCGAGCAAGGCAACCGCAACAGCAGCCAAAAGACCGATGTTAAAAATCTTTCTGCTGAGTTTATGATTCATAAAAAAGCCTCCTTTGTTACAATACCGCCATCGCAAAAATCGCGGCAACCGCAAGAACATTACAAATAATAAAAGATTTTCCGAAAAAGGGTTTCGGGTTTTCTTCTCTTTTAAGTCTTCTGCTTTCCGCAAGATATCCGCCGAGGGAAAGACCGACTGAAACGAACATCATTCCGAGCATCGGGAAAGGTTTTGCGGTGTTGTTCTGATATCCTTTAAGCTCGAAGAAAAGCACAAAAGCCGCTATTGCTGAAAAAATCATCACCATAAGGATAATTTCCGAAGGAAAAGCGCGTTTTGCTTTTTCCGCGTCCTTCGGATCAAGATAAATTTTATCGCCGAATTTATAACCCATAAAGAAAATTCCGGCAACGAAGGAAATTATGTATCCGAAAAGAAGAAAATATTGGATTTCAAATTCCGGAACGATCAGCGCCGTTGTCACCATTAAAAAAAGATAAGATACGGTTTCAAATCCAAGCATAAAATCAAGACCGGAAACGTACCGTTTAAGATTTTCCGTATCGTACTTTATTTCGGAATCGTATCCGGCAAGCATTGAAAACTCGCCGCTTTTGACCATTCCCCAAAACATAAGGTGGGTGAAACAATGCATCGGAATCGCAAGGATAATAAGCATTATCAGCGTTTCACCATCGAAATTTTTCGTAATTCCGCCGATAACGCAGTAAGCTGTTACAACAAGAATCGAGATAAGACAAAGAAGATGTCCGCCCGGGTGGATTTTTGCCTTCGGCTTTTCCGTTTCTTTTCCGCAAAGTTCGTCCAGAGAAACCCCGAAAATTTCCGAAAGGCGGATAAGGTTTTCCGTATCCGGGTTGCCTTTTCCGCTTTCCCATTTTGTAACAGCCTGGCGTGAAATATCAAGAAGCTCCGCCAGCTTTTCCTGGGAAATTCCCTTTCTCTTTCTTAAATCCGAAATTTTTTCTCCAAGGGTCATAAAAAATCCGCCCCCTTTCATACTTTCAGTTTACAGTATTTTACGAATTATTACAAGCAACAAAGTCGGCAACTTTTGGTTGCCGCCGGTTTTTTTATGAAAAACAAACATAATGCGATGTTAAATATTTATAAAATTATATATTGAATATTCCGTCGTTTTTGGTATAATTATGGTGTTAGAATATGCGCAACTTTTAAAAGCACGAAAGGAGGCATCTGGAAAGCGTTTCGCCCGGCTGTCTTTCCTGCGTGCTTTTTTGTTGCCTGAAAGGGGATTTTTTAATTGGTCTATGACGTTGCCGTGATCGGCGCCGGCATTATTGGTTGCGGAGTTGCAAGAGAACTCTCCCGCTATAACTGCAAGGCTGTTCTGATCGAAAAAGAAAACGACGTGGCGATGGGCACCACCCGTGCAAACAGCGCCATTATCCACGCAGGCTATGACCCGGAACCCGGAACTCTTATGGCAAAATATAATGCTCCGGGCAACAGGATGGCCGGTGAAATCTGTGAGGAACTTGATGTTCCTTTCAAACGCTGCGGTTCCTTTGTTCTTGCTTTCAGCGAAGAAGAAATGGAAACCGTAAAAAAACTTTATGCCAGAGGCGTTGAAAACGGCGTTCCGGATCAGCAGATCCTTTCCGGCGAAGAAGTTCGCAAAATGGAACCCAACGTTTCCGAAAACTGCGTGGGCGCTCTTTTTGCTCCTTCCGCAGGCATTGTAAACCCCTGGGAATTTGCTCTTGCAATGGGCGAACAGGCCGTTGAAAACGGCGTTGAACTCAAACTTTGCTGGGAAGCTGCTTCCATCGAAAAAGAAAACGGAAACTTTGTTATCACCGGCAAAAACGGCGAAAAAATCGAAGCAAAATTCGTAGTTAACGCCGCAGGCGTTTACAGCGACACCGTTGCAAACATGATCGGTGACGAAAGCTTTTCCATCGATTCTTCCAGAGGTCAGTATTATCTTCTCGATAAATCCCAGGGCGAACTTTTTAACCACGTAATGTTCCAGTGCCCCGGTCCTCTCGGAAAAGGCGTTCTTGTTGCGCCCACCGTTCACGGAAACCTTATCGTAGGTCCCGACGCAAACCCCGGCTGTGAAAAAGACGATGTTTCCACCGACAGAAACGGCCTTGCAAACGTTGCCGCAACCAGCAAAAAGACCACCACCGCTGTAAATTTCCGCGAATGCATCCGTAACTTCGCAGGTCTTCGAAGCGAACCTTCCACCCACGATTTCATCGTAGGTTTTTCCGAAAAAGACGACCACTTTATGAACATCGCCGGAATCAAATCTCCCGGTCTTTCCGCAGCTCCCGCAATTGCGGAAGACGCAGTAAGAATGCTTCTTGAAGCGGGCGTTCCTTCCGAAAAGAAAGAAAACTTCATCGGCGGACACAAACACCTTCGCTTCAAGGAACTTTCCGACGAAGAAAAAGCCGCCGCAATCGCAAAAAATCCGCTTTACGGCCGTGTAATCTGCCGCTGTGAAACCATCACCGAGGGCGAAATCGTCGATGCGCTCCACGGAGTTATCGTTCCCAGAACCCTTGACGGAATCAAACGCCGCTGCAACGCGGGCATGGGCAGATGCCAGAGCGGTTTCTGCGGACCGAAAGTCCTCGAAATCATCGCCCGCGAACTTGATATGGACCCTGTTGACGTTCTTCTTGACAAAGACGGTTCCTACATACTCACCGGAAAAACCACGAAGGGAGGCTGCCGTTAATGTATTATGATTTAGTTGTTGTCGGCGGAGGCCCCGCAGGTCTTGCTGCCGCAGAAGAAGCAAAACGTAACGGAGCAGGCTCCGTTCTCATTATCGAACGCGATAAGGAGCTCGGCGGAATCCTTAACCAGTGCATCCATTCCGGTTTCGGCCTTCATGTTTTTAAAGAACAGCTTTCCGGCCCGGAATATGCCCAGCGTTTTATCGACCGTCTTGAAGGAACCGGAATCGAAGTAAAAACCGATACCATGGTTCTTGCAATCACCCCGGAAAAATCCGTTTACGCAATCAACTCCAACGAAGGCTACATGAAAATAGATGCCGGCGCAATCGTTCTTGCAATGGGCTGCCGCGAAAGAACCCGCGGAGCAATTTCCATTCCCGGCGAAAGACCTTCCGGAATTTTCACCGCCGGCGCCGCCCAGAAATATATCAACATGGACGGCTATATGTGCGGTAAAAAAGTCCTTATCCTCGGTTCCGGCGATATCGGCCTTATCATGGCAAGAAGAATGACCCTTGAAGGCGCCGAAGTAAAAGCAGTCGTTGAACTTATGCCCTATTCCAACGGCCTTAAACGTAACATTGCCCAGTGCCTTGATGACTATGGCATTCCGCTTTATCTCAGCCACACCGTAACCGACATCAAAGGTGAAAACGGCCGTCTTTCCAAAGTCATCGTCAGCAAAGTAAACGGTTATGATCCCATTCCCGGAACCGAAATTGAATTTGACGTAGATACCCTTCTTCTTTCCGTCGGTCTTGTTCCGGAAAACGAACTTTCCCGTTCCGCCGGTGTTGTTCTCGATAAACGCACCAACGGCGCGATCGTTGACGAAACCATGATGACTTCCATTCCCGGAATCTTCGCCTGCGGCAACGTTCTTCACGTTCATGACCTTGTTGACTTCGTAACTCACGAATCCGAAAGAGCCGGCAAAGCCGCCGCTGAATATCTTAAAGCACAGCGCGAAGGTGCTTCTTCCGAAGAAGTGGAAGCTCCCATCGAACTCCATAACGGCGATTTTATCGGCTACACCGTTCCCCAGAAAGTAACCGTTTCCAAGGTCGATAAATTCATCGAAGTTCTGTTCCGCGTCCGCGCGGTCCTCAACAACGCAACCGTTGTTGTAAAAGCCGGCGACAAAGTTCTTATGAGCAAAAAACACGAACAGATGCTTCCCGCAGAAATGGAAAAACTTATTATCCCGAAAAAGATGCTTGAAATGGCAAACGGCCAGGATATTGAAATTGCAGTTGTTAAGGAGGGCGAAGAATAATGCTTAAGACCATAACCTGTATCTGCTGCCCCAAAGGCTGCCTTGTTACCCTCGATACCGAAAACCCGGAAGAAACCGCAAAAGGCTTTAACTGCCCCCAGGGAAAAGAATATGCCATCGGCGAACTTACCCACCCCATGAGAACCATTTCCTCCACCGTTGAAATCAAAGGCGGACTTCATCCGAGAATCCCCGTTAAAACCAACGGCAACATTCCGAAGGAAAAGATTTTCGAAGTAATGGACGAAATCAACAAAATTTCCGTCGAAAGCCCGGTTAAATGCGGAGATATCCTTCTCGAAGATGTACTCGGAACCGGCGTTAACATCGTCGCCTGCAGAAACATGTAAGCTCCGTGCTCAAAAGTTTATAAAAGCAAAACTCCCGTGCTCGTTTGAGCACGGGAGCTTTTATAAGCCTTCCCAGAGGGGAAGGTGGCGCCGCGAAGCGATGACGAAAGAGGGACTTTTGAATTACTACTGATTAATTTACTTCTTTTTAAAATTGTACTATAATTAAATCATGCAAAAACAGGGAGCTGACAGCATATGATTGACATTTGTTTTTCGGATACTTTTTCGGGATTACTTAAAATTTCAACAAAAAGCGACGGTGCGTTTTGCCTTCTGAAGGGTTTGAATTATGGCAAGATTGACTGTGACGACCTAATCGAACAGAACGCAAGAAAAGAAGCAGAATATTTGAAATCTTTTTATAAAGATGTTACCGAAGAAGAAATCGAAGAAGAATATGAAAATTTAAAAGAAGAAATAATAAAAAAATTCAATATTTTCAAAAACTTTTTGGAGAAAGGCCACGAAATAAGGCTTTGGGTTAGCAACTGTGCAGAAGATCGATGCGGTCTTTTCTGGCTTTGCAAATATCTCGAAAACTATTCAAACAAACTTTATATTGTAACTTGTCCGGGATTTGAATATGATCCAAATGAAGATAAACTGGTGGAAAACAGAAATTGGGCGGCTTTTGGCAATCCGTATTTTGTTGATGAATGTTCCAAAGACGCCATGTTTGTTTATGATGATGAACGAAAATTGTATGCAGAGCTTTGGGATAAGATTATTGATGAAAACGCTCCGTTGAGAATTCTCGTGAACGATATAATCGTTGGTGTCGAAGAAGATTTTTTCGATGATATTATATTGGATTTCGTTGACAATATCCCGAAAACTCAAAGAGCAGTAATGGGAAAATTTCTTGGAAAATGGTTCGGGCTGAATGTATCTTTTGTTTCAAAACGAATCGAACATCTGATTTCAGAAAACAAAATTAAAGTATGCGAAGATATTGTTGATGATTATGGCTGTTATTGGGTAAGAAAAATTGTACGGTCACAATTTCCTTAATTTGATTTATAATAAAAAAGCGGCTTTAAAGCCGCTTTTTTATTATACTATAAGTTCGTATTCGCCGGTGCCGTCGTCGCCGTTGTAATAATCCCAAAGTTTGTCGCCGTCATAGATGCCTTTGTCGGTGACAAAGCCGGTTACGAGTTCCGGAGGGGTTTTGTCGAATGCGGGATAGAATCCGTTTACGCCTTCAACGGCGGTGCGGGTTCCGAGAGCTTCAAGAACAAGGTTCGGGTCGCGCTCTTCGATCTTGACGTCTTTTGCGAAGGGGTGGCATTTATCGGGAGTTCCGGTTACATAGAAGGGGATTCCCCAATATTTTGCCGCAAGAGCGATCTGGAAAGTTCCGACTTTGTTGATAACAACGCCGTCCATTGTGATTGCGTCGGCGGCGCAGGTGAAAACGTCAACTTTCTTTTCATGCATGGTCCAGCCGGGCATGTTATCGGTGATAACGGTTACGTCAAATCCCATGTCGTGAAGAACAGAAGCGGTAAGTCTTGCGCCCTGGAAATAAGGTCTGGTTTCGGGGCAGACAAATTTGATCTTTTTGCCCTGTGCTTTGATTTCCTTGCACATGAAACCGAGAATGGTTTCCGCATAGCACTGGGTCATAACGGTACCCTCGTCCGGGAATTTGGAAACAAGGTGTTTTGCAACTTCGCCGATTTTGTTATAGCGGTTGTCGGTAAGAGCAATAATGCGGTCGAAAGTTGCCTGGATAGCGTCTTTTTCGCCGGCGGCAAAAGCTTCTTCTGCTGCTGCAACACAGGAATCGGTGATGATCTTAATGCGCTTTGCAGTGGTAGGTCTTGCGTTCACGATAAGATCCTGTGCGTGGCGGATATGTGCCATTGCTTTGTCATAAGGCATGTCCTTTGCTTCGTAAGCCGCAAGAACGATTCCCATTCCGCATGCAAGATAAGGTCCTGCACTCTGAACGATCATATCTCTCATGGCGTTTGCAACTTCTTCGGAAGTGTTGCAGGTAACAAATTTAATGGGGTGGGGATAGCAGCGGCGGTCGAGAATACGGACTTTTCCGTTCTCGTACCAGGCGACATTCTCATAACGGAGAAGGAAAGCAAGTCCTTCGTCTGCTCTGGGCATTATAAAAACTCCTTTCGGACATATATTTTATTGTATTATACACTTTCCTTGCCGAAGTTACAAGTTCTGCGCCGAATTTTGCAATTTACCTTTTTCTCTTTTTATGGTATATTAAAGCCATGATTTTAAGAAAGCCGGAAAAACAATGAAAATTTTTGCCCCAGATTATTATAAAGATTTCCGCTGCATTGCGGGCAGCTGCCAGCACAGCTGCTGCATCGGCTGGGAAATAGATATCGACCGTAAAACCGCCGATTTTTATAAAAATGTTCCAGAAAATTTTGGAAAAAGACTTTGCGAAAACATCGATTTCCATGAGGAAGGCGGAACTTTCCGCCTTTGCGAAAACGAACGCTGTCCTTTTCTTAATGAAAAAGGTCTTTGCGATATCATAATCAACCTTGGCGAAAGCGCCCTTGGTCAGGTTTGCGACGATCACCCCCGTTTCCGGAATTTTTATGAAAGCCGCACGGAAATCGGCCTTGGGCTTTGCTGCGAAGCCGCCGCAAAACTTATCCTTGAAAAACAAAGCCCTTTTTCCGTTTCCGAAATCGAAGATGACAGCGAATTTACCGAAACCGTTCCCGAAGAAGAACGTTTTTTTGCTTTCCGCGAAAAAGCTTTCCGGACCGTTCAAAACCGGAACCTGCCGATGGAAAGACGCATTGAAAACCTTCTTGAACTTTGCGAAACCTCCCTTCCGGAAAAAACATTTTCCGAATGGGCGGAAATTTATCTTGGTCTTGAACGCCTTGACAAAAAATGGACGGAAGTGCTTGAATATATGGCGAAAAATCCTTCTCCGCCGAAAATTCCGGATGAAGTTTCCGCCGAACAGCTTTTGTGTTATTATCTTTTCCGCCATTTTTCCATTGAAGAACCGGAACTTTCCTGTGCTTTTGCGGTTTTGAATTTTTATATCACCGAAAAAGCCGCGGAATATACCGGGCTTTTGGAAAGCGCAAGGCTTTATTCTTCGGAAATCGAATATTCCGACGAAAACAAAGAAAAACTTTTGGATATCATATATGAAACCGAGGTATGAAAATGAAACAGGAAACTATCGATATGGTTCTTAAATTCCGCGATGACCGTAACTGGAAACAGTTCCACAACCCAAAGGATCTTGCAATTTCGATTTCGCTCGAAGCAGCCGAACTTCTTGAAGTTTTTCAATGGAGCGCGGACGACCTTTGCTGTGAAAACAAAAAGGATAAAATAAAGGAAGAACTTGCGGACGTTGTCAACTACTGCATTCTTATGGCAGATGCCTGCGGTCTTGATCTTGACGAGATCGTTTCCGAAAAGGTAAAACGCAACAGCGAAAAATATCCCGTTGAACTTGCTTTCGGAAACAAAGCAAAATATACCGAACTTAAATAAAAAAGGGACACGGAAAATCCGTGTCCCTTTTTTATATCAGCAAACCATACCGCGGCATGCCGGGAACGGCCGGACAAAGTTTGCCGCAGACATGTCGCGCTTTTGAATAGATTTCTCGCCGTAAAATTAAAGTGCAAATCAAAAACAAATTTTCCGCTGTTTCTTTTTAATACAAACATTGACATCGCTTTTTTTCAAAACTATAATTGCATTTATAAAGTTATTTAAAAGAGGCGTTTTTATGGAATGTATCAGATGCAAAAACGAAATGACAAAAGCAAAACTTTTTATGTTTGGCGGAATTCAAATTCAAAGTGAAACAAAATCGCTTTTTGAAACTCCCGAAACAAGCAACATCGAAGTTTATGTCTGCAATAAATGCGGACATGTTGAATTAAAAGCCACCGATTATAAAAAGTTCTGAGGTAATATGTTTAAGGATTATTTTAAAAAACTCAACCCGGCAATGATCGCCGTAATTTGGTCCCTTGCCTGGCCGACAATGCTCGAACAGGCAATGCAAACCGCCGTTCAGTATATCGACACTGCCATGGTTGGTACCCTTGGAACAGCCGCAACGGCCGCAGTCGGTTCGACGAGCACCGTTAACTGGCTCATAAGCAGCAGTATTTCCGCCATGAGCATCGGTTTTCTTGCGTTTATTGCAAAGGCACGCGGCGCCGGCGAAGAGGAAAAAGCAAGGCGCGCAGTCGGTCAATCGGTTCTTGCCGTACTTGTTTTCGGAACGTTTTTTACCGTTCTTGCCCTTTCATTAAGCGGTCTTGTTCCGGTCTGGATGCAGGTTGACGAAGGTATCCGCGAAGTTGCTTCAAAATATTTCTTCATCGTATATATTCCGATGCTTCCGCGAACCGCAAGCATAATTTTCGGAACGGTCCTTCGTGCTTCCGGCGATACAAAAACGCCAATGAAAATCGGCGTTATAATGAACCTTACCAACATCGTGCTCAACTTCCTGCTCATTTACGAAACCCGCGTGCTCAAAATTTTCGGAACGGAATTTACGATGTTCGGTGCGGGACTTGGGGTAATCGGCGCCGCCATTGCAAGCGCAGCTGCCTTTACCGTCGGCGGAATTCTTATTACAATTGTCCTTTGGAAACATCCTTTTCTTTCCCCGAAAGGCCAAAAAATCTCTCCGGATGCGGAAATCCTTCGCCCCTGCTTAAAAGTTGCGTTCCCCAATATGCTCCAGCGTTTCGGAACTTCCCTTGGTTTTGTTGCTTTTGCTTCCATGATAAACTCCCTTGGCGAAGTTTCCACTGCGGCGCACACCATTGCCAACACCGTTGAATCCGCTTTTTATATCCCCGGTTTCGGAATGCAGACCGCCGCCGCGACCCTTAACGGAAACGCTTTCGGCGCAAAGGACAAGCAGCGCATGCACGACCTTGCGAATATGTTTATCCCGATAGAACTTGTTCTTATGACCATTTCCGGCGCAAGTCTTTTCGCTCTTGCACCCGCTCTGATGGATATTTTCTCCGACAGTCCGGAAGTAATCCTTCTTGGTTCAACCGTTCTCCGCATGGTTGCGGTTTCGGAACCTTTCTATGGTTTCTCTATCATAATCGAGGGACTTATGCAGGGCGTCGGAAGGACGAAGGAACCTTTTGTTTATAACATAATGGGAATGTGGGGTATCCGTATCCTCGGAACTTTTATCTTCACCCAGCTTCTTGATATGACACTCGTTGCCGCCTGGGGCTGCATGATTGCCCACAACATGTTCCTTTTCACAATGTTCCTGAGATGCTTTATAAAGAAAAAATGGAACCCTCTTGAAGAATAACAAAAGACCTGCTGATTACGAATCAGCAGGTCTTTCTTTTTTATTCAAGTTTAAAAATTTTGTTCAATGTTTCCGTTTCGGCTTCCGAAAGGGAAAAATAACCCCTTGCCCAGAACATTTCAACAGCCGGGTAATAGCTGATATAAAGCTCAAAACCGTTTTCGGAAACAAGAATTATCGAACAGCTTTTTTCAAGGAAAAGTTTTCTTGCAAGGACCGAGGGAGAACCGCCGGAAACTTTTTTGCCGTTTTGGTCAATATAGGAAACCGGACCTTTTACTTTTTCGACACATTCTCCTTCCTTTTCATCGAAAACGTAGTCCTCGTTTTTGTAAGTTTCGAAGAAAAGCTCCGCTTTTCTTCTGCTTTCTTCTTCCGGACCAAGATTTTCCTTTCCGGAAAGGATTTCAAAAACCTGTTTTCTTTCTTCCCCGTTTATTTCAAAAACCGTTTTTCCCCAGGAATAGCGAACTTCCATTTTTTCAAGGCCCTCCGGGAATCCGAAAATTTCAAAAACCAAATCGGAACTTTCGCCGATTTCAAGCTGAACCGGAATATATCCCACATAAAATTCAAAGCCTTTTGGTGTTTCGATTATGCATATCCTGTCGGAATCCGGATATTTACTGAAATGATAAACCTTGCTTCCGATTATATCCTCTCTGCCTTCAACAACCGTTCCCATAAATTCACCGATATCCTTTTCGGTGATTTTATAGCGGTTTTCTTCCGTAAGGCCGATTTCATCTTCGCCGAGGATTCCGAATTCCTTACGCTCATTGCCTAAAATCGGGCCGTACATAACGTTTTCAAAGCCTTCGATTTTTGCAGGAATTTCCGATTGAACCTCATATTCAAGCGGTTTAACTTCTGCGCCGAAAATTATAACCGCGAATATGGCGGCGACCGCTGCCCATTTGATAAGTGGAAACTTTTTTCTTTTGCCTTTTTCCGCAGCAAAAACAAGTTCCTCATCAATTTTTCCTATTGCATCGAGAAGAATTTCGCTTTTCATAAAGCCGCGCCCTCCTTTTCAAGGAAATTTTTGAGTTCGTTTCTCATTCTGAAAAGGACCGAAGCGGTTTTGCTTTCGCTTATTCCGTAAATTTCGGCAATCTCCTTTACCGTATAAAGATGCCAGTACCGGCGGATAAAAATATTCCGTTTTTCTTCCGGCTGTTTCCGGAGAAATTTTTCAATGGCGGAAACAAGTTCCGCCTCCTCGACAGAAGTTTCAACATTTTCCGGCGAGGAAACGCATTCCGAAAGTTCCGAAAGAACAAGTTCCGTTTGTCCTCCGCCGCGTTTTTCCGCCTTTTTGTTCCGGAAAATATTAAGCGAAAGATTCCGCGTTATTTTTCCGAGATAGGTCGAAAGCCGGTTCGGTTTTTTAGGCGGAATTGTTTTCCAGGCGCAGAGCCATGTATCGTTAAGGCATTCTTCTTCGTCTTCTTCATTCCAAAGAATGTTCCTTGCGATTTTTCGGCAATATGGACCGTATTTTACGGAAGTTTCCGAAATCGCGTTTTCGTCCCTTTTCCAAAAAAGGCCGATTATATCTTCATCTTTCATAAGGTTTCCTCCTTTCCGGCGTGCAAAAAACCTTTTCACCTATATACACACCAAATTTCGGAAAAAATTGCATTTTTATATAAAAAAGGCACCGTTTTTTCAGCGGTGCCGGTTTTTATTTTTTCTATTATTCTTCGTCGTCAAGGCGTCTTCTTCCGATAAGGAAAAGAGCAACAGCTGCAGCAACAAGAATTACAAGAAGTGCAATAATGATCCATACCCAGAAAGGAATTCCGCCTTTGTTATCGTCATCGTCTTCGGGTTCTTCAACTTCTCCGCTGATTACCTCAACTTCAGGTTCGGATTCCGATTCGGAAGGAACTTCCGGTTCGGAGGGAACTTCCGGCTCGGAAGGAACTTCCGGTTCGGAAGGAACTTCCGGCTCGGATTCAGAAGGAACTTCCGGTTCGGAAGATTCGGGCTGAGAGGAAACCTCCGGTTCGGAAGAGGAGCTGGAACTGGAAGCAGGTTCTTCAACTTTTTCAGTTACGGTAACATCAAAAGTTGCGGTGTTGACCTCTTCGCCTTCGCCATGGCTTACGGTAACGGTCTGGGTTCCAACAGTATCAAGAGTGGTAACGTCGGTTTTAAAGCCTTCGGTAATATCTTCTGCGCTGCCGTCGCCTTTATGAAGACGGACGGTCATTCCGGTGGTATCAAGAGTTTCGCCAACGGTGTAGGTGAGTTTGGAAGGTTTTTCGTAAACTTCAATTCTGAGAACATCATCGGGATCTGCATATTTGAAGGTTACGCGGAAGGAATCTTCGAAAAGTTTAAGGTTTCCGTTGGAATCTCCGGGAAGCTTTGCATAAACGCTTACGCTCTGTGCTTCATCGTTGGTGAAAATTGCGGGATCGACCCAGCAATATTCGGTTATTTCGATTTCTTCAGGTTCATAAGCTTCAAGGTTCTTATTATAAGTAAAAGCAACTGCTGTTACTTTCATTCCGGTAAGGTCAACTTCATCGCCGAGATAATAAACGGTTTTGTCCGGCCATTTGTCAAGGAAAATTGAACCAATGTAATCGAACGGTGCTTTTTCGCCGACGGTTATGGTGTAATCCACTTTGGAAACAAGGGTTTTTCCGTCTTCCTTTTTATAACTTACGGAAAAATTGTATGTACCTGCTTTGGTAGGGGTTCCTTCAAGAACCATTTTGAAAACATAATCGCCGAATTTGCTTTTGTAAGCCCAGCTTCCGGAAAGGGACATACCGTCCGGAACAGAACCGCTTTTGCTGTAAGTTTTTGCACCTACTACGTTTGCGATTACAGAATCAAAAGCTATATCAACATATGCACCTTTTATCTCTTCCGTTGCAGCAAATGCCTGTACCGGAAGGATAAGAATTACCATAACAACAGCAAGCAAAGCGCTGAGTATTCTTTTTTTCATTTAATATCCTCCTTAAAAATTAAAAGGCATAATTTTATACGATACTATTTTACGACAAATCACAAAATACTTCAAGTTCTTTTTGGCAATTATATGCCCATAATATGGCTAATTTGGAATAATTAAAGTAAATTTTTTGTTAACATAAGGTTTTTATTGCAATAAGCACAAAAAAAGCAGCCCGGAAACTTCGGGCTGCTTTAAACATTTAAAATCCTGTTTTATGCTTCTTTATCTTTGAGAAGCTGGTTTACAAGAATACCGACAATAAGAGAAGCGGCGATTGAAGTGATCTGGAGTGCGCCGAAATCAAGCATAAATCCGCCGATACCGAGAACAAGAATTGAACTTACAACAAAGAGGTTGTGTTCTTTGTTAAGGTCAACGGTCTGGATCATTTTAAGACCGGAAACAGCGATGAAACCATAAAGAGCGGTGCAGATTCCGCCGAGAACGCAGCTGGGAATTGTGTTGACAAAAGCTACGAAGGGGCTGAAGAAAGCAAGAAGAATAGAAAGAAGAGCCGCGGTTCTTATGGTTACAACAGAAGCGTTTTTGGTAATTGCAACGCAGCCGACGGATTCGCCGTAGGTGGTGTTGGGGCAGCATCCGAAAAATGCGCCCGCCATGGAACCGACACCGTCGCCGAGAAGGGTTTTATCAAGACCGGGATCCGCAAGAAGGTCGTGTTCGATAATGGAAGAAATGTTCTTGTGGTCAGCAACATGTTCCGCAAAAACAACAAATGCAACGGGAGCATAGAGAAGAGTAAGGGTTCCGAAATCCGCAAGGGTCATTGCGAAGTTTCCGCCGGTAATTTCTTTAAATGCTTCAACAAATGCAAACTTCGGCATATGGAAGAAGGTTCCGAGAGAAAGGGTGCTGAAGTTGTTTACAAGGGCGGAATAATCGATGATTTTGAGGGCTTCAATATTTGCAACGCTGCCGATAACGGTGAAAACGGAAGCAAGAACATAGCCGGCAAGAACACCGATGATGAAGGGGATAAGTTTTGCAAAACCTTTTCCTTTGGTGGAAACCCAGATGGTCACGCCGAAAGTGAAAAGTCCGCAAACGATTGCCGCAAGGCTATAGGTCGCGCCGGTTGCGGAAGCTTTGGTAAGGTCGCCAACGGCATTTCCCGCAAGAGAAAGACCGATAAGAGCAACGGTGGGTCCGATTACAACGGTGGGCATAAGTTTGTTGAGCCAGCCGGAACCGACTGCTTTAACAAGAAGAGCAATAACAACATAAACTGCCCCTGCAAAAACTGCGCCGAGGATTATTCCGAAATAACCGAAGACGGTTGCGGAATACATGGAAGAAAGGAAAGCAAAGGAGCTTCCGAGGAAAACCGGGCTTTTCTTTTTGGTGAAGAACTGATAAACAAGGGTTCCGACACCTGCACCGAGAAGTGCTGCGGCAGGGTCCATTTCAAGGTTAACCGCACCATAGGCATTAACAAGAATCGGGACTACGATGGTTGCGGTGATAATTGCCAAAAGCTGCTGGAATGCGAAGACGATAAGCTGGCTGAACTTCGGTTTGTCTTCAACGTTGTAGATGAGTTTCATCTTGGGGTTTCCTCCTTTTAAAAAAGGTTTTTTTATTTTGCAAAAAGCTTGACTCCGTATTCGCCGTCCACGGAAGGAACGCGAACCGAAATAAGCTCTTCACGCGAAGTTGGAATGTTTTTGCCCACAAAATCCGGGCGGATAGGAAGTTCGCGGTGGCCGCGGTCAATAACCGCAGCAAGCTGTATGAACGCGGGCCTTCCTTGCTTTAAAAGACAGTCGATCGCCGCACGGGTTGTCCTTCCGGTGTGGATAACATCGTCCACGAGGACAATCGTTTTTCCGGTTACATCAAAGGGAAGATCCGCACCCGTTATGGTCGGATCATGGTGGGAATGGTCAATGTCGTCACGGTAAAAACTGATGTCGATGGTCCCTACCGGAACTTCCCTGCCTTCAATGGAAAAAATGTTGTCACGGATTATCTCCGCAATAGGAACACCGCGGGTTTTTATTCCCACAAGACAAAGATTTTCCGTTCCACCGTTGCGTTCAAGAATCTGGTGCGAAATTCTTATAAGGCAGCGCTTAAGTGCGTCAGAATCCATAAGATCGGATTTGAATTCCATTTTGATTCCACCTTTCGAAAAAACAAAAAGCGGTTCTGCCAAAGAGTGGCAGAACCGCAAAACTCCAATTTTTGCCGTGGTTTTCGGGGTTTCGATCTTGCCGGTCTCTCTGTACCGTCTTTAAAGATCTGTTTTTTTAATGATACCACCGAAAGGGCGAAAATGCAAGTTTTTTATCGGTAAAGTGCAAAAATTATCGAAACACGTTATATTAAATAATCTTTCACCCTCTTGTTTTAAAACATGATGAAGATTATAATATTTTTATCAGATTCCGGAAAGGAAGTGTTCCGTTTGACAAACGCAGATGAATATATCCAAAAATTCAAAGAACTTGAAGCAATTGTTAAAGAAACTTTCGGTCTTAACGATTGGGATTCCGTAACAAATTTTCTTTCCAAACGCGACGAATACCGTCCTTTCCGGGAAGAAATAAAATATTGCCAGGAGGTCAGGAACCTTCTTCAGCACAAACAGAAAATAGGCGGGGAATATCCCGTTGAACCCACAAGAGAAATGATAAATTTCCTTGAAAGAACAATCGATTCTCTTAAAAACCGTAAAAAATGCGGTGAAATAATGATACCGATGAACCGTCTTTTCTTCCGGAGAGAAGCGGACAGCGTCCACGAAACGCTTTTTAAGATGAGAGAAATACCTTCCGGCCATGTTCCGGTACTTGATGAAAACGGAAAAGTTTCCGGAGTTTTCACCCCGGTTTCTTTCCTCAACATCATGGCGGACAGAAAAGGCGAACCCCTTGAAAAAAACTCGGATTTCAGCTCAATTAAAAAATATATTTCGTTTGATCACCACGACAGCGAAGTGTACCGCTTTGTAAAAGAGTCCCTTTATGTTGACGAACTTAAGGATATTTTTGAACACACTTATTCCGGCGGAAAACGCCTTGCCATGGTCTTTGTTACTTCAAACGGAAAAGCCGACGGCAAACTCCTCGGAACAATTTCCCCCTGGGACGTTCTTGGAAAATAAAATTTATAAAAATTTTTTATTTTGTGCAACAAAACCGGCAAAAATTAACACTTATTTAATAGTATTTCCGCTGCTATCGACTTGTTTTTAAGCTGATATAATGTTATTATTGTATTTGTAAAAGATTGCTCATCCAGAAAGGAATGATATATTTGTCTGAAGAATTCAAAAAAGACGAAAACACCGTTACTGAACAACCTTCGAAAAAACCGTTTTCCGTAACTATTCCCGAAGACGATTTTGTAAACGATATCCCTGCACCGGAAAGCGATGTCCCGGCCGGCGAAAGACCTCATAAAGTTGTGCGCTATGTCGAAAGCGAACCCAAAAAAGAAAAACCGAAAAAGACCGAAAAAAAGAAAAACGGTATTGTCGGCGAATTCTTTGCAGGTGCCGCAGCAGGCGCAAAAACTGTTGGCGAAGGAATTTCCGCAGGAATCAAAACCGTTTCCGAAAAGAAACCCAAGGCCGAAAAACCGGTTAAAGAACCCAAACCCATCAAAGAAAAACCCGCCAAACCCGTCGAGGTTGACGAAACCCAGTTCCCCAAGGACGACAAAAAATCTTCCGGTTCTCCCCTTGACGGAATTATGAAAAAACTCAACGCTCTTCCCACAAAAGCAGTTATCGGCGGAGCCGCAGTTCTTCTTGTTGTAATCATTGCAATCATTCTTCTTGCCGCAACAAGCTGCTCTTCCGGAAGCGAAACCCCCGAAGGTCCTTCTTCTCCGCAGCAGGGCGGAATCACCATCGACCCGCTCAACCCCGGAACATCCGAAACTGTTCCCGAAGGCGATACCGTTGTCGAAGTTCCTTCAAGAAAAGAACAGTTTGCAGAAGCTTTCAACATCAACAATGATGTTGTCGGCTGGCTTTATATTCCCGGCCTTTCCGATGTCGATTCCGGCGTTTGCTTCAGCTATGACAGTTCTTATCCTTACGATAAACGCGACATTACCGGCAAAAGAGTTCCCAGCAGCTTCTGGATAAACGGTGCTTATTACACTCATTACCGCGGAATTTTCGGCAACTCTGCTTCCGAACTTTCTGCAAACACCGTAATTTTCGGCCACAGCGACCTTGGTGTAACAAACCTCAACTATACAAACGATGACCCCACCGGTCCTCTTTTCTCCCAGCTCTTTAACTTCAAGGATCCTTCCTTTGCCGAAAAGACCCCTTACATTTATCTTACCCTTCCCGGTGAAGATTCTGTTTGGGAAGTTTTCTCCGTTTTCTATAACGACGCAAAAGAACTTAACAGCACTTTCTATCCGTACTATAAAAAATACAACAACGGCGGCGATATCTGGTATATCGAACCCAACCCCACCGAAGATGAATATCAGCTTATGCTCGATACCATTGTTGACCGTTCTCTTTACGATTACGGCATCGAAGTTACCACCGATGACCAGATTCTTACCCTTTCCACCTGCACAGTCGGTTACGGATACGCCCAGAAAAACAACCACCGTTTTGTAATCGTCGCAAAACTTGTTGCAGACCCTGCAACCGAACATATGAACAAAACCGCTTCCTTCACCATCAACGAAGATGCACCTATCCCTTCTTCTTATAAAGAAGAATTCGAAGGTTACATAAAAAGCTGGAAACCTTCCAAATAACAGATAATTCAGTAAAAAAGAGCGGCATCTGCCGCTCTTTTTTGTTGCAACGGAAAAGAGAAAGTGATATAATATCAAAATTGTGAGTTCGAAGCCTTCCTCACATAAAACAAAACCAAAGGAGATTTTGAAAAATGAATACCAGAAAAAGCAAAACCGCTTTTTTAACAAAAAGCGCCGTTATCGCCGCACTTTACGTTGTTTTTACGGAAATTTCCGCCGTTCTCGGAATTTCAAGCGGCGTTATCCAGTTCCGTCTTTCTGAAATGTTTGCCGTCCTTCCAATTTTCACTCCGGCTGCAATTCCCGGCGTTTTTATCGGCTGCCTTATTTCCAATATTATTACCGGCGGAGTAATCTGGGACGTTGTTTTCGGAAGCCTTGCAAGCCTTATCGGTGCTCTGGGAGCATGGTTCCTCCGTAAAAAAAGCGTTTATCTTGCGCCCGTTCCGACCGTTGCGGCAAATATGCTCATTGTACCTTTTGTTCTTCGCTATGCTTACGGAGCGGAAGGTTCCATTCCGTTTTTTATGCTTACCGTCGGCCTCGGCGAATTTGTCTGCGCAGGGCTCCTCGGCGTTTTCCTTGCAAAAACTCTTAAAAAATATAAGATAATTTTCTAAAGAAAAGCCTCTGCAGTGCAGAGGCTTTTTGTTGACTAACTTTATTTTTTGCTATATCATTAAATACAGATAAAATCTGATCAAAAGGAGAAAACAATGGAAAAACTTCTGATAAGCGCATGCCTTCTGGGTGTTTCCTGCCGTTATGACGGAAAAAGCAAACCCCTTTCGGGAATTGAAAAACTTTTTGAAAAATATGAGCTTGTTCCCGTCTGCGCGGAAATTTTCGGCGGACTTCCGACCCCAAGAGTTCCCGCGGAAATTTCCGGAGAAAAAGTTATCACAAGCGACGGCCGCGATGTTACCGCCGAATATCTTAAAGGTGCAAAAGAAGTCCTTCGGCTCGGAAAACTTTTCGGTGCAAAAAAGGCTCTTCTTAAAGAGCGCAGTCCTTCCTGCGGAAGCGGAACCATACATAACGGAAAATTTGACGGCGGGCTTGTTCCCGGCTTTGGCAAAACCGCCGCGCTTCTTATTGAAAACGGTTTTGAAGTTTTCGGCGAATCGGAAATTGAAAAACTTTTATAAAAAGAACAAAACGCAGAAACGAAAGACGTTCCTGCGTTTTTTGTTTTTTTCGTTTATCCCTGAGTCTTCGGAATTGTTATGGTAACTTTATAAAGATCACCGTCAAGGGTCAGTTCAAAAACTCCTCCGCAAAGTTCCGTAAGGGATTTTGCAATTGAAAGGCCAAGACCGTTTCCTTCGCTGTTTCGGGAAACATCTCCCCTTACAAAACGTTCCATAAGCGCTTCCGCGGTCATGTTAAGGGGTTCCTTCGAAATATTCTTAATTGTAAGAACGGCGTTGTTTTCCGCCTCTGTAAGGTCGAAATAGGCTCTTGTTCCCGGTTGGGCATATTTTATTATGTTCTGAATAAGGTTATCAAAAACGCGCCAGAGAAGCCTTCCGTCGGTGCAAACCATGATTTCTTCCTCCGGAAGATTAATGACCGGGGTTATTTCCGCCGCTTCAAGCTTTTCGGAAAATTCGCCGACGGATTGGTTGATAAGTTCCCCGATATTCAGGATCTCTTTGTTCACGCTGACCGCCCCGCTGGAAGCTTTTGAAGCTTCCACAAGGTCTTCCGTAAGTTTTTTAAGCTTTGCGCTCTGGCGGTCGATAACATCTATATATCCAAGGGCGGTTTCGTTTTCGATGTTCTCTTTTTTAAGAAGGTCAACGTAGGAAACTATTGAAGTGAGCGGTGTTTTTAAATCGTGGCTGACGTTTGTAATAAGTTCCGTTCTGAAACGTTCGCTCTTCATTCTGTCGTCAACTGCTTTGGACATTCCCATGGCGGCGCTGTTGAGGTTATAAGCATGACCGCGCAAAGCCGGCCAGAGTTCCCTTGAATTTATGCGGTAATCAAAATCTCCGTTCGCAATTGCTTCGCCGCCGCGTTTTATTTTTCGAAGCTGGGAACCGAACCAGATTACAATGCAGATTCCCGCAACGATTGTGAAAAGCGCAAGCAAAACCGCAAAAGCTCCAAGGTTATACCCCGTTGAAAGAATTCCGAAAAAATAGACAACAAAGCTGTATCCGGCAGCGGCAAGAGCAAGTTTCCAGGTTATTCCGATGTTGCGCATAAACCAGCGGAAAAATTTCAAAAAGACGCTTCCGATCTGATATAAAAAAGTATGTTCCAAAATCTTTTCGGTTTTAAGATGGGCGGAGATGCTCATAATTGCGGCAAGGGTAAGGAATGTAAGCGCCGCAAAGCAAATTCCGAAAGACAGATATTTATAAACATCGTCATAAGCCCAGCGCAGATTGTCCATAAGGCTCACAACCGCTCCGATCCCAAAGCCAACAAGCAGAAGCAGAATATCAAAATCAATTGCGTTAAGACCGCGGAGATCAAGATTTCCTCTTCCGTCGTAACCGGAAGCTGCGATCAGATAGATGCAGAGCACCACGTTTGCAACAAAGCAGATTATTCCGTATCTTATGAATTCAAAACAGTATTTTGCGGTAAAGTTAAATTTTTCATATTGAGAATAACCGTCGCCGTTCGGGTCCATAGGCATTTTAAGATAGCCGTTTATGGTATATTCAGCAATAGGTTTTCCCTCTTCGGTAACCTCTTTTGCGGGATAATCGCTTACCATAAGGATATATCCCCTTGAACCGCTTTCTTCCGGAAGATGGGTTTCCGGTTTTCCGGTAATTCCGGCTTTAAGGGTCGAAAGAACAGTTTTCCCTTCGGAATCAAAAATTTCGAAAGCGAAGTTTTTTTCGTTGAAATAATATTCGTTTTCGATAAGCCCGGTCATATCATTCCAATAGATATATTCGTGGATATCGATAAGTTTTCCTGCAACAAAACTTTCCGCAGAAAAGGTCTGTTCAAATTCCGGAGTTTTTCCGGAAACATACATTTCGTCATCATAAGCTTCCGCCGCAAACCAGGCACAGCCGATAAGTATCGGGGTGATTATACAGACCGCGGCGATTGCAAGGAGTTTTAAAAACAAACTTCCGTAAAGTTTTTTCATTTTTTCCCCTCCAGTTTATAACCTTTTCCCCAGACAACTTTGAGATACCGGGGGTTTGCGGGATCTATCTCAAGTTTTTCTCTTAGATGGCGTATGTGCACAGCAATGGTGCCTTCCGCACCCAAAGGGTCGCTGCTCCAGACTGCGGAATAAATTTCCTTTGAAGAAAAAACCTTTCCCGGATTTTTGATAAAAAGCTCGAGAATATCATATTCCGTGGGAGTAAGCGAAACCGGGTCGCCGTTAAGGGTAACGCTTTTTCCCTTTTCATCAAGTTCAATTCCGCCGACGGAAAGGGTATCTTCCTTTTTTTCCATTCCGCCGAAATATGCGTAGCGGCGAAGCTGGGCTTTTACCCTTGCAATAACTTCAAGCGGATTGAAAGGTTTTGTGATATAATCGTCCGCGCCTGCGGTAAGGCCGAGGATCTTGTCGCTGTCCTCGCTTTTTGCAGTAAGGAAAATAACCGGCGCATTGCAGTTTTCCCGAAGTTTCATGGTTGCGGAAACTCCGTCCATCTTCGGCATCATTATATCCATAAGGATAAGGTGAATTTCTTTTTCGGAAACGATTTCAAGGGCTTCGCTTCCGTTTTCCGCTTCAAAAATTTTATAGCCTTCACCTGCAAGATATATTTTAAGGGCATTTCGGATATCCCTGTCGTCATCACAAATCAAAAGATTATACAAAATCCTCGCCTCCTCTTTTCTATATAATAGCAGTTTAAACCTTAAGATTAAAGTGGGGAAATTCTTAACATTTTATTAAGATTATAAAAAACTGCTCTTTTTTCGCAAAGAGCAGTTTTTTATAAAATATTACCACCCCATTTCTTTTGTAACCAAAAGAAACCGAGCAAAGCTTGCGAAGCGCGCCCAGTGGGCGAAACAGCGAGCAAGGTTTGGCGCCGCGGTCAAAATATTCAAGGCGTTATGCCGCAGAATATTTTGGGTACCGCAAGAGCAGGTTCCTGAAAGAAAAGTTCAAACCCCCAACCGCTTGCTCCCGCAAGCGATTCCCCCTTTGGAAAAGGGGGAATAAACCCACCACCGGCAGATAAAGTTTCCCAATCTCAACCGCCATCGTTCAGGTCGACGGCGGATTTTCATTATAAATCGGTGGCTCGACTAATATTTCGGGCGGATTTCATCCGCTTTTTTAAAATTCATATTCAAGTTCCCCGATGGGAATAACCGGTTTTGGCGGAACGGAAGGTGCGTTAAGCTGTTTTTCCATAATCACAATGCTGTGCCATTTTCCGTGTTTATATCCGCAGTTTTTCCGGAAACCGTTTTTTGTGAACCCGTATTTTTCGTGCATTTTTATAGATGCCTCGTTGTCGTCGTTTATTAGAACATAGCAAAGGCAAAAATTCTGTTTTTTAAGGATATCAAGAATTTTTTCGTAAAGAGCGGTTCCGATTCCCTTTCCTCTTGCATCCTCATCAAGATAAACGGAAGTTTCAACGGTCCATTGGTAAGCTGCCCTTGTATATTCCGGTCCGCCATAGGCATAGCCAAGGATTTTTCCGTTTTCTTCATAAACTATCCAGGGATATTTCTTTTGGATTTCGGAAATTCTTTCGGAAAATTCCGAAAGGGAAGGGACGTCATATTCAAAGGTTATGGCGGTTTTTTCGATATAGGGCGCATAGATTCTGAGAATTGCTTCCGCGTCTTTTTCGGTTGCAAAACGAATTTTTCCGGTCATTGGTTCTCCTTTTTAAGCTGAAAATTTCTTACGACAAACTGAATCAAAGTTAAGGGCAAAAGGCAAAGCAAAATTGTCCTTCCGGAAGCGGAAAGAGGAACAAGCATAAACAGTTCCGCGAAAAGATTGATCGCGGCGGAAAATATAACCGTGCTTCCGATAACGATTGCCGCTTTGAATTTGTTGAGCGGAAGGCAGGTTGTGAGAAGCATCATAAGGCTTGCCGCCCCGGTATAAACGGTGCAGATAGTTGAAACTTCATCAAGGGAAAGTTTCACCGACATTCCAAGATTTTCGTTGATTATGAGCACCGCCATAATACCGAAGAAAACCGTTGCCGCTCCTAAAAGTGCCCTTTTGAGCACCGTTTTCATAAATTCCTTCGGAACTCTTTTAAAGTTTGGTTCAAGAGCGAGGAAAATTCCCGGAATTCCGGAAGCAACCGCACCGATAAGGGTCATCTGGATAGGAACAAAAGGATAGGCAAAGGGCGCGAAAAGAAGCGTTGCGGTAAGGGCAAAGGTATAAATCGTTTTCATAAGAAAAATCGAAGCCGCACGCTGGATATTGTTGATAACTCTTCTTCCTTCGAGCACAACTTCCGGCATTGCGGAAAAATCCGAATCCAAAAGAACAAGCTGGGCGGCATGACTTGCCGCCTGGGCACCGCTTGCCATTGCAACAGAGCAGTCCGCATCTTTAAGCGCGAGCACGTCGTTAACTCCGTCGCCGGTCATTGCAACGGTGTGTCCGTTTTTCTGGAGAGATTTTATTATAACGCGTTTTTGTTCCGGGCTTACCCTTCCGAAAACAACGGTTTTTTCCGCAAGGGCAAAAAGTTCCTCATCGGAAAGAACAGAGGCATCCGCAAAATTTTCTGCGCCGGGTACCCCGGCTTTTTTCGCAATTGCGGAAACCGCCGCCGGGTTATCTCCGCTTATAACTTTTATCGAAACGTCGTTTTTGCGGAAATATTCAAAAGTTTCTGCAACATTTGAACGAATTTCATCTTCAATCAGTATAAAACCAAGCGGTTTTTCCGCTTTGTATAATTTTCCATCAAATTTTCCCTTGCAGAGCGCCAGAACCCTTGTTCCGTCCGCGGAATACTCCGCCGCTTTCTGAACGATTTCCGGAAAATTTCCGCCGATAACAAATTCCGGTGCGCCAAGCATAAAGCAGCCTTCCTCACCGAAATCCGCCGCGACATATTTAAGTGCAGAAGAAAAAGGAAGGATATTTTCCGCCGGTTTTTCAATGGGGTTCCGGCTTCCGAAGGCTTCAACAATTGCTTTTGCGGTGGCATTATCCGCCGGAACGGCGGAATAAATTTCCGCCGCAAGGGCGCCGATATCGTCACCATCAAAACTGACTGTTCCTTTTATCTTCATATTACCGCTGGTTATGGTGCCGGTTTTATCAAGGCAGAGCACGTCCGCCCTTGCAAGAGATTCCAAAGAATAAAGCTGCTGGGTAAGGGTTCGCTTTTGAGCAAGGCGCACAACGCCCACCGCAAAGCTCATGCTCGTGAGCAGATAAAGCCCATCTGGAATCATTCCGACCATTGCCGCAACGGTCGGAATCATGGAATCGGTATAGGAAAGCCCCTGGTCAACAAAGTGGTTCCAAAAAGTGAGCACGCCCATTGGAACAATAAAAACCGTAACGGTTTTTATTATGTTCATCATGGTGTTTTTGAGCACGGATTTTGCCGTTTTAAGTTTTTTCGCTTCCGCGGTAAGGCGCTCCGCATAGCTTTCCGCGCCGACAGCTGTCAGAACAACTGCGGCTTCGCCGCTTATCATAAAGCTTCCGGAAAAAAGTTTATCCCCTTTTGTTTTGATGATAGCATCGCTTTCGCCGGTTATAAGGCTTTCGTTAAGTCTTGCCTCTCCTCCGAGCACGGTTCCGTCGGCTGTAAGCTGGTCGCCGGCTCCTATGAGCACCACATCTCCGAGAACAAGTTCCTTGCAAGGCAAAACAACCTCTTTCCCGTCGCGGATAACCCTTGCAGTCGGCGCCGTGAGCACCGAAAGACTGTCAACGGTTTTCTTCGCCCGAAGTTCCTGGATCGTTCCGATAAGGAAGTTCGATATAACAATGCCCAAAAAAAGCATATTGCGGTAGCTGCCCGTGGTGATAACAAGAACCGCAAGCACAACGTTGAGCATGTTATAGAAGGTAAAGAGGTTTGAAAAAATTATCTGTTTTACGCTTTTTGAAGCGGAAGAAGGCGAAACGTTCGCCTTGCCGTTTTCGGCAAGGCGCTTTGCTTCTTCGCTTGAAAGAGCCGGCCAGCTTTGGTCGATTTTCAAGATATCACTGCCTTTTATTTCTTACGCAAGGTTAAGCTTTCCAAGAAGCTTGTGGATGCGTTTGTAAACAAGATAAGTAACGGCGCCGTTGATTCCCGCTTTGGTAAGGTTGAAAAGAAGAATAAAGGGCATAAGGCTGTTTACCATGCCTTTTGCGGCTTCGATTTCCATTCCTGCCATGGCGTTGAGATAAATCGGAGTAAGTGCAAGGTTTGCCGGATACATTACTGCAACCATTGCAAAAACGCCGCAGATTATTGCAATAAGGGCGCCTTTTTTGGTCTTTTTACGTTTATAAATGGTACCTGCAACAAGAGTGAATGCACTTGTTGCAATGATATGCATAACAATTCCGTAAACGCCGCTTTGTGCGGAAACGGTCATTCCCTGGATCGCAGAAACAAGAACGGTAAGAACAACGCCCCAAACCGGTCCGAAAAGGAATGTACCAATAAGTATCGGAATATCTGCCGGATCATATTCAAGGAAAGAAACAGCAGGAAAAATCGGGAAATGGATAAATGCAACCAGCACAATGGAGCAGGCTGCAAGTACGCCGAGAGTTGTGAGTTTTTTTGTGTTCATTTTTTTCATAATAATACCCCTTCTTTTTGAAAATAGTGTGAACAGTTTCTTAAAAGAAAGGCAAAATCGCAAAAAGAAATGCTCCGCACAAATTCTGTACGGAGCAAAAATTTCTTCACGCAGTTTCGCCATCCGGACTCATGCAAAATTTTGCACACACCGTCGGTACGGGATTCTGACCCGTTCTTGCTGTTAAGCTCTCGGACTTATCGGATAAAACCGCTTCACCGCCGGTAGGGAATCTCACCCTGCCCCGAAACTATTTAATTTTATGAATAAGCGCAGTACGCCTATTACCATTGTTTTTGGGAAGAATTATTCTTCGTCTTCGTCTTCCTCTTCGTCCATATCGAATTCGAGATGTTCGCCGCAGTTGGGGCAATCCATTTCGCCTTCGTCAACGATGCAGCCATCGATGCAGATAACTTCGCCGCAAGCGGGGCATTCTACTTCGTAGAGGTCTTCATCGTCGCAGCAGCAATCGCAATCGTCATCGCAGCAGTCGCAATCGTCATCGCAGCAGCAATCGTCGTCGAATTCATAATAATCGTTTTCGAGAGATTCAAGGTCTTCGTCGATGAGTTCAACCTGTTCGCCAACTTCTGCAAGAGCGTCCTGAACGTCTTCTACATCGTATGCAAGATCTTCGAGAATGTCAACAATAGCGTTGAGAACTTTGTCGTCACAGTTAAGGCCTTCCATAAGACCTTTGAGATGTGCAACTTTTTCAGCAATAGTCATGATTTTTTCTCCTTTACCGTAAAGGCGGTTTAAATGTTTGTGATCGGATTATGCTCTGCCGATGTATTCACCGGTTCTGGTATCGATCTGGATTTTGTCGCCTTCGTTGATGAAAAGCGGAACCTTAACCTGTGCGCCGGTTTCAACGGTTGCGGGTTTGGTAACGTTGGTTGCGGTATCGCCTTTAACACCGGGTTCGGTTTCGGTAACTTCAAGAGTTACGAAGTTAGGAGCTTCAAGACCGAAAACTTTGCCTTTGTAAGAAAGAATACGGCAAACGTCCTCTTCTTTGCAGAATTTGAAGGAATCGCCGAGAAGGTTTTCTTCGATCGGGATAAGTTCAAAAGTTTCGGGATCCATGAAGTAATAAAGGTCACCGTCGGTATAGCTGTAAGACATTTCTTTTCTTTCGATAAATGCGGTGGGGAATTTATCGGTAGGGTTGAAAGTGCGCTCTACAACTGCGCCGGTAATGACGTTTCTGATTTTGGTACGGACAAATGCTGCACCTTTGCCGGGTTTTACATGCTGGAATTCGATGATCTGATATACATCACCGTTATCGTCAAAAGTAACACCGTTTCTGAAATCGCCTGCAGAAACCATAAGTTAAACCTCCTAAAATGAAGCGCAATAGCGCATTTTTTACACTATCAATAATAAAGTATTTTTGCCTTTTTTGCAATAGTTTTTTATAAAATTATGCCCATTATAACCTTTATATTTCAAAAAAGAGCGATTTTTGTGCTTTTGGTTCCAATTCTACTTTCCATAGGTTGCCGTTTTCTTTCGGATATGATAACCTCAAAACAAAGAAAGGAGCGATTTTTATGTCCTATATAAACGGCAAAATTATAAAGGAACTTCGGGAAAGAAAAAATCTTACCCAAAAACAGCTTGGAGAAATAATTTCCGTTTCGGATAAAACCATTTCCAAATGGGAAACGGAAAAAGGCCTTCCTGATATAACCCTTCTGGAGCCGCTTTCAAAGGCCCTTGGCGTTTCGGTGGCGGAACTTCTTTCCGGCGAAAGCATTGTTAACCAAAACCGCGCCGGAAACATCAGAAAAACAAAATTTTACGTCTGCCCTGTTTGCGGAAACGTGATAACCGCCCTGGGCGAAGGAGCTTTTTCCTGCTGCGGAATAAAGCTCCCGGCTCTTTCTGCGGAAAAAGCAGAGGAAAATTCCTTTGAAATTGAAAGACCTGAGGGCGATATTTTTCTCCGTTTCAACCACCCGATGACGAAAGAAAATTATATTTCCTTCGCCGCATACGTCACATATAACGGCATAGTCATCAAAAAACTTTATCCGGAGCAGGAAGCGGAAGTTCGCTTTCCTTTTTCCGGAAAAGGAAAAATCTTTTTCTTTTGCAACCGGGAAGGGCTTTTTGAATTAAAAATCTGATTTTCTGTTAAATTTTTCTCCGTTTTGTGAAAAATACCTATGACATTTTTTGTCAAAATATGCTACACTATATGTGTGAAAAGTTCACCTTTTGAAAGTTTTGCAGTATATTTTGCCGGAATTACGGAGAAAGGAAAGATTTTTGATGTTTGAAAAAGGTCATGTTTTTGTATATGGTGCCAGCGGCGTTTGCAGAGTTGAAGATATCTGCGTAAGAGATTACGGCGCAGGAAAAAAGGAATATTATATCCTACAGCCGGTTTTTGACCTTCGTTCAAGCCTTTCCGTTCCGGTGGACAGCCCAGTTTTTGAAAATCACGCAAGAGAACTTCTTCAAAAAGAAGAGGTTCTTGAAATCATAGATTCCTTCCCGAACACCGAAGCGGAATGGATCCGTGACGATAAGGAAAGGATCGAAACTTTCAGAAGCCTTCTTGAGGGCGGCGTCCGCAAAGATATTGCGACCCTTATCCGAAGCCTTTATTTACATAAAAAAGAGCTTGCGGAAAAAGGCAAAAAGCTCCGCAGCAGCGACGAGGCAATTATGCAAAGGGCGGAAAAGCTTCTTTACGGCGAATTTGCCTGGGTCCTCGGAATTGAACCGAAAGAGGTCGTTCCGTTTATAAAAGAAAGAATTGAATAATTCAAAGGCGCCGTAAGGCGCTTTTTTTATAATTGCCGCAAAAATTTTTGTGATATCGGAGAATGGGATTTATTCGTAGGGGCTATCCGCCCTATAATTTTGCATTATGCACTATGCACTTTGCATTAAAAGAATCCCTCCACCGCCAAAGGCGGTCTCCCTCCATTTAGGCAAGGGAGGCTTTGTTTCCACCCTTCCGTCATCACTTCGTGATGCCCCTTGATGGGGGAGGCTAAATCGGAATGGTCTTGGCCGTTTCCTACGATACAACAGAATTTAACCGAGCCGCCTTTTTAAACAAAAACCGCCGTCGGCCTGTACGATGGCGGTCAGGATTAGAAATCGAGATTGTTCGGTGGAGCGTTTTGTCCCCTTATGAAGGGGACAGCAGTTGCGGGAGCAACGCAGGGGTTGGAAAGGCGTTTCTTTGGCGGTTATACCGCCGTTTCTTTGCGCCGTCAAAGAAATGGGGGTATAAATCCAAACAAAAGCGGGCGAACACATAGGTTCGCCCCTACGGATAAAAACCTCCCTTTACACAAGGGAGCCTGCCCTCCGGGAAGGCTTTTTCTTCACTGGTTCATCAAAAAGCCCTTTCTTTTTATTGACTTTGCTATTTTTTAGGAATATTATTAATAATAGGTTAATTTCGGGAAACGGAGGTATTTGTCATGGCTGAACCTGAAGAAAGATTTGAAGAAAGATATGACGAACTCAGAGATGAACTGGAGGAACTTTGCCACGAAAAGCGGTATAACGACCTTCGAAAACGTTTTCTCGATATGAACCCGGCTGATATCGCATGGCTTTTTGACGATATGCCGGAGGACCATCTTCCGGTTATGTTCCGCCTTCTTTCAAAAGAAGTTGCGGCAGATGTTTTTATAAATCTTGAAAGCGATTCCCAGGAAATGCTTATCAAAGGCTTTTCCAATGCAGAACTCGAAGCTATCCTTGATGAAATGTTCCTTGACGATACAATCGACGTTATCGAGGAAATGCCCGCAAACGTTGTTAAAAGGATCCTTAAATATTCCGACCCGGAAACCAGAAGCGAGATAAACAAAATTCTGCAATATCCGGAAGATTCCGCCGGTTCCCTTATGACAACGGAATTTATCCGCCTTCGCCGGGGAACAACCGTTGCCGGCGCTTTTGACGTTATCCGCCAGAAGGGCGACGATTCCGAGACCATCAACGTTTCCTACGTTACCGATGAGGAACGCCACCTTATCGGTTATGTCACCATTCGTACCCTTGTTCTTGAAAAAGATACAAGCGCCCTTATCGGCGACATTATGGAACCGAACGTAATTTCTGCCAGAACCACCGACGATAAGGAATCGGTCGTTCAGCGTATGAGCAAATATGACTTCGATACCATGCCGGTCGTTGATGCGGAAGACCGCCTTGTGGGAATCATCACCTTCGACGACGCTATCGACGTTATCGAAGAAGAGGCCACCGAAGATATCGAAAAGATGGCGGCAATTACCCCGAGCGACCGCCCCTATCTTCGTACCGCAGTTTTTGATATCTGGAAATCCCGTATCCCCTGGCTTATGATACTCATGCTTTCCTCCACCTTCACCGGAATGATAATCAGCAGTTTTGAAGGTGCGCTGGCTTCCTGCGTTGTTTTAACCGCCTTTATACCAATGCTCATGGGCACCGGCGGTAACTGCAGCAACCAGACTTCCGCAACGGTTATCCGCGGACTTTCCCTTCAGGAAATTGAATTCCGCGACGTTTTCAAGGTAATCTGGAAGGAAGCAAGGGTCGGACTTCTTGCGGGTGCAGCTCTTGCGGCAGTAAGTTTTATCAAAGTCCTTCTTTTTGACGGAATGCTCCTCGGAAATCCGGAGGTTACCCCGATGGTTTCCGCAGTAATCTCCCTTACCCTTGTTCTCACGGTTTTCTGTTCAAAAATCGTCGGCGCGTTCATGCCCCTTTTCGCGAAAAAAGTCGGCGCGGACCCTGCGGTTATGGCTTCGCCTTTTATCACAACCGTTGTGGATGCCCTTTCGCTTGTAATCTATTTCGGTTTTGCAACTTTACTGCTGGGAATATAATCTTGCGGAAAACTTTTGTAAAAATCCCTCCACCGTGCCTACGGCAACGGTCCCCCTCCCTTTAACAAGGGAGGCAATTCATTTTCCGCTTGACAACGGGCTTTTCTGCCCTTATAATATTTAATGCTGTTTACAGAAATCTTTCGCTGTCCGGCCTTGACAAAGCCGGACAGTTTTTTATTTATTCAACGGAGGTACTGATTTTGGATAATATTTCTATTATTGTCGCCAACATAATTTCAATCGTTTCCTGCACCATGATGGTGCTTATCGGTCTTATCAAAAACAAAAACAAAATCCTCGCCGCCCAGTGCGTTCAGTTCACCCTTATGGGTGTTTCCCATTATCTTCTCGGCGGAATGGGCGGAGTTTGGGCAACAGTTGTAAGCATTTTAAGGAACCTTGCTTTCTTTAAGTTCAAAGTTACCGTTCCGCTTAAAATCCTTTTTGTCGTTCTTTCGGTCGTTCTTTCTCTCGGAACCGTTACTTTTAACCCCATAACCTGGCTTCCGATCCTTGCAACTTCCCTTTTCACCTGGGTAATCGACAGCGAAGACATTATAAAATTCAAAAATGTGATGATCCTCACCGTCTGCATGTGGTTTGTTTATGATGCAGTTCATCTCAACTTCATTTCCGCCGCATTTGATGCCTTCACCGTTTTTTCCACCGGTTACAGCGTATGGCAGATCAAAAAAGAACAGAAAGCGGCTGAAAGCAAATGAACGTTGTTTTAGGAAATATTGTTTCACTTCTTGCCTGCACCGTGATGGTGCTCATCGGTTTCATCAAAAATAAAAAGCGCTACATAATCGTTCAGAACCTGCAGTTTTTGCTCAACGGAACGGCGCACCTTCTTCTCGGCGGCTTCGGCGGAGCAATCGCCAGCGGAATCAGCATTGTCCGAAACCTGATTTTTTCAAAATGGGACTGTACCCCGATTATCAAAGTGATCCTTATTGTTTTGCAAACCGCTCTTTCGATCCCCACCATAACCTCGAATCCCATAACCTGGCTTCCGATAATCGCCGCGGCGATGTTCACCTGGTATATCGACACAAAGGACGTTATGTGGTTCAAATGGGTCATAATAATCACTCTCATCATGTGGGGCGTTTATGACCTTTATCACCAGAATTACGTTTCCATCTGGTTCCGCATTTTTACTGTTGTTTCCAACGGAATAAGCATGTGGAAAATTCATAAAGACAGAACAGAAAACAAAAAGCTCCCTGCATAATGCACCGCACCAAATTGTGCGGACAGCACAAAAAAGCACATTATGGCAGAGAAATAAAAAATTCAAGCAAGGAACTGACTTCTCTTTTCGAGGGGAGTCAGTTTTGTTTTAAGCTGAATACGCTGGTGATTGTAGAAATAGATGTATCTGTCGATGAGAAGACGAGCTTCATCAAAAGTCTGAAGTTTTATGCGGTAAATGCATTCTGTTTTGAGAATAGAGAAGAAATTTTCAGCCAAAGCATTGTCATAAGGGTTCCCGCGTCTTGACATTGAAGGCGTAATGCCGTAAGATTGAGTCAGCTTAAAATACCCCTGAGAAGTGTATTGAAAGCCCTGGTCACTGTGGAGCTGCAACTCTGCGGTGACCTTTTCCTTTTTCATGGCAGATTTTATGGTATTGAGCACAATGTTTACGTTTTGTTCTGTTCCGGTTTTGTATGCGATAATGCTGTTGTCATACAAATCTCTGATAATGGATAAGTACAATACACCTTGCTTCGTATGGATATATGATATATCTGTAACCCATTTCTGATTAGGTCTTTCGGCATGAAAATCTCTGTTGAGAAGATTAGGATA
>JAGBAZ010000006.1 GCA_018110905.1 Oscillospiraceae bacterium
AAAATGAGGACACGAGCACTGAGACCAGTGAGACAGGAGAGAATCAGGCACAATTTATAGCCAAAACTGCCGGAAAATGACCTTTATTCGCCACTTGTAGACACCAGAGATAGATTTGGTAAGCGAGTGGGAATAATCACAGAACATCAAAAAATGGCTTATTTAAGCCGTTTTTTGAAAGCGGTATTCCGCATTGATAACGTTTTGATAACAAATAAAGAACCATTGGATTCATCTGTAATCCAATGGTTCTTTTCTTTTTATATATTTTTGCAACCGGCGTGCTCAACAAGCACCTCGCAGAGGTTGACACCCGTGCTCAAACCATGCTCAATGATTTAATAAGGAAATTCGCAGAGCAGGAAGGCGCAAACGAGATGTCAAAGAGCAAAATCAAATAGAATGGGTCGTAAGAATGAATAATATCAGGAATCGTGCGGAAGAAGTTGTTTGTAATGAGGTGCTTTTTAAGTAAAAAATGCACGCATGAAAATGCGTGCATTTTTGAAATTCTGTTTAACCGCTGTTTATAATGAATATGTTGCAGACAATTTGTTTTTTATGGATTCCCTTAAGTTGTGAGTAATAATAATCACTCCAAGATTTTTATCATCAAGCAATGCGGATTCAATATCCAAAGCATTAGCTTCGTCAAGTGCGGACGTTCCTTCGTCCATAATGACATACTCAACTTCTCTGATAAGACTTCTTGCTAGGGAGATTCGCTGACGCTGGCCTCCGGAAAGATTTTTACCGTTTTCCATAATTATGGTATCAAGTCCGTTTGGAAGAGAAGTAACAAATTCATCGAGTTTGCATTTTTTAAGCACTGCGGCAATTTTATCATTATTGTAATCTTTGCCAAGGGTAATATTGAAACGCAGAGTATCCTGGAAAAGATATACCTGTTGGTCAACATAAGCAACTTTATTATAAAGGCTTTCAAGGTTTACATCGCGCTGTTCAATATCTCCGTAAAGAATATTACCGCTGTATTCTGGAAGCAGCCCGAGAATTGTTTTCACAAGAGTAGTTTTTCCGGAGCCGCTTTCGCCGAGAAGAGCATATTTTTTTCCTGCAGAAAAAGTATAGTTTATATCTTTAAAAATATTGCGTTCACCATAACTGAAAGAAAGATTTTTAATACTGATTGAGGGAATTTCTTTGATGTTGACTTTTTCTTTGGCTGATTTTGTATCGCTTTTTTTAAATTTTTCCCAAAGCGGTTTTGAAGCTCGAATGGTCATAAATGCCTGGACCATATCTCCTGCTCCATTAAAGAAACTTCCGGAAAGGTTCCCGACGGAAAGCACTGCACCGGTTTCTGTGGAACCTGCTACAACTGCAAGAAGAGTTACAAAAAGCAGAACTATCTGTCCGATCATACTGACTGACATAACAAAAGATCTGACGGTTGCGTTGGTTATATTGTAACGAAAGCAGACCTTTTCTGATTTTTCTGATGCATATAGAATTCTTTCAACAATTCTTTCTTTTAAATTTGAAAGGAAGAAAACCGAACCACCCATGATGACATCTTTATAGCTTTCTGTTCCAGTTTCAAGTGCCTTTGACCGAGCTTCGTTTGCCTTTTGCAGTTTTTTGTTTGCAAGCTGCGGCAAAACGGAAATCAAAACAAGAAGAATAATAGCGGCTACACCTATTTCCCAGCTGAGTAAAAATAATGCACCCAATGAAAAAACTGCCGCAGACAAATTCTCCACTGCTGAAAAAAGGGACGAGAAAGACTGACTATAAATCTGCTCTGCATCATTGGTAAGCCATGAAACGTAGTTTCCGCTATCTTTTTCGACAAATTCTACGTAATCCAAAGTGGAGATCTTTTCTCCGATAATTCTGCGAAGGTCATTTTTGATTTTTTGCTGAAGCTTTGCTTGAGAAATACACGTGATATAGTATATTCCCATTGCGGTTATCCAGATTATCAGCTCAATTAAAAAAGTAATGGTAAGAGCCTTTATTTTGTCACCTTCATATTCATAGGCGGTGACAAGAAAAGAAAGGGAATAGCCTGCAAAAACCATTGCGAGAGAAGCAATTATATTTAGAATCAAAACTCCCGAAATACTCAAAAAATTCTTTTTAATGACAGATTTATAATTGCTCATTCGGGAACACCTCCTTAAACTCTTCGCGCCAGATTTCAAGCATATATGGAATATCTTCATCATCTTCTTCAAGCCTTTCGCCATAGCTTATTCTTCGTTTAAGGCAATCAAGTGCTGTTTCACCGTAAATATCATAAGCCGGCTGAAAATCAAGGTGCATTCTGTCATAAAGCTCTACTCCCTTGATTTCGTTTATATGTTTATCGTATTTTTTTGCTTTTTCAAGCGCCATTCGAAGATACTTTCTTGCGTTTTCCGGCTGAATCTTAAAGCAATAAACTTCCGCCATTGTTTCAAGAAGAACACAGTCGTATTTATCAAAATAGCATAGTTTTTCCTCCGGCTGGATTCCGCGAAAAGCGTTTCTCAACCAACGGATACAATCCAAAGTTGTATCATAATCTTTGTTTTTAAAAAACACATTTGCATAACCTATCATTGCGTAATCCAGGTCTGAAAGGCAGGAGCTTACCGCTTTTTCGAGATATTTTTCGGACTCTGTATTATCGTGCAGGAAATCCGCAAGAATCATACCTATAAAAGCATTGTTTATTCCGCATACATTATATTTTTTCAAAAGTTCAAGAGCTTTTTCATGATTTCCAAGCCAGAGGTAAGTTTTTGCAATTTGAGTGCGAATGGAAGTTTCACTGATACTTGCATCAGTATTTTGAGAAATCAGTTCACACGCATGTTCAAAAAGTTCAATCGCCCGTGAATATGCCTTTTCGTCATGGTTGCTTTCACCTTTTGAAAGGTACATAAGTGCGCTCTGATAAATAATATCAAAATTGTTCGGATATTTTTTAATGGCTTTTTCAGCTTTCGAAGATGCTTCGGAATAATCTCTTTTTTCAGAGAGCCTTTTTATTTCATCAAGAGCAGCTCCGGCGTCACTGTTTTTCCATTCATAACCAAGAAGAACGTCAACAGAAACTCCAAACAAATCTGCAAGTTCCATGATAAGAACAACATCCGGAGTGGAGAGATCTCGTTCCCATTTATACACCGCACCAGCGGTTACTCCAAGGGCTTCTGCTAATTGTTCTTGAGTCATTTTTCTTTCTTTACGGAACGTTTTTATGTTTTCGGACAGTTTTATTATCATTTTCAGCACCTCGCTTTGTTTACAACACTATTTTAGCACGGTGCAAAACAAAAATGAACACACTAACCATAAGAATAGTAAAATTATTTTTATACTAATAGTATGATTTATATGATAACCGGGCAAACGAAGTCCGCTCGGTTTTATCAAAACTCAAGGACCTGGCCGAAAGAAAAAAGTGTGCGGTGATTCTGATAGGTCACCTCAACAAAAATCAGGGCGCAAAAGCCGGATACAGAGGACTTGGCTCCATAGATTTTTCCGCCGCAGCAAGAAGCGTTCTCCTTGTCGGAAGAGTAAAAGATAACCCGGAGATAAGAGTTATGTGTCACGCGAAATCGTCTCTTGCTCCGGAGGGAGAATCCATAGCATTTGAACTGAGTAAAGAAAACGGGTTCCATTGGCTGGGACATTATGACATCAACATAGATGACCTGCTCTGCGGAATATGCCGACAGAAGAAATCCGAAATGGCGGAAGAACTTCTTAAATATCTTCTCTCCTCTGGAAGCTGTGCTCAGCAGATGATTATGGACAAGGCAAGAAATCTTGGAATCTCAAAAAGGATCATCGATGAGGCAAAGAAGAAACTTAATATAAAATCGATCAAGGAAGGAAACGGCTGGAACTGGAGCCTTCCGGAAAACTGAAAAGATTAAAATCAAGGTTGCAACATTGCAGGTTTTTAGAAACTTGCAACCTTGCAACCTTCCTTTTTCGGCCGGTGATTACTTAAGTGAGAATATTATGTGCAATCTTTGCAAGCATCGCGTTTTGGGGACAAAACGCAGTATCACAGGGTAAAATCCCCTGTAACCCCTAAAAAAGAAAGGATGGAATCAGAATGAAAACAGAAAAACTTGCAGAACATTATACCGATGAAAGAACCAGAATCAGCTACACACTTTACGGAGATTACTATCTCCCGAATTTAAAACCCGCTGAAGAAGAATATGAAATCGGCATCTGGGGTATGAGAT
>JAGBAZ010000047.1 GCA_018110905.1 Oscillospiraceae bacterium
CGGTTCAATGTTAATATATATATTATTACATTTTTAAAAGAACGGAGGTGTTTTCCGCGTGCTCAAAAAATTGATATGTTTTGTTTTGGTGCTCTGTTTTGTTTTTTCCGGATGCAGCGCGCCGAAAACCCTTGGTTTCGATATGTCGCGCGGCGTTGATTCCTTTGACCCCCAGCTTGCCGGAAGCGACCCGGAACTTATCATCGTCGAAAACTGTTTCCAAGGGCTTCTCGATAAAGACCAGAACGGTGTTTTGATTCCCGGCGCGGCAAAAAAATGGGAAGTTTCCGAAGACGGTCTTGTTTATACTTTCCATCTGAACGAAAATCTTCTATGGAACGACGGTGAAACCCCTGTCACCGCGGATGATTTTCTTTTTGCTTTCGAAAGGCTTTTCAGCCCGGAAACTTCCGCACCTTCCCGAAGCGACTTTTTTAACATCAAAAACTCGGAAGATGTTCTTAACGGAAAAGTTCCGAAAAAATCCCTTGGCGTAAAAACTTCCGGAAACCACACCCTTATAATAACTCTTGAAAGTCCGGACCCTCTTTTCCCCGATCTTCTTACAAATGCGGCGGCAATGCCCTGCAACCGTGCTTTTTTTGAAGAAACAAAAGGGCGCTACGGTCTCGGACTTTCCTACACAATGTTCAACGGTGCATATTATGTACGCCGAATCAACAACTACAGCTATGTTCTTTCCCCGAACGAACACAGCCCCATTGCAAACGAAGAATATGAAAACGTCTATCTTTTTGTAAAAGATGACCCGAAAGCAAATGCCGTCAGCCGCCTTCTTGAAGAAACTGTTGACTGTTCGGTAATCAATCCTTCCGATAAGGATTATCTTGAAAGCGAAGGTTTTGATATTCTTGAAAGCGAAAACACCACCTGGGCAATGGCTTTTAACACAAAGGACGAAATTCTTAAAAACAATAAAATCCGCCGTGCAATCGCCTATGCCATAGACAAAACTCTTCTTGAACCGAAAATCGAAGAAAACTTCCGCGTTGCAGAAGCTTTCGTTCCGCCTTCGGTAACCCTTAACGGCAGAAATTATCGGAACACCGTCGGTGAAAGTTTCATCGGTTTTGAATTTGACCCTGAAATAGCTTCCGACCTTTTTAAAGAAGGTCTTGAAGAACTTGGCCTTACAAAACTTTCCACCATTACGATAATCTGTACCGAAGAATTTATTCCCGCAATGGGTTTTGTCCAAAAAAGCGTACAGGATAATCTCGCCGTCTTCATAAATCTTATCCCGGTAACCGAAGACGAACTTAATTCCATGGTAGCTTCGGGAAATTTTGACCTTGCCCTTGTTCCGCTTACTCCGCAATATGATAACCCGGGCGCAATTTTTTCGCTTTTCACCGATGCCGACAACGTAACCGGTTTTTACCACGAAGAATTCAGCAAGGCGGTAAGCGCCGCTTCCCACGAAGAAGATTACGCCGCAATGGCGGAATCTTTTTCCGTTGCGGAACAAATGCTTCTCCAGGCAATGCCCGCTCTTCCCCTTTTCTATGAAACTTCCTATTTTGCGGTTTCGCCGCGAATTTCCGGTCTTGATTATTCTGTTTACGGCGGCCACATAACTTTCCGCTTCTGTGAATAAAAACCGGGAAGGCTCCCTTGTGCAAATGGAGCTGTCAGCGAAGCTGACTGAGGGATTGTAAACCCCGTCCCGCTAAAATTCTTATACAAATACAACCCCATTTCTTTTGGAAACCAAAAGAAACCGGGTTGTTCCTGAAAGAAAAGTTTTCCAACCCCTGCGTTGCTCCCGCAACTGCTGTCCCCTTCATAAGGGGACAAAAGGCACCACCGGAAATTCGCGTTTTCGATTCTCTACCGCCATCGTACAGGCCGACGGCGGTTTTTTGTATAAAAAAGCGGCTCGGTTAAAATTATTGCACCAAATGTTTTAACGGACAAGGTAAACCAATCCGGCTCCCTTGTGCAAATGGAGCTGCCAGCGAAGCTGACTTAGGGATTGTAAACCCCGTCCAACTAAAAACCGGGCGGATAATATCCGCCCATACAAAAAGCTTCCTTTAGTAAAGGAAGCTTTTTTCTATTGTGCTCAACTTGTGAAGTTTTGTTTTTAACAAACAATTTTCGGGGGCAAAAAAGCCCGTTTTACTGTTTAAAGTGACAAAGTTTGTAAATATTTTCCTGTAAAAATAGCCCCCAAACGGTTACAATTCTGTCAGAATTATTGACATTTCTCTTTAAAAATAGTATCATAACAATGAAATATGGGGTAAACTCCATATTTACTAAAAAGAAGTGTAGAAACACTGAAAATGTAAGGAGTGTCACTATGAAAAAACTTCTCGCAATGCTTCTCGCTCTCGTAATGGTTCTTTCCCTCGCAGCATGCGGAACTGAACCCGAAGCTCCGGTTGAGCCCGAAACTCCCGCTGAACCCGAAACTCCCGCAGAGCCCGAAGTAGAACTCACCTATGCTGAAGCAAACGCTGCAGCAATCGAAGAACTCAAAGCAAAATATGCACCTTCCGCTGAAGCAGCAGAAGCAGCATTTGCTCCTGATGTTCAGAAAGCTATCGACGATTTCATTGCTACTTACGGCGGCACCGAAAACGCATACGTAGTTTTTGACTTCGATAACACCTGCTCCATCTTCGACGTTGAAGAGCAGCTCGCTGTTCATCAGCTCCTCACCATGAGCTTTGAAATCGCTCCCGAAAACCTTGCTGATGTTCTCTTCACCGGCATTGGCGATCACGACGAAGACAGAACCGACCTCGGTTATGGTAATGGTTCCTATGCAGACTGGGTAGCAGATATCACCGCTGCATACGAATACCTCTATACCACCTATGGTCCTTTCACCGCTGCAGGTCTTACCGCTGAAGAACAGGAAACTGTTCACGCAGATCCCCAGTGGGCAGAATTCGCAACCAAAATGAGAGCAATGTATGACCTCGTTTATGATGCAGAGTCCCCTGCAGTTGCATATCCTTGGGTACTTTATTGGTTCACCGGCATGACCGAACAGGAAGTTTATGATCTTGCTTATGCATCTCATACTTACTACGGTTCTGTTGAAACTTCTAAAGTAACTTGGACTTCTCCTGAAGAAATTGAATCCAAAGTTGGCGTAGTAGAATACGGCTGGACTTCCGGTACCGGTGTTTCTGCACAGGTTCAGAAACTCTGGAAATCTCTTGACGAAGCTGGCATCGATGTTTGGGTATGCTCTGCTTCTGCAACTGATCCTATCCGTGCTGCAATCGATGCTTTCGGTCTCCATGACTACGTAACAGGTATGATTGCAATGACCAACAAAGTTGTTGACGGCATCTATGTAAACGAATATGATTACGAAACCGGCTGCGGCTGGCTTGATGACGGTAACGGCGGCTGGGTAAGAGACGATGCTCCCATCAAAGCTCAGACTCAGGGCTTCGGCAAAGTTGAATCCATCAACAATGCAATCGTTCCGAAATATGGTTGTGGCCCTCTCGCAGGTTTCATGGACTCCACCGGTGACTGGAACTTCTGCACTGAGTATGAAAACCTCAAACTCGTTATCTGCTTCAACCGTGCTTCCCGTAAAGTAACCGACGGCGGCGGCCTTGCTTCTGCTATCGCACTTTATCAGAGAGATTACCTCGGATATGACCTTGCAACTGCAAACGCAGCAGGCGATACCCTCTACGTTCTCCAGGGTCGTGAAGAAAACGGTCTCCGTTCTCTCCGCAACCACACTGCAACCATGCTCCGTGGCGCTGAAGAAGAACAGCTTCTTAAGAACGATGATAACTATGTACAGCTCTATTACATCATCAGCAACGAAATGACTACTGCAGAAGCAATCAACCTCTTCACTGTTAAAACTTCTGCTGACGATTCTGTAATCGGCATCAAATATGGTTGCGTAGCTGAATACGCTGGCTATCATAACATCAAATAATTAAACTATTTGATACATAAAAAGACGAGGCTTCGGCCTCGTCTTTTTTTGTTTATCAACAACTGTTGCTTTGAATAATATTCCGCTTCGTGCTAAAATATATTTTGAATAAACCGGAAGGAGCTGATTTTATGCTGTTTTATATAATTTTTTTCGCAAGTGCATATATCGCTCTTTCCACTGTAACGGTTTATGGTTTTGTTGACCGCTGGTATTGGCTTATCCTTGCGTCGCTTATTTTTATAAATGTTTTTATGCTCGGCGTTGCGGCGCATTTTATCTATTGCGCGTTTCTTTCGCTTTTTGTCAACACAAAAAAGCCAATAATCCACCAGAACAGATATTATTACCACGTTCTTGTCCAAACGGCTTTTCTTGTTCTCAAAATTTTCCGGGTCAAAGTAAAAATCACCGGAAAGGAACTTGTTCCTGAAAACGAAAATTTCCTTTTTATCTGCAACCATATACATTGGCTTGATCCTGCCGTTCCCCTGTTGCTTTTCAGAAAGCAACATATTGCCTTCATCAGCAAGAAGGAAACCCATTCCTATCCGGTTGCGGGTTCTTTCCTGCACGAAGCCGCCTGCCTTCCCATAGACCGTGAAAACGACCGGGAAGCTCTTAAAACGATCAACCATGCCGCCGAATTTATCAAAAACGGAACCTGCTCCATCGGAATTTATCCGGAAGGCTGGGTCAGCAAAAGCGGCGAACTTCTTGAATTTCGCCATGGCTCTTTCCGGATTGCCAAAAAGGCGGAATGTCCCGTTGTTGTTGCCCATATTTCCGGAACGGACAAAATTCTTAAAAAACCGATTTGGAAAAAAGCCGAAGTTCTGCTTGAAATAAAAGGCGTTATCGACACCGAATTTATAAAAGCGCACAAAACCGTTGAAATCAGCGATTTTGCAAGAGAAATTATGATAAAATAAAACACCTTTCCTTAAATAGAAGGGTGTTTTTTCATTTTTATAAAAATATTTTCAAAAATATTGATTTCCCTATTGACTTTATTGTGGTAAAGTGTTAACATGATATCACAGTAAAACAACGGAGGAGAAAATGATGGCTAAAATATGGCAAAAACCTTCAGAAATCAAGCGACACCGACATTGATGCTTTGAAGAAAAAAATAAAAAATCATAAGACATCAATTTTAAAAACTTGAATTTTTGGAGGAAAATAAAATGAAAAAACTTATCGCTGTTATACTTGCTCTCGTGCTTACCCTTTGCCTTACCGCCTGCGGTTCCGATGAACCCGCTTCCGACCTTGAATATATCACCAACAACGGCAAAATAGTAGTTGGTATCACCGATTTTGCTCCCATGGACTATGAAGATGAAAACGGCGAATGGATCGGTTTTGATGCGGACATGGCAAAAGAATTTGCCGAATATCTCGGTGTTGAAGTTGAATTTATCGTAATCGACTGGGATAACAAAATTTTTGAACTTGAAAACAAGAGCATCGATGCCGTCTGGAACGGCATGACCCTTACCGACAAAGTTAAAGATGCAATGGGCTGCTCCGATCCTTATTGCAAAAACGCTCAGGTTGTTGTAGTCAATGCAGACGTTGCCGACCAGTATCAGGACGAAGCTTCTCTTGCAGACCTTGCTTTCGCAGTTGAAGCAGGTTCCGCAGGTAAAGAAATTGTCGAAGGTCTTGGCCTTAACTTCACCGAAGTTGCTTACCAAAGCGACGCTCTTATGGAAGTTGCAGCAGGAACTTCCGATGCATGCGTAATCGACCTTCTTATGGCCGGCGCAATGATCGGCGAAGGAACCGGTTACCCCGATCTTACCTATACCGTTTCTCTCACCAGCGAAGAATATGTTGTCGGTTTCAGAAAAGGCAGCGACCTTGTTGAAAAATTCAATCAGTTCTGGGCAGATGCCTGCGCAGAAGGAACCGTTCTTGAAACCGCAAAAACCTATGGCGTTCAGGAATCCGTAATCGTTAAATAAAAAATCCCCTTAATTTTAAAATTACCTTTCAATGCAGGGAACGTCGGCAACGGCGTTCCCTGCATTGGTGAAAAGACGAGGTTAAAATGTTTGAATTTTCTTTTTTTGCCCAACTGGATTGGGAACAAATCAGAGAGGTTCTGACCTCTCTCAACATCGGATTTGTAAAATCCCTTGAAATATTTTTCCTTACCCTTTTGGGTTCTCTTCCTCTGGGACTTGTTATTGCTTTCGGTTCCATGAGCAACATTGGAATAATACGCTGGTTCAACAAACTTCTTGTTTGGGTGATCCGCGGAACTCCCCTTATGCTCCAGCTTATCATAATCTATTACGGACCCGGAATTATCCTTGGAAACAACTGGTGGGGAAGCGGCGCAACCGGAAGATTTATTGCGGCGATGATCGCTTTTATCCTTAATTACGCCTGTTATTTTTCTGAAATTTACCGCGGCGGAATTGAAGGAATTCCGAAAGGACAGTATGAAGCGGGTGAAGTTCTCGGCATGACGAAAAGCCAGATTTTCTTTAAGGTCGTTCTTCTCCAGGTTATAAAACGCATTATTCCGCCGATTGGAAACGAAGTTATCACCCTTGTTAAGGATACTTCCCTTGTTCGCGTAATTGCCGTTTATGAACTTATGTGGGACGGACAGAATTACATAAAATCCGAAGGTATAATCTGGCCGATGCTTTTCACCGGTGTTTATTATCTGCTCTTCAGCGGACTTCTCACGATTTTCCTCGGCTGGCTTGAAAAGAAAATGGATTATTTTAAGGTGTAAAAATGGCTATTCTTGAAGTAAAAAACTTAAAAAAGAGCTTTGGTGAACTGGAAGTTCTCAAAGGAATAGATTTTTCGTTGGAAAAAGGCGACGTCATGGCCGTTATCGGTTCTTCCGGAAACGGAAAAACAACCCTTCTCCGCTGCATAAACTTTCTTGAAACTCCTAACGAAGGCGAAATTATCGTAAACGGCGAAACGCTTTTTGATGCTTCCCAGAAAGAAAACGCAAGCGAAAGCGATATCCGAAAAAAACGTCTTCATTTCGGACTTGTTTTCCAGAACTTCAATCTTTTCCCCCAATATACCGTTCTCGGAAACGTAATGCTTGCAAAGGAACTTCTTGAAAAAGAACGCCCGGATTATAAGCAGAACAAAAAGCAGATAAAAGCTGAAATCGAAGCGGAAGCAAGAATGCTCCTTGATGAAGTCGGTCTTTCGGACAAGCTGGATTTTTATCCCCACCAGCTTTCCGGCGGCCAGCAGCAGCGCGTTGCCATAGCAAGAGCACTTGCCCTTAAACCGGATATCCTTTGCTTTGATGAGCCTACCTCAGCCCTTGACCCTGAACTTACCGGCGAAGTTCTTAAGGTTATAAAATCCCTTGCGGACAGCAACATGACCATGATAGTTGTAACCCACGAAATGAGCTTTGCAAGGGACGTCGCGAACAAAATCATCTTCATGGACGAAGGAAAAATCCTTGAGGAAGGTTCGCCCGAAGATATATTCGAAAATCCGAAGCATGAAAGAGTCCGCGAATTCATCGGCGGAATCGGTGCAATTTAAAAAACAAAAAAGGAGGCTCAGCGGGCCTCCTTTATTTTTTATATTTCATCGATAAACGGTTCGATATATTCTCTTATGAAATCGACCCTGTCGAAAACGGTCGGCTTGAAATACGAAGATACCGCAATCACAATATCCTTTTCCGGACTTACGTAAATAACGTTTCCGCTGTTTCCGATGGCTGCATAGATATTCTTTTCCCGGTCGATTATCCACCAAAGGTAACCGTATTCCATTCCGCGGAAATAATCGCTTTCAACGGCTTTCGGTTTTGTCATTTCTTCAATCCATTCCGGAGAAACGATTTGTTTTCCGTCAAATGTGCCTTTATTCAGGCAGAGCAGACCGATTTTTGCCATATCTTCAGCGGACATACAAAGTCCGTATCCCGGAGTTCCAAGTCCTTCCGGGTCGGCGAACCAGACGTTTTCTTTCGGCGTTTTGCTTATGGTGAACTGTTTATGTTCTTCCGCGGTTTCGGCATAATAATTTTTATGACTTGGAATGCCGAGGGGCCCGAACAGATATTCGTTTGCATAATCGACGGTTTTCATATTTGTGGCCTTGTATAAAATTCCGGAAAGAATATGAAGGCAGACTGTCCGGTAATTGAATTCATCCGTAAGTCCTTTTCTTCCGCCCAAAAAATCAAGGGAAGAAAAAGTCCAGTTATCGCTTGAACAAACCTTGGACCATGGGTCGCCCTTGCATTTATAGGGTGCCCGCATGGTAAGAAGATGTTTCATGGTAACTTCAAAAATCGTTTTTTCGCCGCGTTTGACCTTATAATCGGGAAAATAATCCAGAACTTTGTCGTCAACGCTTTTGATTTGTTTTTTATCGATTGCAATTCCGATGAGCAAAGCTATAATGCTCTTTGTTGCGGACATTATATGAACACAGTCAGTTTTTTCATAACCGTTCCAGCAATCGGAATATACTTTTTTGTTGTTTTTGTAAGCCGAAATCTGGCAGATATTAGGCTGTTGTTTTTCAATGAAATCATGAAGTTCTTTTTTATTCATAAAACATCACCTTGCTTTCAAAGTTTCCTATGTAAGCATAAGTCAATTTAAAATTGATTTCAATAGTTTTCGGTGAAATTGAAGCATTGAAAAATTAACAATTTAGTGGTATTATTAAAGTTGGAATTAAAAAATCTGCCCCTTTTTAAAAGGGCAAAAGGAGTGATAATGATGAAACGTGATGAAAGAAATCTCAGCATGCTCACCGATTTTTATGAACTTACTATGATGAACGGTTACCTTGAAAAGGGTATGGGCGATACTGTTGCGGTGTTTGACGTTTTCTTCAGAACAATTCCGGATAACGGCGGTTTTGCGATTTTTGCAGGTCTTGAACAGCTTATAGACTACCTCAAAAATCTTAATTTTACCGAAGACGATATCGAATATCTCCGTTCCAAAAATTGTTTTTCCGAAACTTTTCTCGATTATCTCCGCAACTTTAAATTCTGCTGCGACGTGTGGAGCATTCCGGAAGGCACCCCCATTTTCCCGAAAGAGCCTATTATTGTCGTAAAAGGCCCGGCTATCCAGGCGCAGTTTATTGAAACCGTTGTTCTTCTTATTGCAAACCACCAGAGCCTTATCGCCACCAAGGCCAACAGGATCGTCCGCTCTGCCCAGGGCAGACCTGTTATGGAATTCGGTTCCCGCCGCGCACAGAACGCAGACGCTGCTGTTCTCGGCGCAAGGGCAGCTTATATCGGCGGCGTTTCCGCAACAGCCTGCGCAATGACCGACAGAGATTACGGCGTTCCGGCAGTCGGAACAATGGCTCACAGCTGGGTCCAGCTCATGGGTTCCGAATATGAAGCATTCAAAGCCTATGCCGAGACCTATCCCAACAACTGCACCCTTCTTGTGGACACCTACAACGTCCTTAAATCCGGCGTTCCCAATGCCATTAAAGTATTCGACGAAGTTCTTAAACCCCTTGGAATCCGCCCTAAAGGCATCAGAATCGACTCCGGCGACATCGCCTATCTTTCCGTGAAAGCAAGAAAGATGCTTGATGATGCAGGTTATCCGGATTGCGGAATCGTTGCTTCCAACTCCCTTGACGAATATATCATCCGCGACCTTATCCACCAGGGTGCTTCCATCAACAGCTTCGGCGTCGGCGAAAACCTTATCACCGCAAAAAGCGACCCTGTTTTCGGCTGTGTTTATAAACTTGCCGCTGTTGAACGCGGCGGCGAACTTAAACCGGTAATTAAAATCAGCGAATCCGTCGGAAAAATAACCATTCCGGATTTCAAAACTTTCTACCGTTTCTATTCCAAAGAAAACGGAAAAGCCGTTGCCGACTACATCACCCTTTATGATGAGGACGCACCCAACACCGATGAACCCATCGAAATTTTCCATCCGGAAGCAACCTGGAAGAAGAAAGTTCTTACCAACGTTGTTGCAAAGAAGATGCTTGTTCCGATTTTTGAAAAAGGCGAATGTGTTTATGAATCCCCCTCCATTCAGGAAATCAAAAAATACTGCGCCGAACAGATCGAAACCCTTTGGGACGAAGTCAAACGTTTTGAATATCCCCATAAATATTACGTTGACCTTTCCCCGAAGCTCTGGAACATCCAGAATGCACTTCTTACCGAAATGAACGGAAAATGGGAATAACAAAAACAAAAGCCGTGCTTTATAGCACGGCTTTTTCTTTTTTAATAAAATTTATTCGGTTACACCTACGCTGGAAGTTTCCGGCATTGTGGAACCGCCGTCGATAACGATTCCCTGGCCGGTGATATAGGAAGATTCGTCGGAAGCAAGAAATGCGGCAAGTTCACCAAGTTCCTCGATTGTTCCAAGGCGTCCCATGGGGATTCCGGAACCGATTCCGCTTATTACGCTTTCCGGGTCGGATGCGTTGGAAGCTTCGGCAATTCCTTCAACCATCGGGGTCATGATATATCCGGGCTGAATTGCGTTTACGCGGATTCCATAGGAAACAAGTTCCGCCGCAAGACCTTTGGTGAAGCCCATAAGGGCGGCTTTTGTTGTTGCGTAAGCAACTTCGCCCGGGTCCGCAACAAGAGGTCCTGTTACGGAGGAAAGGTTTACTATTGCGCCCTTTTTCTTTTCCATCATAACCGGAACCACCGCTTTTGCCATGTTCCAGGAACCTTTGATGTTGATATCAAAATGAGCATCACGAAGTTTGTCATCGGTGTTCATAAAGGTATCGAGCCATGCGATTCCCGCGTTGTTGACAAGGATATCAACGGTGCCGAATTTTTCGATAACATCAGCAACGTTTGCTTTTATTGCATCGTTGTCACGAACGTCGCAAAGATATCCGATTACATCATAGCCTTCCGCTTTAAAAGATTCGGCAACTTCAGTTACTTTTTCGCTGTAATCGAAAATTGCGACCTTTGCGCCGTATTTAAGGAAAACTTTTACGATTCCAAGTCCGTTTCCCATGGCGCCGCCGGTTACTATGGCAACTTTGTTTTCAAGTTTCATAAGGTAAAACCTCCTGATAATTTTATAACAGAATTATAATATATTTCGAAGGTTTTGTAAACAACTAAAAAAAGCCTGCTTTGGAGCAGGCCTTTTTTACATTATTACAAAATTTTTTATGGTGTGGAATAATTATTTTTTTCGAGTGAAACAACAATCCATTTTTCGTCTGTGGTTTTTTCAAGAACAAAATTTATAGTTTCTTTAGGGGTTGAGTTTGTTTCGTTTTCAGTCGGAACAACGCTGTTAACAATTGCTTCTACAACAATTCTTTCGTCCGATTCAGAAATAATTTCGGCGTTTTCATATGCTACGATGCCATATCCTCGGGAAAAACGAAGAAGATAGGCTTTGTCTTCAAATTCAAGAATGTGGTTTTTAAAAGTATCACCATAAAAAATTTCCGGCGAAACCCATTGGCTCATATAATCCGCAATTTCCTGTTCGTTTTTGAAATTATTAATTTCATAGCAAGAGTCAAGCATTTCGTTTGTATAATATCCGGAATATTTTTCGGGGTCATAATCCTCTTCGGGAACAAGTAAATCCGGGGTTTTGTCCCAATAAAGTTCTTCGGATTTTTCTTTATATAAAGGAACAAATTCAGCTTCGACGTTTGTTTTTGCAAAGAATCTTGTTTTTTCAATTTGGTTCAGTGCTTCCAGATATTGCCCGATCTCTTCTTCGGAAAGCAACCCGTTTTCTTTTTCGCCTTCGCCGCTTTCAAGCTGAACAGTTTCCTCTCTTGGGTCAACGATTTCAACGTTCCAGCAGCCGGAAAAACATATTGCCAAAGCAAGAAGTATTATAAGGATTTTTTTCATACAACATCGCCTCTTTTTACTTTCGTCTAACTATGGCTTTATTTTACTGCTGTCTAACGGGTTTGACAATAGAATTTCAGAAATATTCCATTTGGGAATAAAAAATGCGCCATTAAAAAAGGCGCATTTTTTATTTATCGGTATTCATCATTTTGCGAAGTTTAAGTTCGTTTGCTTCCTCGTCCATAAAGGAAATTCCAAGAAGCATTCCGCTTTCGTCAAAAACCGCAATGTTTCCAAAAATTCCACCCCAGCCTCTTTTCCGGAGTTCAAGGGGAACACCGCTGCGATAAAGTCTTTTATCAAAATCGCTGAGGATAAGCTTCGGAAGATCCTCATAAAGCCTTTCGATGGGTATAAGGTGCTCTTCAAAAGTTCCTTCTTTCATCATTTCTTCAATTTCAGAAATGGTGTAGCATTCGGAAATTTCAAAACCAGCCGCCATTGTCCTTTCAAGAGCACTCATGGAAGCACCGCAGCCGAGTTTTCCACCCATATCGTTGATAAGAGTTCGGATAAAAGTACCTTTACCGCAGGAAACCTCTATTTTCGCGGTCTGAGCATGCTCATCAAATTCAAGAAGCTTTATATCATAAACTTCGATTTCTTTTTGAGCACGTTCAACAACTTTGCCTTCCCTCGCAAGGTCATAAAGGGGTCTTCCGTTAACCTTGACTGCCGAATACATCGGCGGAAGCTGAAGCTGTTTTCCTATAAAACCACGAAAAACTTCTTCAAATTCTGCTTTTAAAACATGGCTTTCGGTCTCTTTGAGCACGCGCCCAGTGGTATCCTGGGTATCGGTCACGATTCCGAATTTAACATCCGCAACGTACCGTTTGTCCTCGTTCGGAAGAAGATCGCAGCATTTTGTCGCTCCGCCAAAGAAAAGCGGAAGAACGCCGGTGGCCATCGGGTCAAGAGTTCCGGAATGTCCGATTTTTCTGGTTTTTGTAACACCCCTGAGTTTACCTATTACGTCAAAGGACGTAAAGCCCGCCGGTTTTTTGACCGGAAGGATCCCGCTCATTCGGTTACCTCCCCAAGAGCTTCGGCAACAATTTTGAGCACGGTTTTCTTTGCGGTATCGATATCGCCTTCCACAAAGCATCCGGCAGCACAGCGGTGGCCGCCGCCGCCGAGTTTTCCGCAAATTTTGGAAGCATCTATTTCTTCCCCGGTGCGGACGGAAATTTTAAAACCGTTGTCACGGAAACGAAGGGTTATTCCAATTTCAACTCCTTCGATTTCCCTCGTCATAGCCGGCACGCCTTCCAGTTCCGATTCAAGAACACCGGTCCTTTCGATCATCTCTTTGGTAAGGCTTATTACCGCACAGCGGTTTCCGAAATAAAGTTCCGTTCCGTTAAGAACTTCCCTTTCGATAGCGATTCTTGAAAAAGATTTTACTTCGAACATCGCGCGGTTTATCATCACAAAATCGCAGCCAGCTTTAAACATTCTTCCGGCAACGGCGTGACTGTGTCCGGTGGTGTTGGAATAACGGAAACAGCCGGTATCGGTGGAAACGCCGGTATAAATGCAGTCAGCAATTATTTTGGTAAGCCCCGCTTCCTCAAAACCATAGCAGATATCTTCGATTATCTCGCAGTTTGCCGCGGCGGAATTGCGAACAAGCCAGTTTTTTGCATAGTGTTTGTTTGAACCGTGGTGGTCGATGCAAAGATCGACCTTTCCCTTATATTCGCTGAGATTTTCGCCGAAAAGCTGTTCATCGGCGATATCAACGGCAACAACAGCTTTCGGTTCAAATTCTTCCGGTTCATATTCCAGGAGCAGGTATGAAAACTGCTTTGGAAAACCGTCGTGACAAACGATTCTGCTTCGTTTTCCAAGCTGTTTAAGAATATAATGCAAAGCAAAAGCGCTTCCAAGGGTATCTCCGTCCGGGTTACGGTGGCAAAGAATTACTATATCGTCCATTCCCCGAAGGATCTCGCAGCACTGCTGAACATTTACTTCCATTTTTCTCACCTCTCCTTTCTTTTAATAATTATTCTTCCCCGATTTCGCGAAGAATCTTCTGGATTCCGGCGCTGTATTCGATGGAATCGTCCGGAATGAAATGGAATTCCGGAACTTTGCGAAGCTCAAGGCGCATCATCATTTCGTGACGGACAAAACCGCCGGCTTTGGTGAGAACTTTTACAGCTTCTTTTGTTTTTTCAAATCCCTCGAGGGAACTTATATAGACCTTGCAATGGGAAAGATCGTTGGTCAGTTCAATGCGAACAACGCTTATCATTCCGCCGGAAATGCGCGGGTCTTTCATGCTGCGGAGGATATCCATCAGCTCGCGGCGGATATCCTCGCTTGTTCTGTTAAGTTTAAATCCTGCCATATTTCCTCCGGTTTAGTTATCGCGATATTCTTCAACGATGTAAGCTTCGAAAATGTCGCCCTCTTTGATGTCGTTGAATTTGGTAAGGGTCATACCGCATTCATAGCCGGAAGCAACTTCTTTAACGTCGTCTTTGAAACGTTTAAGGCTGTCGAGTTTGTCATCGGCAATAATAATGCCGTCACGAACAACGCGGATATTTGCGTTTCTGGTGATTTTGCCTTCGAGAACATAGCAGCCCGCAACGGTACCGACGTTGGAGATTTTGTAAACCTGGCGGATCTCTGCGCGGCCAAGGTCAACATCGCGGAATTTGGGAGCAAGCATACCTTTCATTGCAGATTCGATCTCTTCGATTGCATCATAGATGATTCTGTAAAGACGGATATCAACGCCTTCGCGCTCTGCGGTATCTCTTGCGGTGGTATCGGGACGAACGTTGAATCCAACGATGATTGCGTTGGAAACCTGGGCAAGCATAACGTCGGATTCGTTGACTGCGCCAACTGCACCGTGGATAACTCTTACGCGGACTTCCTCGTTGGAGATTTTTTCAAGGGACTGGCGAACTGCTTCGACAGAACCCTGAACGTCTGCTTTGACGATGATGGGAAGTTCCTTGATTTCGCCTTCGGCGATCTGGCTGAAGAGGTTATCAAGGGTGACTTTCTGATACTGTTTGAATGCTTCCTGTTTTGCTTCATATTCGCGCTGTTCAACAAGTTCACGTGCAAGTTTTTCATCAGAAACTGCGTTGAACTGGTCGCCGCCGGTGGGAACGGAATCAAGACCGGTGATCTCAACAGGAATGGAAGGACCTGCTTCGGTGATTCTGTTGCCTTTGTCGTCGATCATAACACGAACTTTACCGACGGAAGTACCTGCGATAACAACGTCGCCGGTATGAAGAGTACCGTTCTGGACAAGCATGGTCGCAACAGGGCCGCGGCCTTTGTCAAGTCTGGATTCGATAACAGTACCTTTTGCCATTCTGTCGGGGTTTGCTTTGAGTTCGCGAACTTCCGCAACAAGGGTAATCATTTCGAGAAGGGTATCGATATTTTCACCGGTTTTTGCGGAAACGGGAACGCAGATTACGTCGCCGCCCCATTCTTCCGGAACAAGGCCGTATTCGGTAAGACCCTGCATAACTTTATCCGGGTTTGCGGTGGGTTTATCGATTTTGTTGATAGCAACGATGATGGAAACTTCTGCAGCTTTTGCGTGGTTGATTGCTTCAACAGTCTGGGGCATGATACCGTCGTCCGCTGCAACAACAAGGATAGCAATATCGGTGCAAAGTGCGCCGCGGGCACGCATTGCGGTGAATGCTTCGTGTCCGGGAGTATCAAGGAAGGTGATGGAATCACCGCTTTCGGTAGTAACTCTGTATGCACCAAGGTGCTGGGTAATGCCGCCTGCTTCGCCGGAAGCAACATGAGCGCTTCTGATATAGTCGAGGATAGAAGTTTTACCATGGTCAACGTGGCCCATTACGCAAACAACGGGATCGCGGGTGATGAGATTTGCTGCATCGTCCTCGCTGTCGTCGATAAGACGGTCTTCGATGGTAACAACAACTTCTTTTTCAACTTTTGCACCGATATCCATTGCGATAAGAGCTGCGGTATCATAGTCGATAACTTCATTTACGGAAACCATCATGCCCTGAAGCATAAGGCGTTTGATGATTTCGGAAGAAGCGATTTTGAGTTTGAGAGCAAGATCGCCTACGGTGATCTCATCGGGAATGGTGATCTCAAGTTTCTGACGGCGCTGACGTTCCATTTCGAGTTTCTTGAGTTTTTCCTGTTCCTGTTCGTGTTTGCTCTTCTTGGGTTTGCCCTGCTGTTTGCTCTTCTGGTTGAGTTTCTGCTTGCTTACATAGCTGTCGCTCATGGAAGAAGCAGGTGCAATCTGTTCATATTTGTCGTTATATTTATCAAGGTCAACGGAAACCGCGCTCATGTCAACATGGGCAACGCCTGCTGCAAGTTTTTCTGCCGGGGGCTGGTTTGCAGGTCTGGGTTTGCGTTCAACAGGTTTTTTGGGTTCATGGCGGTGGCCGTTGTCCTCTTTGTCTTTATCAAAGCCAAAGTTTCCGCCAAAACGGTCGTTTTTATTGAAGTTCGGTTTATCTCCGAAACGGTCGTTTTTCTGGAATCCGGGTTTATCACCGAATTTTCTTTCGCCCTGGGGTTTGTCGCCGAATTTACGGTCGCCCTGGGGTTTATCGCCAAACTTGCGGTCGCCGTTCTGCTGAGGTCTGTCGCCGAATTTTCTTTCGCCCTGGGGTTTATCTCCGAATTTGCGGTCGCCGCTCTGCTGGGGTCTGTCGCCGAATTTGCGGTCGCCGCTCTGCTGACGGTTGTTGTCAAATTTTCTGTCACCGTTCTGATTGCGGTCGGAACGCTGGTCGTTTCTTCTGTCGTTCTGGCGGTTGTCGCGGTTATCGCGATTATCGCGGTTTTCAGCAGGTTTGCGTTCTGCGGGTTTCTGTTCGGTTTTCTGAACAGGTTTTTCAGCCGGTTTTTCCTCTGCTTTGGGTGCAGATTTAGGTTCCGGTTTCTTTTCTTCTTTTACAGCGGGTTTTGCTTCTGCTTTAGGTGCAGGTGCCGGTTTTTCTTCCGCTTTGGGTGCGGGAGCGGGCTTGGTTTCAGCTTTGGGTGCTTCGGCCTTGGGCTCCTCTTTTTTCTTTTCGGGTTTCGGCTGGCCTGCCATTGCGAAATAAGGAGCAAAACTTGTTACTTCGTTCTTTTTGGTATAATGTTCAAAAACGTAGTTAAGCTCCTCTTCGGTAAGTGCGGCCTGGGCCTTTTTTGCGGGGAATTTTTCGCCGAGAACGTCAAGAACGTCTTTAACCGGTTCTTTAAGGTCTTTTGCGAGGTCCGCCGCTTTATATTTAATATTATCAATCATCTATGCATTTCCTCCAAACTCGTTCATGCTTTGTGCATGCCGCTTTCCAGCAGCTCTTTTATTTTTTTTGAAAAGCCGCTGTCGCAAACGGAAAGCACACCAACACGTTTTGCAACGGCATATCCTATTTCGTCCATAGTAAGGGGTAAAATCAAAATTTCTGTTTCGTTTTCTTCCGCAATCCGCTTTATGTTTCTTGCGGTCCTTTCGGCACAATCGTTTGAAAGAAGCACCGCTTCGGCGGTTCCCTTCCTGATTGCTTCAACGGTCATATCAAAACCGAAAACAAGTTTTCCGGCTTTTCTTGCAAGACCGAGGAAACCTGAAAGTTTTTCATTCGCCATCGGTTTCAAGCTCCTTTTCAAGCGCGTCATAAACTTCTTCCGGAATCGAGGTTTCGAAAACCCTTTCGATACGTTTTGTTTTGCGCGCCTTTTTAAGGCATTCCGGATTCGGGCAGACATAAGCGCCTCTTCCCGGGCTTCTTCCGGTTTTATCAAGGGAAATAACTCCTTCCGGGCTTTTTACAACGCGGATAAGTTCGCGCTTCGGCTTTTTTTCTCCGCAGCCGGTGCACATTCTTTCCGGTATTTTTTTCATAAAAAGGCTTCCTCCTTTCGGAAAAGTTTATCTGTTATGTTAAAATTATTCTTCTTCGCCCCAAAAACCGCTTTCGGGTTTGATATCGATCTTCCAGCCGGTAAGTCTTGCGGCAAGTCTTGCGTTCTGGCCTTTGTTGCCGATTGCAAGGGAAAGCTGTTCGTCCGGAACTTTAACTTTGCAGGCTTTGTTGCCTTCGGGGTCAACTTCAACGGAAACAACTTTTGCCGGAGAAAGAGCGGCGGCAATGAATTCTGCCGGGTCTTCGGAATACTGAACAACGTCGATTTTTTCGCCGCCGAGTTCATCAACAATTTTTGCAACACGTGCGCCGCGGGTACCGATGCATGCGCCGACTGCATCAACATCGGGGTCTTTGCTCCAAACTGCAAGTTTGGTTCTGGAACCTGCTTCGCGGGAAACAGCTTTGATTTCAACGGTGCCTTCGTAAATTTCGGGAACTTCGATTTCGAAAAGGCGTTTTACAAGGCCCGGGTGGGTTCTGGAAATCATAACTTTGGGGCCGCGTTCGGAAGCGGTTACTTCAACAACGTAAACTTTGGTTCTTTCGCCGTCCTGGAAAACTTCTCCGGGAATCTGTTCGGATTTGAGAAGGAAAGCTTCGTTGTGGTCAATTTCAAGGGTTACACTTCCGCGGACAGCATCGGTGCTGATTACGGTTGCGGTGATAATTTCGTGTTCGCGGCTCTGGAATTCTTTAAGAACCTGGCCTCTTTCCGCTTCGCGGATTCCCTGTTTGATAACGTGTTTTGCGGTCTGGGCGGCAATTCTTCCGAATTCCTTGGTTTCGAGCGGAATATCGACAACGTCGCCGAGCTGAGCTTTTTTGTTATATTTCACAGCTTTGTCAAGAAGGATCTGGTTTGCGGAATCTTCAACTTCTTCAACAACAAGTTTTCTGATTGCAACATCAAAAGTTCTGGTTTCGGGGTCGATGATTACTTTTACGTCCTCGGTTCCGACATAATCACGGCGAATTGCGATTGCAATTGCGTTTTCAATTTTTTCGCAAAGGTATTCAACGGAAATGCCTTTTTCTTTTTCAAGAAGCGCGAGCGCTTCAAAAAATTCTGCGTTCATTTTTTTATAATTCCTCCTCAGTCATCGCTGCTAAAATCGTAATAAAGTTTTATAAAAGCGGTTTCGCTTTTGTTAAAGACCATTTCGGTTCCGTCTTCAAAGGAAGCGGTGATTACGCCTTCTTTTATGTCGTCAAGCTGAAGAAGGAATTCTCTCTGGTTATATCCTTCGGGAGCGCGGACAAATCTTACGGTTGCGAGATAGCCGAGATAACGTCTTACATGTTCTTCGGTGATAAGTTTTCTTTCAATACCGGGGGAAGAAACTTCGAGAACATAGTTTTTTTCGATGGGATCTGCCTCATCAAGGATGGGGTCCATTGCACGGCTGAAGTTTTCACAGTCTTCAATGGTAAGACCTTCTTTATCAATAAAAAAGCGCAGATACCATTCCGTACCCTCTTTTTCAAAGCGGACGTCCCAAAGTTCAACGCCGATTTGTTCCGCTACGGGAAGGGCAAGTTCAGTGCAGATCTGCGCGGTATTTTTCTTTTTTTCTGCCAAAAAAACACCTCCAAAAAATTTCCGTTAAATAGAAAGGAGCGGGTTTTTCGTTCCCACTCCTTCATACTACAATATTACTTTAATAATATTAGCATATTAAATTTAAAAATGCAAGCATTTTAAAAAGAAAATTTCACTTTTTTCCTTTATTTTATGCGATTATTTGCCGCAAAATCCACAAAACCAAAAGGTGAACCGGATAGAACCAATAATAAAGAGCTTTTATTCCTTTGTTATAAGGTCCCTGTTTTCCTTTGTAAAGCCATATCGGAACAAGCGCCAAAAGAGCAAAACTCTGGCGGACTATATGAACTTCCGTTCCAAAGATTTCAAAAACATATTCAAAACCGGAAAGGATTTCCACGTTGATGTACCAAAGGCAAAGCGCCTGCAAAACGAAGTTCTGCCATTTTCTTTCCCGGAAGAAATAGAAAACCAGAACCGTAAGAACGCCCGCATGGTAATAATCGCAAAAGCTTATTATTCCAAGGATAAACGCCATAACAACCGTTATTCCGGCAATCAGGAATCTTTTCGGAAGATTTTTGTCCTTCGCCTTTTCATTTATCCACATAAGGCCTATTCCGATCAGGAAAGTCCAGAGAACGTTCTGGTGCAGTGGGTAAAAAATCCTGCTTCCCATAACAAGATTAAACGGGATTTCGCTTATAATGGCAAAAACAAGCATTCGTATTGCGTATTTTTTAAGATTTTTGGTGTGGAAAAAACCTTCCGCAATCATAAACGCAAAAATAGGAAACGCAATTCTTCCGATATCCGTAAGCCAGTCGTTTCCCGGAACGATTGTTGCCCAAAGATGGTCGCAAAGCATAAGCGCCATCGCCATAATATGAAGACCAAATGAAGTAATTTCAAATTTTGATGTTTTCATAAATCTCTTTTCTGTTTTGAATATCTTGCAACTCCGCTTTCCTTTTCCGGATCCCAAAGAACGGCTTTCCCTGCTTCAAGACTTTTTTTAACATCGATAAGCCTTTGATTTTTCGAACCCCGGAAAAGAAGATTAAGCGATTTTTCCTCAAGAACAAATTTTCCGTCAACAAGCAAATCTGTTACGGAAAGGAGTTCCTTCCAGCCCGGTTTTCCGCTTTCTATCCCGCTCATGATCTGTTCAAATGTATATCCGGAATATGTAACAATATGCAGGCCGCGTTTTTTGATTTCTTCGCCAAGCTCGGAAAAAGCTTCCGCCTGGAAAAAAGGTTCTCCGCCGGAAAATGTCACACCTTGTAAAAGCGGGTTTTGTTCAATTGCTTTAAGAATATTTTCCGGGTGGCTGATATATCCGCCGTTCGGGTCATGGGTTTCCGGATTGTGACAGCCTTTGCAGTGGTGGGGGCAGCCCTGGCCAAAAATCGTCATTCTGATTCCCGGACCATCGACAATGGATTCCCTCATAACGCCCGCAAGGCGCAAAGTTTTCATTTCCATTTTTCTCTCCGTTTAATAATACCGAAAACCCGAACGCTTTCGCGTTCGGGTTTTGTTCTGTTATCAAATTTCTTCTGCCTGGGTCTGGACGGAATGTTTAACGCGGTCTTCAACTTCCGCGCGTTTTGCGTTGTTGAAGTTATCAAGGGTACCTACAAGGTAACCGGTGATACGGCGGATTCTTTCAAAGTGCTCGCCGTCTTCCTCTTTTCTTCCGCATTTCGGGCATTCATCACCGATAATTCCGGTAAATCCGCATTCCGGGTCGCGGTCAACAGGGTGGTTAACAGAACCGTAACCAACACCGGATTCTTTCATGCAGCGGATAACCTGCTCAAAAGCATCAAGGTTCTGGAGCGGGTCGCCGTCGAGTTCAATATAGGTGATGTGGCCTGCGTTGGTAAGAGCATGATAAGGCGCTTCCCTTTTGATTTTATCAAAGGCGCTTATGGAATAATAAACCGGAACATGGAAGGAGTTTGTGTAATAATCGCGGTCGGTAACACCGGGAATCTTACCGAATTTTTCTGCGTCCATACGGACAAATCTTCCGGAAAGTCCTTCTGCGGGAGTTGCAAGAAGGGAGAAGTTAAGACCGTATTTTTCGCTTGCCTCGTCCATTCTCTTTCTCATGAAAGCGATGATTTCAAGACCAAGGTTCTGTGCTTCCTTGCTTTCGCCATGGTGGAAACCGGTGAGCGCTTTAAGACATTCCGCAAGACCGATAAAACCGACGGAAAGAGTTCCGTGTTTAAGGACTTCGCCCACTTCATCATCTTCATTAAGTTTTTCGGAATCGATCCAGATACCCTGCCCCATAAGGAAAGGATAGTTGCGGACTTTTTTCTTCTTCTGGATTTCAAAACGCTCGAGGAGCTGTTCGATAACAAGGGTGATCTTGCTGTCAAGCTGGTCGAAGAAAAGGTCAATGTTGTGGTTGGAAAGAATTGCAAGGCGCGGAAGGTTGATGGAAGTGAAGGAAAGGTTTCCGCGGCCGGTTACGATTTCCCTTTCCGGATCGTAAACGTTTCCGATAACTCTGGTGCGGCAGCCCATATATGCAATTTCAGTTTCCGGATGTCCTTCTTTATAATACTGAAAGTTATAGGGCGCATCGATAAAGGAGAAGTTCGGGAAAAGGCGTTTTGCGCTTACGCGGCATGCAAGTTTAAAGAGATCATAGTTGGGGTCGCCGGGATTATAGTTGACTCCCTCTTTAACTTTGAAAATATGTATCGGGAAAATCGGGGTTTCGCCGTTTCCAAGGCCGGCTTCGGTTGCAAGAAGAACGTTTTTAATAACAAGTCTGCCTTCGGGGGAAGTATCGGTACCGTAGTTGATGGAACTGAACGGAACCTGGGCGCCGGCTCTGGAATGCATTGTGTTGAGGTTATGAACAAGAGCTTCCATTGCCTGGAAGGTTGCGCGGTCGATTTCTTTTTCAGCTCTGCGGAAGGCAAATTCCTGTGCCTTAACGGCAATTTCTTCGCCGTATTTCTCTTTAAGGAGAGAAAGTTCCGCTGCCTTATAAACTTCGCCGTCTTCAAGTTTGGGCCATTCGCCGCAAAGGTTAATGGCTTCGTTCAGAATTTCTTCCGCTACGCAGTCGCCGCATTCTTCGTTTGCAAGGAGTTCAAGTGCTCTTCCAAGGTTCTGGCAATAGATTTTTTTATAAGATTTTGCAACGCCGGGAGCCATTCCGTAATCGAAGTTGGGGATGCTCTGGCCGCCGTGCTGGTCGTTCTGGTTGGACTGGATAGCAATGCATGCAAGAGCTGCATAGCTTGCGATATCCTGGGGTTCACGGAGATGGCCGTGGCCGGTGTCGAAACCGTCTTTGAAAAGTTTAAGGATATCTATCTGGCAGCAGGTTGTTGTAAGAGTAAGGAAATCAAGGTCATGGATATGTATATCTCCGTCGTGATGTGCCTGGGCATGGCGCGGATTAAGGATATACATTTCATAAAACTGCTTTGCGGCTTCGCTTCCGTATTTGAGCATGGTGCCCATGGCGGTGTCGCCGTTTATATTTGCATTTTCGCGTTTTACATCATTTTCCTTTGCAGACTGGAAGGTAAGGTTTTCCATAGTCTTCATAAGGCGGGTGTTCATTTCACGGATCTTGTTGCGGTTTGCACGGTAGAGGATATAGCTTTTTGCAGTACGTGCATGTCCGGTTTCGATAAGCATTTTTTCAACAATATCCTGAACATGTTCAACGCGAGGGGTTTCTATATGTTCCTTGTTTTCGATATAATCAACAACAGCAACAGCAACAGCCATTGCTTCTTCATAGTCGCTTCCTCCATTTGCTTTTGCGGCCATGAAAACAGCGTTTGCAATTTTATCAATGTTAAAATCGGCAATTCTTCCGTCGCGCTTAATAATTGTTTTAATCATAACGAAAACCTCCCATGTGTATTTTGCGATTTTGGGTATCAAAAAAGTACTATATTATATTATAATTTACCGCGTCCGAAAGGTCAATTGTGATAATTGCCGAATATCCGCCGGGTTTTTGTGGACTTATTTTTACTCCGATTTTTGATTTTTCTCTTGACAAAAAAACGCGTGCTTCTTCACAAAGCACGCGTTTGATCGCTTTTGTATTATTCTTCCGTTTCTTTGGGAAGAATTTTTGCATGAACTTTTGCAATTCTGTGTTCCTCAACATGAACAACAGTGAATTCAACACCCTGGAATTCAACAACCGGGTGTTCGTCCTCTTCCGGAATCCTTCCGAGAATATCCATAATAAGACCGGAAAGGGTATCGTAATCCGCGTCTTCATCAACGGAAATGCCAAGAAGCTCTTCGATATCATCAAGAAGAACGGTGCCTTCAAAATCGAAGTTATCCTCATCAATTGCGCTGATTTCCTCTTCCTCGTTGTCATATTCGTCCTGGATATTGCCCATTACGGATTCGATAAGGTCTTCCATAGAAACAAGGCCGGCAGTGCCGCCGTATTCATCAACAACAATAGCGGCCTGGATCTTTTTCTGCTGGAATTCCATAAAGGCTTCCCGGCAGCTGTTGGATTCCGGAATGAAATTTACCGGACGGATAAAATCCGCAACTTTTCTGCCTTCAAGAGCAGTATCGCCTATAAGAGAAAGAAGGTCCTTCGCGAAGATAACACCTTTGATATTATCAATGGTTTCTTCGTAAACCGGCATTCTTGAATAACCATCGGAAATTGCAAGATCCACCGCTTCGCTGATGGGGGTTTCCATTTCGATGGCGGTAAGGTCTTTTCTGTGGGTCATAATTTCGCCGACGCTTCTGTCATCGAACTCGAAGATGTTGTTGATCATCTCTTTTTCGCTTTCTTCAATGGTGCCCTTTTCGTCGGCAACGTCGAGCATCATGCGGATATTTTCCTCGGTGGCTTCTTCCGGTTCTTCGTTGGGGTTGATTCCGAAAAGGCGAAGAACAACGTTTGTCGAACCGCTGAGAAGATATACGAAAGGCTTGAAAGCCTTATAGCAGAAGGAAAGAATTCCCGCTATGGCATAAGATATTTTTTCCGGGTAATGCATTGCAATGCGTTTCGGAACAAGTTCGCCGAGAACAAGAGAAATATAGGAAAGCACAAGGGTCAGCACAAAAACCGTTGCTCCGTGAACGATATCCGGGTCTATCGGAATATATTTTGCAAGAAATTCCGCCGCCGGATCTGCATATACATCCGCCGCGACTGCGGAAGAAAGAAGTCCGGAAAGGGTTATTGCAACCTGAATGGTTGCAAGGAAATTGTTCGGCTGATCAACAAGCTTTGCAAGTATTCTTGCTTTTCGGCTGCCGTCTTCTGCGTCCTTGCGAAGCTTTGCATCGTTAAGAGAAATAACGGCAATTTCACTCATTGCAAAAAATGCATTAATGAAAATAAGAACTAATACTAAAATAATGGCCATAGGACTTCCAGGGTCATCCATGAAAAGGTTTCCTCCAATACATTATAAAATTATTCAGTTTAATATAATATATGAAATCACAGTTTATGTCAATAGCGAAAATGCGGCTTTTTATCGCAATATTTCTTGACCTTCGGGCAAAATCGTGTTATGATATTCGGGCAAACTTAATATGGAGATGTATCGAAGTGGTCGTAACGAGAACGACTCGAAAGCATATCGTTAATTTGTAAGTGAAAGTTTAAAAACCCTTGATTTAATCAGGTTTTTCGTATATTATTAAAAATAGAATATTGTGAGTTCTCTCCATCAGTTCTCTCCAATTTCCAACGGGGGTTTTTGATGGTAAGATATATGGAGATGTACCCAAGAGGTTGAAGGGTCCGGATTCGAAATCCGGTAGGGCGGCTTTGCCGTCGCAAGGGTTCAAATCCCTTCATCTCCGCCAAAAATCCTGAAGCTGTGCGAACTGCTTTGGGATTTTATTTTTAGCAAAACTGATTTTACCTTAAGTTCTCATTTAAAATAGTTAATCTTATTGTAAATAGCCCCCAGCTTGTGTATAATTAGAATAGTATTTTTATGTGTTTAGGATATTATAAACCGAAGGATGTGTTAAAATGAGTATATTAAAGCCTTCTGATTTTTTGTTATATTCTACCGGTACTTTATTGGCATATCAAGTTGCAAAAGACTTTTATGGAGATGAACATTATGTTTGGTGCACAGAATCTTTTGACGCCGCGCTTCAACCCGGTACATCAAACCCTCGAACTTTATGCATGAGATATTTGGAACAAATTATAAAAAAAGATAGACACGCTACAGAAATAAATAACAATAAAGCAGGAATATTAAAAGGTGCAACCGCAAAATATAATGCAGGGATAATTACCGCAGAACAATTTGAGCAAATAAAAGGAATCGTCGCTTATTCAAAATATGAGGATTTTTATCCTGTTGTGTATTTAATAAATAAGAAAGCGGTAAAAAAACGACTAAAAATCGTTGATCCAAACGAACGAGCAAGTGATAACTCCATAGAGTATATTCTTACAGACTTAAAGAGAAACGAATTTGAGCTTGTTCGTATAAAAGATATTCTTACCGGAATCATATGCCCTATAGATGATTAGAAAGGAGCAAAACATTATGGATTCTTTTAGTGAAGTATATAAATCTTTCAACTTTGAAAAAATGCCCATAGAAAGTTTAATTAAAATTAGTTCTCTGGTTGATGCGAGAAAAGATCCCCATAAAAACAACGATACAGAACAAACGGTGCTTTCTGCTGCAGATAAAATTATTTCTCTTCAAAATAATAAAAATACTTTTTCAATTGGTAATAAAATATACGAAGAATTAAACAAGTTGATAGTTGAAAAAAACACGAAACAATTTGAAAGAAAAAATGGGGATAACTTTTCACTTCCTGACAAAATTCAAAAAAATTCTGGTGTATATAAAATTATAAAAACCACAGCAGGATATAAATTCGTCCTCGTCTCTAATATCGGTGAAGTTTTATCTACATCTGAAGTTTATTCTACATTAGAATCTTGTATAAACGGGATAAAAAGTTTGCAAAAACATGGTCATGCTGACATAGAGGATCAATCTAGTGAAAATTATAATAACATAGTTAACCCTAAATATGAAATGTATGTTGATAAAGAAGGATTGTTTAGATTTCGCCTTAAAGCATCAAATGGTTTGATTCTATCCACTTCAAAAGGTTATTTTAAAAAAGATGAATGTTTAGGAGCAATTCAAAAGATGCGTGAATCCGTAAATACCAATGATGTAGAAAAAGGCTAAATTTTTAAGTGCTACAAAAATTAAATATTTTAGTTAATATTTAATTGGATTTCTAGTAAAAGCAACCTGTTGAAAAGGTTGCTTTTTTATTATCCGAAAACAGCAAGCGCTTCCCCCAATTCGCTCATCATAGTATCTGCAGATGCTATTTTTGACGAATAATCCAAATGAGCATAAATATTTGCTGTAGTAGAAAAGTCACTATGTCCAAGCCATTCTTGAATCTGTTTCATAGGTTCTCCCTTTGCAACAAGTAGTGAAGCACAACTATGGCGCAAATCGTGGAAACGTATATGACGAAGTCCGTTATTTTTAAGCAACGCAGAAAACCCATCCGAAACATAGTTTGGTAATAACCGGTTTCCCATTTCGTCGACGCACACATAGTCAAGATATTCTTTGTTATAGCATCTCCCACAAAGTTTTCTGTTTTCCTCTTGTTGACTTTTTATTTCAAGCAGTAACTCTTTTACCGCAGGTACCAAAGGCATTGCTCTACAACTCGACCGGTTTTTCATAGAGTCTTGGGCAATTACTGTGTATTTCCCATCAAGATTAACTCCAGTAACTTTGTGACTTACTGAAATAATATTATTTTCAAAATCTATATTTGACCATTTAACGCCAATCGCTTCACTGCGGCGGAGCCCGTAAAATGCGCCAAAAACAATCGGTGCTTCAAGTTTTGTTCCTTTGGCCGCTTTGAAAAGCTGCTTGATTTCTTCGGGAGAATAAAAATTTCCCACAAACTTTTCTTGTTTAGGTCGTTCGATTTTGTCTGCAGGGTTAGAATCAATAATGTCTATTTTTACTGCGTACTTAAGTGCCCTATGGATAATTGCATGATAATGTATTACTGTTGCAGCTTTTACCCGTTTTAACTCTTCTATATAAAAATCCTGTATATCAGACGCTTTCAGTTTTTTTAATGTAATCTGCCGCTTTTCAAAATACGGAGAAATTATATTTTTAGTCATGTTAGAGTAAGAAGCGTATGTAGTTATAGCAATAGTTGTTTTTGCAATTTCAAGCCACTTTATAAGAAAATCCGAGAAGAAAATATCCTCTTCGCCGATATCATCAAGTGATTTTTCTGGTTCTTCCGGAACAAAGCTTAATCTTTCTTCCATAAGTATTTGCTCTGCCCGTTTCTTATTTCCCTTGATCGGAAGATTTGTTGAGATCCATTTTGTTTTACGTTTACCTGAAGCAACCGAATAGTTGAGTACCACGTAATAATACCCTTTTTTCTCCTGTAAATGTCCCGCTACCATTTTGTTGTCCTCCTTTTTATTTAGTGCCTCAATTATAGAAAATCAAAGAAAATAAGTCCAATGTGCAAATTAAAAAACTTACTTCAAAATCTTTCTTCGTTAAGCTTGAGGTAGGAAAGTAAATGCATTTTTGGGATTAAATAAATTCGCCCGGTAGAAATATACTGTAAATTACCGTTTTTGATTAAGTTGTAAACTGTTCTTTTTGATACGCCAAGTGCATTACTAACATCTTCAACAGTCATAACATCGGGACAATTCTTTAGAAAGCGGTTGTAATTTGTTGATAATTTCATATTGTTCACTCACCTTTTGATGCTAATTATGGTTATTTATTAATAAAAAACCACCGGCAATTGTGATATGCACCCCAAAAGTTAGACACTTTTGGAGGTGCATATTTTTATGGCAAAAAGAGGAGAAGAGCAGAAAAGATATAGTGCAGAATTAAAGATAAGTGCTATACTGGATATGCGAGAACACAAATTAGGATATAACGA
>JAGBAZ010000048.1 GCA_018110905.1 Oscillospiraceae bacterium
AAAACCTCCTTGCTACTTTTTGTGATGCGGTCGCCAAACCATCATCATCGTAGCATAGAGGTTTTATTTTTGCCAAGGCTTTTTATTGACCCCTGGCAGAACCAGGGGTTTTGTTAAGCCTAAAGGCAACAATAAAAAAGCCCCGTCAATATTATGACGGGGCTTTTTTGATTATTCGGAAAAATTATTCTTTTTCTTCGGTCATCCACTGTTTTGCTTCTTCGATTACAGCCTGTTTAAGGGTTTCATCACGAAGTTCTTCATAGTGGTCAAATTCAAAGGTGAAGGAACCTCTGCCCTGGGTGGAAGAACGGAGAGAAGTGGTGAAGTCGTGCATTTCGCTCATAGGAACTTCTGCTTCAACTTCAGAATAACCGTCTTCGCCTTCAACAGGGTTCATACCGAGAACACGGCCGCGGCGTTTGTTTACGTCGCCGATGATATCACCGGTGTTGGAATCCGGAACAACAACTTTGAGGGAACCGATAGGTTCAAGGATTGCGGGGCCTGCCTGGGGAATACCTGCTTTGTAAGCAAGTCTTGCAGCCATCTGGAAGGACATATCGTTGGAGTCAACAGGATGGTAGGAACCGTCAACAAGTCTGCCGAGAACGCCAACCATCGGATAACCTGCAAGCATACCGGTTTTGCAAGCTTCGCGGAGGCCTTTTTCTACTGCGGGGAAGAAGTTTCTCGGAACGGAACCGCCGAATACTGCTTCTTCGAATACCATTTCTTCGGATTCGGTAGGCTCGAATTCGATCCAAACGTCACCGTACTGACCGTGACCGCCGGACTGTTTCTTATGTTTACCCTGAACTTTGACCTTTTTGCGGATGGTTTCGCGGTAAGGTACACGGGGTTTTTCAAGACCAAGCTCTACGCCGAATTTGGATTTGAGTTTGCTGCAGATTACGTCAAGATGCTGTTCGCCGAGACCTGCAAGGATCTGCTGTTTGGTTTCTGCGTTGTTTTCATAAGCAACGGTTGCATCTTCTTCCATGATTCTTGCGATTGCGCCTGCGATCTTGGAATCGTCGGTTTTGCCCTTGGGATACATTGCCATTCTGAGGCAAGCATAGGGGAATTCGGTTTTTTTGCAGGAAACAACACGTTTGGGGTCGCAAAGGGTATCTCCGGTTTCTGCTTCAGCAAGTTTGGTAATTGCGCAGATGTCGCCGGCGCCTACGGATTCGGTAGGTTCCTGGTTTTTTCCGTGCATGATAACAAGTTTACCAAGTCTTTCGGGGTTGCCGGTTCTGGCGTTGGTAACAGCAGAAGTTGCGGTAAGAACGCCGGAAACAACTTTTACGAAGGAAAGTTTTCCTACGAAGGGGTCTGCAACGGTTTTGAAAACGTATGCAGCAAGAGGTTCGTCATCGGTGCAGGTGAGTTTAACTTCTTTGCCGTCAGCATCGGTTGCAACTTCGGAAGCAACTTCTTCTGCGGAGGGGAAGATTTTTTTGAATTCGTGAAGGAGCATTTCGATTCCGCGAAGGGTTACGGAGTCGCCGCAATATACGGGAGCGATGATGCCGGCTGCAACGCCTTCTTCAAATCCACGGAAACGTTCTTCTTCGGTGAATTCTTCACCTTCGAAGAATTTTTCCATGAGTTCGTCATCAGCTTCAGCGATTGCTTCGTTGATTGCGTCTTCAAGTTCTTCGATCATGGGATCATCGGGCATATCAACTTTGGTGCTCTTGCCTTTTGCGTCAAAGGTGAATGCTTTTTTGGTGATAAGGTCAACGTAAACGTCGCCTACCGGGATTACTGCAGGGCAAACTGCAGTTCCGAATTTTTCTTTAAGAGCGGCAAGAACTTTGTTGAAGTCTGCGTTCTCAAGATCCATTTTGGAAACATAGAATGCTTTTGCTTTTTTCTGTGCGGTTGCAAGTTTCCAAGCTTTTTCGGTACCGACAAGAACACCGGATTTTGCAGAAAGAGTGATGATTACTGCATCTGCTGCGCGAACGCCTTCATGGAAGCCGCCTGCAAAGTCGAAAAGTCCGGGAGTATCGATGATGTTAATTTTAACACCGTCATACTCAAAGGGAGCTACTGCGGAGCTTACGGAAATGTGACGTTTGATTTCTTCGGGGTCGAAGTCGCAAACGGTGTTTCCTTCGGTTACGGAACCAAGTCTGTCGGTAGCGCCGGCCATATAAAGAAGAGCCTCAGCAAGGCTGGTTTTGCCGTCGCCGCCGTGACCGGCAAGTGCGATATTTCTGATATCTTTTGCTTTGTACTGTTTCAAAGTTGTTAATCCCCTTTCACAATGTGTCGTACAACGTTATTATAACAAAATATTATTATACTTTGCAACAAAAACGGCAAAAAAAGTTACTATTAATATAGAACTTTATTAAAAAAACCACAAAAAAGACAAATTTTTGCAAAATTACCTGCAAAACTTACCTGTGTTTTTATCTTTTTGTTTATTATATAATATTTTCGAGGTGAAAAAATTTGCTTACTATGCTTAAAAAATTGAGAAAACAGAACAGAATTACCCAGCGCAACCTTGCGGAAGCTTTACATATTTCACAAACTTCGGTCAGCAAATATGAAAGAGGAGAATCCGAACCGGACCTTGAAATGGTTATAAAAATGGCGGATTTTTTCGGAGTCACCATCGATGAATTTATCCGCGGAAAATAATTTTACAAATATTTTTCCAAACCTTTTTCACAAAAATCGCAGGGAGGAATTTCCGGCATAAAATATGCTCCCGGCTTTTGCAAAAAGGAAGCCCGCATGGCAGAAACAAGGATATTCCCTGTCAGGGTCGGGTTATCCGCCGCCATATTGAAATTTATCGCCTGTGCGCCAAAATTTTGTTCGATCCTGACTCCGTGCCTTGTATTAAAATATGGCGAAATATCTTCAACAAATTCCACCGAGCATTCGTCGTGCTCAAAATATCCATCGGACAGAATTGCGTGCTCAACCGCATGTTTATCAGCTTTTGGCTCAGGACGAACAAAAATTTTCCGAGCATGTTTTCCTTTGCCCAAAGGCAAAGTCAGGGAAACCGCATCGGCAACTCCCGGAACTGTTTTTGCAGCGGCGGTATGACCCATGCTCATTCCCGGACCGAAATTTGTGTAAATTTCTCTCTTTGGGAATACTGAAAATATCATAGTTCTTATAACGGAATCCAGACCCGGATCCCAGCCCGCCCCTGTCACGCAGGAAACATTTCCCTTTTCTGCCGAAAAATTCAGTCTTTCTCGCATTGCGGAAAGTTCACCGTGGATATCGAAACAATCCGCGGTATAAATTCCTGATTCAAGAAGTTTTGCTTCCACCGGTTCAACAAGCCTTGACGGAATGCAGATTATTGCCCCTTCCGGCTTTTCCGGCAATTCAAAAACATTTTTTGCAACCGGAACATTTTCAAATCCGGGCACAGTTTTTTCTTCCCTTCGAACAAATCCGCAAAGTTCCATATCCGGCGCTTCCAAAAGCGCCTTTGCCGCGGCAATTCCGACATTCCCCGCTCCGATTATCGCAATTTTTTTCATTTAAAAACCACCTCCGCAATAATATACGGAGGTGTTTTTTGTTATATTCTCAATACATATCTTCTGTTTTTATAAAACCTTTTCCCCATTCTCCCTCTTTGATGTTGACTTTGCTATATTTTTCATATTCCTGTCTTCCCCAAAATACGAAACGGAAAAGCGTAAGTTTTCCATCGACCCTTGCCGCAAGAGTATTTTCATAATCGGCATATTCTTCCCATTTTGCGTCTTCCGGCGGAACGATAATATAAATTTCCGTACCCGGATCAGCTATGTTGGAATCCCCGCCGTAATTATCATCGTTCCTTATTCCGGCTTCTCTTACCGTTCCGACAGGTTCAAGCCAGTTCGCCGGAACGCCTTCATAAATCATAGGAATATAATAAAAACCGCGCCAGTAAAGGTAGCTCATGTTTCTTTCATCTATAGCCTCGGCGATGTTTTCTGAAAAAACTATCAGAAGTGCAAAAACAACTGAAACAAAAATTCCGACAGCAGTTTTAAGTTTTTTCTTCTCTTTTTTCACAACAGATTTTGAAAGTTCAAGAACGGCTTTTACCGAAACTTCCTTTTCTTCCTTTTCACCGGCAAAAAGTTCCGCAACGGAAACTCCAAGCGCTTCCGCAAGAGGTTCGAACATTGAAATATCCGGAAAGCTCTGCCCTTTTTCCCATTTTGAAACGGCTTTGTTTGTGACAAAAAGTTTCTGTGCCAATTCTTCCTGGGTCATTCCAAGGGATCTTCGGTTTTCCGCAATGAATTTTCCAAGTTCGTCTTTGGTCATAAAAAGCACCTCCTTTTCTGACAAAATTATATCCCATATACAATCATAACCACTAGTAAACTAGTGGTTTGCTCAGACCCTAGAAGGGTCAGTACTTGCTGACCCCTCGAAGGGGTACTGAGGGTTAACCATCGCATCACAATTACAGGCAGCCACTAAAGTGGCTGCTTTTTTTGCCTCAT
>JAGBAZ010000049.1 GCA_018110905.1 Oscillospiraceae bacterium
CGCCGGTGGCATCGGAAGTATAGGAGATATTAAGGATTTTTGCGTTTTCCGCATCTTTTCCGGTAAGTTCCATCTCATACTTGACCGTACCGGCTGAAAGCTGATTATTCTTTACTTTTGTGGAAACACTTGAATCCGGCTGGCATACCAAAAGCCGCGGTGTTGTTCCTTTTTCAAGCCAGGTAAAAGAAAGCTGAACGTCCATTGTGTTCACATAAACAATGGTAAAATGATAAAAAATCGTCTGGGGGTTTTCTCCGCTCTTAACTTCAAAAGTGAGGTAATAGGTTTCTCTGTCCGAACCGTTTGCACAGCGAAGAACAAGGGAACCTCCGTTTTTATTAAGGCTTCCTTTTTGTCCGGAAGCGGTTGTATATTCAGCTTCTATTATTTCCGCATCTTCTGCCAATGCGCCGATAAGGCTTGGCGTATAATTGAGTGTGTTATCGGTAAGGTCGCTGCTGTTTATTGTTCTTGCGGCGGAATTATTTGCCGAACATGTGATTACACTTTGAGACCCGCCGGCTTTTTCCCAATGGAGTTCCATTTCATGATCCATTGAATATCCGCAATGAAGAACATATGTAAAAGAAACATCCTGCTCAACAGGTTTTCCGTTTTCGTCCTTTGTTTTATATACCGCATCAACAACAAAGGTATAATCTCTTTCAGAGTTGGCATCCGGAAGTTCAATGGTAATCTTTCCGTTTTCGGAAATTTCTCTGTATGTTCCGTCGCCTTCTTTTACGCTTACGCCGTAAATATCGATTTTATTTGCGTCTTCACCTGCGGTAAAAAATTTATATTTAAGTTCGTTATCAATAAGCTGAGCGGTGTTGATTGTTTTGGAAACTGCATCGGAAGGGCCGCAGACGATTGTTTTTTCATCTGTTCCGTATTTATACCAGCTCATCACCATTGCTATATCAAGTTCAGAAAGTTCTCCGCCTTCTTCTCCGACATTTCCGTCTTCCTGACCTTCATCTCCATCACCGGTACTTTGCTGTTCGTCTTCGGTTTCCTCCGATTTTTCCTTGTTTGGCATCTGGTCATTGGGCTTTGTTTCCGTTGATTCCCCTTCACCCTCGCCTGTATTTTCCGGATTTCCTTCGGAAGATTCGCTTTCATCTTCCGTGAGTTCCTCTTCCTTTTCCGTGCTCAGATTTCCGGTTTTGCCCTCTTCCTCTTCACCCATAAGCAAGGCATTTATTCCATAGAAATCATCCCCGAGAGGGTTTTTCGGACTTGCCGTTTTAAGCTCCGAACCCGGGAACAAAATTCCTATTATAATTGCCAGAACAAGAAACAGGCAAAGCCCTCCTTGTAATTTTTTGTTATATAATATTCTTTCCATTATCCCGTTCCTCTCAAAAAAATGTTTCTTTATGCAGGCAAAGCCCAACGGCATTTTGCGCCGTCAGGCTGGTTTTCTGTCTGTCATCTCATTAAGTCTTTTGCAAATCTGCTTTCCGTTCCTTTAACCTGAACTTTTGCGAAAACAACCGGCGCTCCGGTGTTCGGGTTCACTTCTTCATCTTCTGTTTCGTCCGGAGCATCCGCAGGTTTTTTTGTAACTATACGGTAAGTTCCAAGAACAGAACCCGCTTCATTATCAAGGGTAAGAACTATATACTCATCCATATCGTCGGTCATATAATCGATTACGAATTCATCAAAATATTTTCCGTCTTTGGTTATGTAATATGTGATTATATCCTCTTCTTCAACCCTGATTTTAAAACTTTCGCGAAGTTCAAAGGGATTTACCCCAAGCTTCCATTCAATAACAAAATCGCTTTCGATGGGCTGTTCTCCATAGAATGTGAGGGCATAGTTGGTGGTTTTCTTTTCCTCATCAATCTCGCCGACGGTGTTTTTATATATAAAATTCACTCCGCGCTGAGAAGCATTTATTTCGGGAATTGTGATTTTAACACCATCCCCGCAGTTAAGAACAAGTTTTTTTCCGGCAATGGCTCGAAAACCGGTTGTGGAAACAACTGTCGGAAGTTCTTCAAGCGGAGGGTTATATTCCGGATTGCCATAGCCGTATTTATACGAAAGATAATCCGAATATCCTCTTGCGTTTTCAGACAAAACCTCCGCAAAGCTTTCTTTATACATTGCTGCCCATTTTATATATTCATACTCGAAAATGGAAACGTCCGAAACGATTTTATTTGTTACGCTTGCATATTTAATTCCGTCTTTCATTGCTTCAAGATGGTATGTTCCGGATTCAAAAGAAACGCCGTAGTTTTTCGGCACGTTTATTTTTGCAACGTAAACAAACTGGTTGCAGGCAACTTTGTAAAAGGTTACCCTGTTTTCATTATTGAGTTTTTCCGCTTCTTCCTTTGCTTTTTCGTATTCAAGCTCCTCAAAGCCTTCAGCAATTTCTCCGGTTTTGAGGTTATATACACGGTAGGTTTCGCCTATGGACTGGTATTTTTCCGGATCGAAATCAATAAGTTCCGCTTTAAGGAATCCGTCAACTATTACGTCCATCTCGTCAAATTCAAAATCAGAAATAACTCCGACATAAAAATTTCCGCCCGCAGGTTTTTTTACAAAGAAAGTTTCCGGAGTGTCTTTTTCGTTATCAAACTTAACGGTATCGTTGAGCTTGATTTTCCCCTTCTTTTTTTCTTCTTTTTCCACGGGTTCAAGCTCTATGAAAATTGTTTTTTCCTCTTCAGGTTCGGTTTCTTCTGCAAATGCCGTTAACGGAAAAACCCCGGTAATCATCAAAACCGAAATAAAAATAAGAAGACCCTTTTTTATAAAACTTTTCATTTTTATCCTCCTGAAAAACAAAAAAATTATTTATTTTGTTTTCTTCAAAAGCAAATTCTTTGCCCCTGAAGAAAGCCAAATAAAAGCAGGTTCAGCCTGCCGGCACATTCTGTGCCGGCAGGCTTTGTTTAATTGGATTCTGTTCTATTTTTACAAACTTTTATTTTCTGCGTTTGATTTCAAGAACTGCTGCGGTTGCTGCAAGAACAACAATTCCTGCTGCGGTAAGATCAAATACCGGAGCACCGGTGTTGGGGTTCTTTTCTTCTTTGCCTTTATCACCGGGAACAATAATGGTTACACCGGGGTTAGGTTTGTCAGAAGGTTTGGAGGGTTTGGAGGGTTCAGAGGGTTTTGTAAGCTTCGGAACATCATCATATTCTTTATCTTCACAAAGTTTGCATTCACGCTCTTTAAGGCCTTCTTCGGTGTAGGAAGGTTCTTTTACAGTTTTCCATTCGCCCCATTCGTGAGCCTCTTCATCGATTGCAATATCGGTACGAACAGTGTACTGAGTTTCTGCCCAATCAACAGCAAATTCTGCTTTGTACTGGGTATCACCCATGGTGCAGCAGGTAGGATCTTTTGCTACTACACCAGTTACGGTTGCTCTTGCGGATTCAGTATGATTCTGATCGTTTTTGCAAGTGCGGGTTGCGGTGCAGGAAAGACCGTCTTCTGCCCATTCATAGGAAACTTCCCAATCGTGGCCGAGTGCTTCGATATCTGCTTTGCTGTTGGTCTGGGTTTCTGCCCAATCTGCAGTGAAAGTTGCGGTATATTTGGTGATACCGGATTCGGTACAGGTGGGATCTTTTTCAACTTCAGAAGTTACGGTTGCTTCTGCGGTTTCGGTATGGTTTGCATCGTTTTTGCAGGTTGCGGTTGCGGTGCAAGCTTTTCCGTCATCGCTCCATTTATAAGTTACGTTCCAGTCGTGGCCAAGTGCTTCGCCTTCGGTTGCGAAGCAAAGTTCGCAGGTTTTGGGTTCGGTGCAGGTTGCGTCTTTCCACTGGTGCTCACATTCTTCTTTTGCAAGTTCAAATGTGATTACGAGGTTAAGCTTGGGTGCAAGACCGCCGGTACCAATAAACGTATAGTTATTTGAATAGCTGCCTGCACCGTTGTTAAGCTGTACATCAACGGTTGCGGGGTTGTCGATAAGGGGACCGCGACCGGTCTGACCGTTGAGAAGAACAAGGCTGAGGGTTGCGATATCGTCTTTGGATTCGGGATCCACATAGATGGTAATGCTCTGGGTCTGATAGTTGCCGCCCTGTTTCCACTGGGTCCAGTCAACAATTTTTACGCCTTCGATTTTAAGACCGCCGACGTTGCTGTATTTATCAGCTTTGATATTTTCGCTGTTTGCGTCATGGTTATCCTTGGTAAGAGGAATAACGGTTTCGAGCTTGCCTTCAACGGTAACTTTACCTGCAACAAGATCCGCATTGACGATGTTTCCGTCGCAGTTGCAAGCGAAGAAATCGTCTTTGATTTTGATTTCTGCATCGCCTGCGGGAGCGTCATCTTTGATTTTGAATTTAAGAACAACGGTTTCGCCGTTATAGGTGCTGTTATCAAAGGTGGAGCTTTCCCAAAGGACTTTTTGGTCGATAGTCCAAATTCCGCCGTCCATTCCGCCGCCGGTATAGCTTACTTTTTCAAGACGGGTGGTATCGTATTCGATTCCGTAGTTATAAGCCCAGATACCGGGGTTGTTTTCGATTTCCACAACAACGGTAACTTCGTCGCCGGCTTTACCGGTTGCGGAAGATACGCTGAAAGTAGGATTTTCTGCCGCAAATGCAGAAACAGGAAGCATTGTAAAGGTCAAAAGCAATGCTAAAAGAAATGCCAATGTTTTTTTCATTTCTGTTGATTCCTTTCTTTTCATAAAAAATTTTTTATTCCGGAATTTTTATTTTCCAAAAGTTTTTGCCCGGAGCAAAAAACAAAAATCACCTTCTTTTTTAAAACAAAGTTTTTTAAGCAAACATCTTTTTATGATGCAACCAACATTTTTCTTAAAGCAAGCAGATCCAGAACGTTTATATTTCCGTCGGAATTAAGGTCCGCGTTTGCTTTACTGATTTCGGTTTCGCCTTCAACAAGAAGTTTACGAAGTTTTAAAAGATCAAGCACGTTTACCGTTCCGTCGCCGTTTATATCGCCGGGAGCGGAAGCTTCGGTAACTTTTACAATTATTCCGCCGGGTGTGGAAACAATTGCGTTTTTAAGTTCCGCGCCATATTGTCCGCTTACGCAAACAAGGTATTCGCCCGATTCCATCCATGCATCAAAGGTTATGTTTCCGTTTTTATCGGCGCTTCCGAGGAAGTTCCAGCGGGTTACAATTCCGGTATCAAGTTCATCAAGGGAAATGTAATAAACTCCCGGCTGTTCGGTTCTTGGGGTATGGGATGTTGTATAGTTTCCGCCCTTGCCCGCAAGATAAACAGTAAGATCAAGGGTTTTGTTCTGTTCAACTTCCGCAAAAACGGTTTTTTCTCCCGCCTTGATAAAGTTGAAAACGCTTTTGGAATCCTGGTGGAAGCTCCAGTTTGAAAAATGACCCAATGTTACGATATCTCCGTCGTGGAGGAGTATCTGATCCGCAGTTGAACCCCAGCCTTCGGAAGCAAGAGGATATTTATAGTTGTGGTAATAGTTGAAGTTTTCGTCCATTCCCCAGAAAAGACGGATATACATGGAACCGGTTGAACCTTCGGGGCTGAAAACATTTGTGCCGATAAGTTCCATATCTTTAAGGTAGCCTTTTCCCGCATCTTCAGCATCAATTCCGCAGTAGTAAATTTCCGTTGCGTATATCAATGCATGGAGCATTGTTACTTTTCCAAAAGCTCCTTCCGAGGTTCCGGGTTCAATATCGCTTTCGGGATTTCCTTCCCCTTCATAATCCTCATCCTTTCCATATGATTCGGAGCTGAAATAATATTGCTGCAAACCGTATAACGCAAGGTCAAAATAAGGTACGGTAAGCTTTTTAAAAGCAATTATTTCGTTTTCGGGGGTTTCGAAATATCCCGCATCGTGCGATACCGAAAAATAAATATCAACCGAAGCCGGTTCTTTTTCCGTTTCGGCCGCAAAAGCCGTTACGGAAAAAGAGGAAATTATCAAAGCAAATGCCAAAAGCATTGCGCCGAAGCCGGCAAATATTTTTTTAACCTTATCCATTTTGCGCTGCCTTTCGTTCATCAACCGACAAGTCTTTTGCGGAGCGCAAGCAAATCGAGTACGTTTACGTTTCCGTCATAGTTCAGATCTGCGTTTTCGGTGTTGATATGGTAGTTGTTATCGGCAAGATATTTTCTGAGGTGAAGAACATCTATTACGTTTACGGAACCGTCGGCATTTATATCACCGGGAAGAGCGGTTGTGCCTTCGAAAGGATCGATTGCATCGATTGCGGCTTTTGCCTGTTCAAGAGCTTCCTCTACTTCTGCAAAGGAACCGGCTTCCATAATTGCTTTTTTGCCGTCTTCAATCGCTTTTTCAAGTTTTTCAAGGGCGATTTCGGTGAAAAATTCACCGTCTTCGTACGCTACAAGCTCTTCAATGCATTCTTCCTGAAGAACCGCTCTTGCTCTGGGTTCTTCCCATTTAAGGATCGGGTAACCGTCGTTATAATTGGTGGGGTTGTCCATAAAGGCGTCGCCAAGGCTGGATGCGATATCTTTCATGGCGTCCGAAGTAAGGGCGGTGCCGCCTGCGTTTGCCGCGGAACCGAGAAGGGTGTAGTTGTTTCTGTTTGTTCCGCGTCCGGTTTTTTCGATGCCGTAGCCTTTGGAACCGGCAACGTCGCCGATGTTATAGCAGTTTTCGACATACTGAATGGGGTTGCCTTCATAAATACCGCCGATACCGCCGGGATAGCCAATTCCGTTGGTGCTTGTAACCGTTCCGGTGTTATAGCAGTTTTTGATTCTCGGCATACTGTTAAAGCTGCCGGATTCCGCCATACCTACGATACCGCCGACAGGACCTTCGCCGGTTACGTTAACGCGGGAAACGCAGTTTTCGATTCTAATGTCATAGTTGCTGCCGTACAAACGGGAAACGATGCCGCCCTGGGGATTGGACCAGCCGGTGGCTCCCTTAATTGTTCCGGAAACGCCGAGGTTTTTGATGACTGCTCCGGAGAAAGGCTGCTGGAACAGAGATTTGCTGCCGAAAAAGTCGGTGATGTAATGGCCGTTTCCGTCAAAGGTTCCGGTATAGGAGGAAATGGTCACGCTGTAGCCGCCAAGGGAGATATCCGCCATGAGCTTTGCGCTTGCGTTTCCATGATTGGAAGCGAACCATGCAAGTTCTGCGCCGGTTTCGATAAGATAAACACCGTTTTCATCTTGTGCGGGTTCGGTTTTGGTGGAACCGTCCCAAATTGCTCCGCCGACTGCGCGCATTGTGATAACAACGGTTTTTTCGCCGGTGGAATCTTCGCCTTCGCCAACGGTGAATTTACCTTTTTCGGGAACGTAGCCTTCCATGTTTGCGCTGTAATTATAGGTGCCGTATTCAAGGGAATAAGTTCCGTCTTCGTTTGCTTCCATTACGTTTCCGGATTTATCGGTAACTTCAATCGAAGCGCCTTCGGGATCGGATTTTACGGTTACGTTAACAACAGGCATTTCGATGACTTCAAAGCTAATGTCGGGAACAATGCATCTGTTTGAATCGGAACCTCCTGCATTGAAGTTTACACCGCGTCCTGAATCGGTCAGTTTTCTGTGACCGCCAAGTTTATCGCCCAAAACTTTGCTGGGGATATATCCGTTCGTTAAAGTGAAAGTACCGGTTTCGGTAAACACAAGCTCGAGCTGGTTATCCGCCGCAAAACCGTACTGGGAACCGGAAGCGGATGCGCTTATTCCTTCCGGAACAGTATAAGCCACCGCATGTCCGGAACCGAATCCGGGGTTATAGATACCGGACATTTTCGGAACGGGGGTATAGATATTGCTGAAAAGAACACGGACTTTGTCGCCGACGATGATGTTATCGTCACCGGTTCTTGTCATGTTTACAATGGTTGCAACAAGTTTGGAAGCTCTTACGACCTGGTACTGGACGTTGTCGCCTTCGGTTACGCGGAGGATGTTGCTTCCGTGAACAAGGCCTTTGGCTTCATAAACACCATCACCATTCTGGCTTACGGTTTTCCAGCTATTGCCAAGGTCGGTGGAAAGTTCAACTGTTCCGTCCATATTGGCGGTGAAATTGAAGTCCGCGGTTTCTCCGAAGAAATAAACGCGGTCAAAATCCGCATCCCATTTGCTCTTTGCGTGGCTTCCGTGAACGGGAATAATTTCAAGGGTGTTTGTTTTGTCTTCGCCGATGTTGATTACGACTATGCTCTTTCCGTCGTTTCCGGTTGCGCCGAAAATGCCGGGATAGGAAGTATCGCCGTCGATCTGAATGGCATCATAGGATATTTCAATAATTACGGTACCTTCGCTGACCGCTTTGATATCCATCCAGTTGGAATTTTCACCGCTTCCTGCGTTACCGGTGGTTTTGTCTGTAACGGGTGTCATGGTGATATGTTCCGCGCCGGAAATAATGTTGTAATTGAAATCCGGTTCAATCATGATGTTGGCAGTATCGGTATTGATGATCTGCCAGCCTGCACGGAAAGAACGAAGGCGGAAAGTTTCGCCCACTTCCATTTTAAGATTGTTCTGGGAATTGATGTTCAGAACGGAGCTGTTTTCAATTCTTACTGCGGTTGTCTGGGTTGTTTTGGGGTCTTCGTTTTCTTTAAAGGTAATTACCTTATTTTTATAGGACGAAGATGCAAAACCCGCGCGGGTTATTTTGCCTTCCATGGAAACACGGTAAGTGAGGGAACTTCCGCCGGAAGTTGCAAAATATGTTTTTACTGTTCCGTCTTCAAGTGTTTCGCTTTTGCTTGCAAGAATTTCAGAAACATTGTAGTTGTTTTTCTGCTGGAACATTTGTGCCTTTGCTTCTGCAGGTGCAGTAATGGTAAACCAGGTTACGGAGCTGACAGAAAATTCGCGGGTTTCGGTTGTTGTTCCAGGGTTAAAGGTCAGATGCTGCTGGGGAGCAACCGCATAGGTTTCTCCAAGCTCACCGTTTATATCAACGAGCATGTTGTAAGTAAGAGCATTTCCTCCGGCATTGACCATTACCGGGCAGACAACGTTTCCGTTTTCGTTGATATAGTTTGTGCCGTTTACCGCTTCTTTAAGGTCCTGAGGAATCAGATGAACGGTATAATCTTCATTTTTTGTGATATGCTCACTTGTTGTCAGGAAGTTTACTCTTTTCAAAGTCAAAACCTGACCCTTACCCATAAGGGTACCGTCGCTTGCATACTCGTCATCGATCGGAACTTCAAATTCCATACCGCCAAGGAACTGATCGCCTTCCCATGCGCGGTAGGAATACATTCCTTCTTCCGCAACAAAGGTGTACTGGTGATAACCGTCAACGATTCCGTTATCGGTTATTCCTTCGGTAATTTCGGTTTCTGCATCACTGCCGGAATAGAATTTGATTTCTGCTCCGCTCGGTGCAGCTTTGACGATAACTTCATATATATTTTTTTCATCGCCGTTATCGTCGGCATCATTTGTTTGTTCGGAAACGCCTGTTACCTGAAGATCCACTGTTCCGCCCGGGACAGGAGCCTCATCAGTAACATCGGCTTCTTCGAGAACTTCAGTTTCTTCGGAAACTTCGGTTTCTTCGATGATTTCCGTTTCATCAAGGATGTTTGTTTCTTCTGCAAATGCGGCCATCGGGAACATTCCGATAACCATGATAATTGCAAGAAGCAGGCTTAAAAATTTCTTCATTTTAAGAAATCTCCTCCTTTTTTCTTTTCCTTATTTTTTCAAAAAAACAATCACCGCAGCTGCAATAAAAAATTTATCGCAGTACAAAAAGCTTTGCGCTTCAATGAAAGTTTTTTATCGACAGATTTAATTAATTAAACGCTTTCAGCTTTATTTTCCATTCGCTGGCGTCTTTTTGCCGCTTGTTCCGCTCTTCTTTTTGCGGAGCGTTCTTTCTTTTCCGCCCTGTTTTTCCTGTATGCAGCTTTCTGAATTTCAACTTCTTTTTGAATTCTTGAAAAATTTTCAAGAATATCCGCATGCTTCGGATTCGGAAGTTCCGCCGCTCTCAACGCAGTTTTATAAGTTTCAAATCTTTTTGCTATATAGCTGCCACCGACAATTTCCCTTTGCCAGGGAACATGGTGAAGCTTTACCGCAGATTCCTTAAGATATTCCAAAAGCATTTCGTCCGTATCTGACGAATGAGCTTCCTCAAATTGTCTTTCCTGCTCTTCAAGAGACTTCATAACCATATTTTTAATAACGGATTCATATATCTGGTTTCTGCCTCTGTAAGACATTTCTCCTCCTTTCCGACTTTGAAAAATAAAAAAAGTCCGAAAAACGAGGGATATGGTATCCCCGTTTTTCGAACCTCGGTTCTTCCGTCAGTTCATTAAAACAAACCAATATTTTATTTTTCAGGTGTCAACTGTATGCTTTTTCGTATTTCTTCGATACGAATAGGGTGATTATCTTTGACGATAACCCTTACTTCACCGAATTCCAATGAGCGAATCGTTTTGATAAGCTCAGTTTCCGCTTTTGTAAGCGTTTTTGAATTTTCGGACTGCATTTTTCCACCTCCGATATATAAAAAAAGCTACGGCAGTAATAGTTAAATTACCGCCGCAGCCGTTTTTCTGCGTTCAAATAAAAGCCCTTTTTGCCCATCGCACGGGTACAAAAACAGCAAACACAATTTCCGTAGGTCTTCTGGCTTGTGTCTCAATCAACAAACCCTGCATGCCTTCTCGGATCTCTCCAATGACTGACTTTCGTCAACGCAAGGCTGTCTCGACACTTACAGCGCCGGCAGCGCGGGGACTTGCACCCCATTATCTTGTTCAGCCGAGCGAACACTGTTCGAGCTGCGCCCGGCCACGGAAATGTTTATAAAATTTTTTCTTTCAGCGATCATCATGTTCTGCATTGCAGAACATGCGAGGGTACCCTCGCAAAAATTTTTAATTTCAAGAGAATATACTCCACCTTTCTTTAGAATTATATCACAAGTTTAAAAAATGTCAATAATTTGGAATTGATTACGACTTGTTTCAGCAAATTTCGGATAAAAAGCGATAATGTTGCGCAATTATTATAGCAAAAAGCCTCCGTAAAATAGCGGAGGCTTGCTTTGCGCCAAACCCGAAAGCTTGTCGCTTGTAGAAGCGGTATTCCGGCTTTTACACATCCATAGGCTTGCGGTGGCCTTTTTGAAACTTTTCCTGCTAATGCGTTTCCGCAAAAAAGTTTCTGTGTAATCACGGCAAATTTTCATGCTCCGGACTTTCACCGGATTCCCGACTCAGCCTTTGGAAAAAGCACAAATTCCAAAGGTTGGTTTTACAGTTTGTGTAAGACTGTGCTCATATTGTACCACTCTGTCTGTTCTTTTTCCATAGAAAAGAATAAACTCAGCAAAAATGAATTATTAACAGAAAGAACCCGGCGACAGCGCCGGGTTCTTTCTGTTCGGTGTGGAAACATAAGAGGAATAGAATGTATGCTTTTAACTTTTCCTGATTCTGCTTTTTCCGGATATATTATCAATAGTTTTTTTGATGTTCAATAAATTCATAACAAAACGGCAACCGCCATTTGTTTTGAGCACGGTGCTCAAAACTCTTTCAAATGTAATTAAGCTTCGACGGGTTTATCCTTTTCTTCTACGTTCCAACGCATTTCCACAGGAGTTTTTCCGCCGCATTTGCAACAAGGCTCATCGGACGAAGATACCTTTGCGGCAAAAACTTTTTTGATTTCTTCTATGATTTTTTCTTCTTTAATATCCATAACAAAAGCCTCCTTGATCGATTTTGTAACTTCATTTTATCCTTGAAAACAAAGTTTATCAATAACTTTCAAGCATTGCGGCAAATTCGGAAGCGAAGAAAGCAAAACCCGTCCAAAAAACATTAAAAAACATATAACATTCTTTATATCGACTTGATTCGATTTTCTGACATGTTATACTTAATTTCCCACAAAAAATAAGGAGGTACAACATGTTCAGATTTTTTTATCGCAATTCTACCATCTATTTAATGACTAAACCTAACAACAACCGACAGAA
>JAGBAZ010000050.1 GCA_018110905.1 Oscillospiraceae bacterium
ATGTCGTTCACGACATTACCTCCTTCTGTTTCTTGATACGGCTGCCAACCTGTATCTATTCTATCAGAAGGAGGTACTTTTATCTTGAAGATCTTTTATTCCACCGACTCAGTCGGTGGTTTATTTTCGCTAAAGCTACAATAAAAAAACCGCCCCTACGGGCGGTTTTCTTTTTTGCTTAAAGATCACTCTTCGGTTTCTTCAGAAACTTCTTCAGTGGGTTCTTCTTCCGGAGCAGCTTCCTCAAAAGCTTCTTCTGCGGCAAGTTCCTCTTCGGTAAGGTCTTCGTCGGTTGCCTCAAGAACAGATTCTTCATATTCCTCTATTTCGGAAATCGGTTCAATCTTTTTCTTTCCGCTGTTCTTTATAATGATAATTATGCAGACGATAATTACCGCAATAAGAGCACCGATTATGATTCCGGTATAGGATTTTGTTTCTTTTTCGGTTTCTTCTTTTTCGGCGGATTCATTTCCCGCGGCTTCGTTTGCGGCGGCAACAATATCATCGATCATTCCGCCGACAGAATCGATTTCTTCGGTTTTTTCTATAGCAAGGTTCATGGAACATTCAGCAACCCACGCATCAACTCTTTCGCTTTTAACAGCGGGTTCAATAATGCTTACAAGGTTGTTGTCACCGATTCCGGAAAAATACATGATATGGTAACCATAAGGTGTTTTAACAATTCCGGTATCTCCGGTTTTCCTTGCTCCATCAAAACACCAGTCGTTAAAGGTCTGCACCATCTGGCCTTTGCTTACGTTTTCATAAATTCCTCCGCGGGAAGCGTTTCCATCCTGGGAATGTTCAACCGCAAGAGCAGCAAATGCATCTTCTGTCTGTTCTCCGGCAAGATAGCCTTCATAAATTTCGTTGGCTTTTTCTTCAGCGGCAATCCAGGCTTCATCAGTTTTGGCGCCTTCTTCATTCTCTTCGGGCATTATAAGGATATGGCGGACATCAATGTAATCGTAATCCGGATCCACGCGCTGTTCAAACATAACGGTAAGATAGCTGCTGTATCCTTCGTCAAAATAAATATAGGTATCGCCCTGTTTTCTGCTTTCATCAAAAAGCCATTCGGAAACTTCTTCGATTCCGGTGGAATTATAGGAAGAACCGGCGAAAAGGGTTGCATCGCCATCATCAAAAAGTTTCTTCTGTTCTTCATCGGTGGTAAATTCTTTTGCAAGAGCGTTGAATTCTTCCGCAGTGTGAACAGCGGCAAGAGCTTCCGCCTGGGCTTTTGCTTCCTCTTTGGTAAGTGCTTTTTCGGAATTTTCTTCTGTTTCTTCGGTTTCGGTTCCTTCTGCAGGTTCTTCATAATAAGAAGAATAGAAACGGAAATCAACGGTATCTATGTTTTTCTTGTTGGCGTTATAATATGCTTGGATATCCTCGTCGGTAACTTCAACACCGGATTCATATTCTTCCGCATAAGCAGCGACAATATAGCGGAATTCGGTCATTTTCTTAACGCATTCAATGCCAACGGATCCGCCATACATGCTTACAAGATATTCTTCTCTGGTCATTCCCACGGATGCGGCAATTTCGTCAAGCTGTTCTTCAAGGGTATCAACATCGGCTCTGTAATCTTCCGGAAGAACAAAGCCGTTTTCAATTGCTTTCTCATAAATTCCGGTAAAGCTTGCAAGCGTATTTACAGTATATTCAAGAATATACTGGTGCCAGCTTGTGGTTTCATCAATCATCTGTTCCTCAAGCGGTTTTGTAATATCAATAATTGCGCTGATGTAATTTCCGTAGGTGGATGCATAATAGTTATACATATCGTTAAAAGTTGTAACGTACATATAGTTAACATCTTCAACGGTAAATTCGGTATTTTCGATTTTAAGTGCAACCGGGGAATCATTTTCTTCGCCGTAAGCGCAGACAGCAAAGGTTGAAAGCACAAGCATTACAGCGATGAGAAGTGAAACAAATCTTTTCATTTTTTATTTTTCCTTTCGGATTATTTTAAAAATCGGGACGGCTTTTTCAAAAGCCGTCCCGATTTTTTCAGGACTTATTATCAGGCAAAATGTTTGCCAACAAATTTATTTCCGAAAAGTTCGGCAACTTCAACACCTTCGGTGATTCCATCGATATAAGCGTTGAGTCTTTCATTTCTTACAGCGCTGTCGATAACATAGCTGTAATATTCTTCTGCTACGCCGGAGAAATACATAAGGTGGTAACCGTACTGGGTTCTGATGATTTCAGAATCGCCTGCTTTTCTTGCAGAATCGAAGCACCAGTCTTCAAATTCTGCAACCATCTGGCCTTTAAATACGTTTTCATAAAGGCCGCCGTTTGCAGCAGAACCATCAACAGAATATTTTGCAGCGATTTCTGCAAAGTTTTCTTCGCTTCCGCCAAGTTCTTTCCATTCTGCTTCATATTTTTCTGCTGCTGCAAGAGCGTCCTGCCATGCAGCATCGTCAGCGGTATCTTCGGGAGTTACAAGAACATGTCTTACGTCAACGGTGTTGTAATGAAGGTCGTTAAGTTCAACAAATTCAACAACATAATAGCCGCTTTCGGTTTCGAAAATTTCTTTGTCGCCTGCAACTCTTGCTTCGTCAAAAAGCCAATCAACATAAGTTTTGCTGATGGAGGATTTTACGTAGTAGTTGGATTCGGTGAATTCAACTTTTTCGGTTCCGCTGAGAACAGCTTCTGCTTCTGCTCTTGCTTCATCCATTGCTGCTTTTTCGTCTTCACCTTCGTCTGCGGTTCCGCTTACGAAGTAAGATTTATAGGAAACGCTGTCAAAGTTTTCAGAATGTTCGTTGTAATAAGCATCAATATCGCTTGCGGAAACTTCTTCGTTTTCTGCTACGTTTTCAGAATAACTGAAAGCATAGTAATAACGTTCATACATTTCTTTGAAAACTTTTTCGTTAACGCCGCGGCCATAGTTAAGTTCAACGTATTCATTTGCGGAATAACCATAGGTAGCTGCAGCTTCTTTCATTGCGTCCCATTCGGCTTCAATGATTTCGATGTATTCTTCATCAAGTTCATATCCGGCTTTTTTACCTTCGTCGTAAAGTTTGGTCATTTCGACAATGGTTTTGTCGGTAAAATCTTTTACATAATCTGCCCAGGTTTCGCCGGTTTCGGAATTGTAAACCTGTTCGCTGAGATTACCCTGGGGATTGAAGAAGTACATTGCCATCTGTCCGTAGGTACTGTAATAATTGTTGTAAATCTCGTAAACGCTGTTGGTATAAAGCCAGTTGTATTCTGCAACAGAATATTCTGTTCCGTCAACTTCGGCTGCTTTGATTGTACGGTAAGTTACACTGAGTTCAAAAACAGTAAGAACAATGCAAAGTACCACACAAAGAGCAACAATAACTTTTACAAGGTTATATTTTGCTTTTTTCTTTTTAGCTTTTTCGGCTGCGCTGAGTTCTTTTTTTGCAGAAGTCTGCTCAGTCATGCCGAGAGTTTCTTTTTCGCTCATAAATAAAACCATCCTTGCTTTTATATTAGCTTTTTGCCGATTTGTTCGGCATAGTATGACAAATATATATTATATCCTTTAACACATAATATTTCAAGAGTTTATTCCAAACAATTTGCGGCAAAGCTTCAAAAAGCTATATTTTTTAATCAACAACGCTGAAATCAAATTCACTTAAACCGTTGTATCTTTCATCTTTTTCATTTACCGAAATTCTGAGACAATAAGTTCCCGTTTCAAGGTTTTCGAAAAGAGCTTCAACCGCATCATATCCTTCGGAAAGACTGCAGCTTCTTGAAACGTTGATGTTTTTCTCTGTTCCTGTGTAAGTAAGGCTTATCAGAACATTTTCTTCCGAAACTTCTCCGGTACATTCAACAGAATATATTTCCGGAATATCTCCTTTAAAAACATCTTCCATGCGGCTTCTTCCGTTAACGGTAAAGCCAACTCTTTCTTTCCCAATTGCTTTTGAAGAATCAATTATTCCCGAATAATATCTTATCTTTCCGTCAATTACAAAAACCGTGTTGTCCACGTTTACTTCTTCATTGAGTTCAAGACCGTTTGTATTTGTGTTTCCGCTTTGCGGTCCTTCAAAAGGTTTTTCCTCTCTGTCATTGTTTTTGCTGCTTTCCGGGCGGTAATTTCCGAACGGATTCATGTGTTCGGAAACATCTTTCATGTTTTCGATCCATTCTTTTATTTCTTTCGGAATATCTTCATTTTTCAGCCATTCGTCAAGTTCTTCGGGTGCTTCATAAGGATTTTCGATTTCGTCTTCCGGTTCCTTCTGAATTTCCGGCGGAACAATATTTCCAAAACCCGAAGGTCCGCCGCTTGCGCCGGTATTCGAAGAAAATTCCTGTATAACTCCGTTTACATAAAGTTTATATTCAACATTTTCCCTGAGTTCCGGGGAAGAAACCGCAAGACTTCTGAATCTTCTGTCACTTTCAGTCACAAATCCTTTTCCCTCAGAATCCATAAAACTGATTTTGCTTCCCGCTTCTTCGTTATATGCAAATTCAAAACCCGCAAAAATCTGAGCAGATTCGTCGGAAATCACATCATTTCTGTTTCCGAAGGCAAAAACGGTTCCGCCGTTTATAATTATTCCGCAATCCGAATCGATTCCGCCGTCGGCAGATCTTTCGTTTCCGGAAGCAAAAAGTTCTCCGCCGTTTATAACAAGCCAGCCGTTGGAATCAATTCCGTCGCCTTCGATTCCAAGTCCGCCTTTTATATTAAGTTTTCCGCCGTTGACGGTGGTCACGGAAACCCCGTCTTCGTTTGTGTTGATTCCGTCATCGCCGGATTCAATATTTATTGTTCCGCCGTTGATGGTAAGGTGCATTTCGCTTCCGATACCTTCGTTTTCCGCTTCAATATTCAGAACTCCATCGCCGCTTATATTCACAGACATTTTTGAATAAAATGCGGAATCATACTTATGAAGTTTTTTCTCTTCAGCGCTGTCTTCAAAAATTTTTGCTACATTTGCGCCCTTAACGTTGCTTATGCTTCCTTCCGCAATAACAACATTTGCGCCGGCTTCTGAAGTATCAACCGTTCCCGAAGCTTCTTCCGAAAAAGTTTCACATTCATATACATTATAAAAAATAACTGCCGGGGCAATTTCACAGACAATGTCGGCTCCGCCGAAAATAAGGGTGACTTTTGCGTCAGGGTCTTTTTTTGCATTTTCACCGAGATCAACCGCAATCTGTCCTTTAAGTTCGCCTTTTATAAAATATTCACCGGGTCTTGTTATCGTAACAAGAGTATGCTCCGCGGCTTCTTTTTCGGAATGCATATCCTGCTTTTCCCCTTCTCCGTAAAGGTTACCGCTCGGATATTTTTCCATTTCATGATAATAGATAATTTCACCGCCGACTGTTACACAATCGCTTTCTCTCCAGGGTTTTCCGTCAACGGTGACGTTTTTCGAAAGAACGATTTCCACTGCGTTTTTAAAATTTTCTGCGGAAACTTCTTTTCTGCCGGCTGTTTCCGGATCCGATTTTTCCTGCTCATTTTCTTTTTCCGTTTCCGGATTTTCTGAAATTTCCGGAATTTCCGGATCCTCTCTTTCTGCCGGTTGATTTATTCCGCAGGCAGAAAATACAGATATCGATAAAATTACAAGCATCAAAGCCAAAACTTTTTTCAAAACAAAGTCCTCTCCTTTCCGGCTATATTTTACGGTTTTATTATAACTCTTTTTTCTTTTTTTCTTTTTAATAAAATGTAAACAATCTTAAAATTATATAAAGGAACCCCTGCTTTAAAAGCAGGGG
>JAGBAZ010000051.1 GCA_018110905.1 Oscillospiraceae bacterium
ACCTCCTTGCTACTTTTTGTGATGCGGTCGCCAAACCATCATCATCGTAGCATAGAGGTTTTATTTTTGCCAAGGCTTTTTATTGACCCCTGGCAGAACCAGGGGTTTTGTTAAGCCTAAAGGCAACAATAAAAAAATCCCGGACACAAAGTGTCCGGGATTTTGTGGCGGAGATGAAGAGATTCGAACTCTTGAGAGGCTTCTGACCCCTACACGATTTCCAGTCGTGCGCCCTCGACCATCTAGGCGACATCTCCAAATGCTCAAGAAAAACTTGCTGTTTATCACAGCGCTTGATTATTATACTAAAAACAAAAAGAAAAATCAAGCCTTTTTTCAAAATTTTTTATATTTTTTTAAAGATATTTGCGTATATCTGCATTTTATGATATTATAATTTTATATTTTCTAAAGGAGGCGTTTTTAATGACAGAGATTCTTGCTCCGGTTGGCGGAAAAGAACAGCTTATTGCCGCGGTGCGTTCCGGCGCAGATGCGGTTTATCTTGGCGCAAAGAATTTTAACGCAAGGCGGAACGCTTCCAACTTTGAAGATTTTGAACTTCCGGAAATCGTTTCATATTGCCACGAAAGGGGCGTTAAGGTCCACGTTGTTCTCAACACTCTTGTTATGGATTCTGAAATCCCCGCGCTTATCGAAGAAATAAAAAACGTAGCATCTGCCGGTGTTGACGCTGTTATAATCCAGGACCTTGCCGTTGCAAAACTTGTTCGGGAAATCTGTCCTTCAATTGAAATGCACGCTTCCACCCAGATGACCATTCACGATCTTTCCGGTGCTTTTGAAGCAGAACGTCTTGGTTTTAAAAGAGCCGTTCTTTCAAGGGAACTTTCTCTTGAAGAAATCAGATATATTGCCGACAGAACCGACATCGAACTGGAAGCTTTTGTTCACGGCGCTCTATGTATGTGCATGTCCGGCTGCTGTTATCTTTCCTCCGTTCTTGGCGGAAGAAGCGGAAACCGCGGACTTTGCGCCCAGCCCTGCCGCCTTGATTTCCGCTTCGGCGAAAAAGATCACGCTCTTTCTCTTAAAGATATGTCCCATATAGAACATATCCGTGAGCTTGCTGAAGCCGGAGTATGCTCTTTTAAAATTGAAGGAAGAATGAAGCGTCCGGAATATGTTGCGGCGGCTGTAACGGCTTGCAGGGCAGCTCTTGCGGGTCAAAAACCCGATACAGAATCTCTTCGGGCTGTTTTTTCACGCCAGGGTTTTACCGACGGCTATCTTACTGGAAAACGCACGCCCGATATGTTCGGATTCCGCAGCCACGATGACGTTACAGCAGCGGATAAAGTTCTCAAAAGCCTTGCGAGCCTTTATAAGGACGAAGCAGACCATATTCCTCTTAAGATGGGGCTTTTTATATCTGAAACAAAGCCCTCCGTTCTGACTGTTTCCGACGGTGAAAACTGTGTTTCCGTAAAAGGCGCTGTTTGTGAAAAAGCGCTTCGCTCTCCCACCGATGAAACGCTTGCAAGAAGGTATCTTTCGAAAACCGGCGGAACACCTTTTTATCTCGATGAACTTGATTTTTCTGCGGAAGGCGAACCGATAATTGCCGCCGGCGAAATAAATGAAATGCGCCGCAAAGCTCTTTCGATGCTTTCGGAAATGCGCTCAAAAGTTTATCCCCATGAGATCTTTGATGTTTCTTTGCCGAAAACCAAAAAACATCAGGCCGACAAAACCGCAATAAAGATACGCGCGGAAAAATTTGAACAGGTTCTTTTTGAAAATGAAGCGGAAGCAATTATTCTTCCTATGGCAGAAATCGAAAAGCACCCGGAAGCAATCGCAAAATTCGGCGAAAAACTTTTTGCGGAAGTTCCTGCGCTGGTCTTCCCTTCTGACGAAGAAAAAATCAGGTATCGGCTGACCGAACTTTATGAAAAAGGACTTCGCCACGCCTATTGCGAAAACATCTGCACCCTAAGCCTTGCAAAGGACTGTCTTTTGACTGTTCACGGCGGCCACGGCCTTAATATTCTCAACAGCATCGCTATCGACGAATACGAAGAACTCGGTCTTTCCGACGCAACAGTTTCTTTCGAACTTTCCGCACCGAAGATCCGCGACCTTGGCGGAAAAATAAAACGCGGCATTCTCGGTTACGGATATCTTCCGCTTATGAGGATGCGTGCCTGCCCGCTTAAAAAGCCTTCCGGCTGCAAAAACTGCCCCGGAAAAGGAAAAATAAAAGACCGCATGGGCAAGGAATTCACCTATCTTTGTTTTGAAAAGAAATTCGGAACTCTTCTCAACAGCGTTCCCCTTTATGTTGCGGATAAAGATTTTTCCGGAATCGATTTTATGACGCTTTATTTCACTACCGAAAGCCCTGAAAACTGCGAAAAAATCTATGATATGTTTAAAAATAAAGTTCCCGCGGATTTTGAAAAAACAAACGGACTTTATTTCAGAGAGCTTTTATAAAGGAGGTTTTTTAATGGAAGTTATTTTTTTCATGAGCCTTTTTAATATAGGTTACGGAATTTTCGGTCTTTTCGGAAAAATGAATATCCCTGAAAAATTCAAAGGTCACGAATGGACAAAAAATTATATGAAAGAGCTTGGAATTGCCGATATTCTTCTCGGTGTTCCGTGGCTTATCCTTTATTTTGCATTTAAACAATATGACCCCGGCTATTGGACGATTTTTCTTTTAATTATATTGCTTGCTCTTCCTTCTTTTTTTCTTGTTATCCACATAGAACGTAAATATAACAAACTTTTGAAAAAAGATTAAAAAAATCCCTTTTGCCTTTGGCAAAAGGGATTTTTCTTTTTTACATAAGTTTTTCGAGCACCTTTTCCGCACAGCGGATTCCGTCCGCGGCTGCGGACATAATTCCGCCGGCGTAGCCTGCGCCTTCGGCGCAGGGATAAAGTCCTTCTATACCTATTGCTTCCAAAGTTTCGCTGTTGCGGACTATGCGAACAGGAGAACTTGTTCTTGTTTCCGGCCCTGTGAGCACCGCTTCCGGATCCGCAAAACCATGAAGTTTTCTGTCCAGCGCAACAAGCCCGGTTTTGAGCACAGAAGTGATTTCTTCCGGAAAAAGTTCCGCAAGTTTTTTATCTTCGACACCCCTTGCATAAGTCGGTTCAACTTTTCCCAAGCGGGAAACACCGTCGTTAAGGAACGCGCCCACAGTTTGAGCAGGAGCTTTTGTTCCGCCGCCCATTTCAAAAGCTTTTCTTTCAATTTCATGCTGGAAAGCCATCGCCTTAAAAGGGTCGCCGCCGAAATCTTCAGCAGAAACAGAGCAAACCAAAGCGGAGTTTGCGTTCTTTCCGTCCCTTGCAAAACAGCTCATTCCGTTGGTTACAACGGCATCTTCCCTATCGGCAGAAGGAACGACATATCCGCCCGGACACATACAGAAAGTATATGCACAGCGGTCACCCACATGGTATGAAAGCTGATATTCCGCCGCCCAAAGAGCAGGATTTTCCGCAAAATCCCCATACTGTGCGCGGTTTATATCGGACTGAAGATGCTCGATTCGAACACCGACAGAAAAAGGTTTTGCCTCCATGAGCACGCCTTTTTCTTTAAGCATTTTGAAGGTATCCCTTGCGGAATGTCCCGCGGCAATTATAACATTTTCTGCCGGAAATTCCATTCCTTCGGCGGAAACGGAAACAATTCTGCCGTTTTTTACAGCGATATCATCAGCTTTGGTAAGAAAATGTATCTCTCCGCCAAGAGAAATTATCTCTTCGCGGATATTTTTCACAACTTTTCTGAGCATATCGGTTCCGATATGTGGTTTTGCCTTGCTCAATATTTCTTTCGGCGCACCGTGTTTTTCAAGTTCCTTCGTTATAAAATCACATCTTGGATCGTTTATTCTTGTTGTGAGCTTTCCGTCGCTGAAAGTTCCCGCTCCGCCTTCGCCGAACTGGACGTTTGCCCTTTCGTTGAGCACGCCGCCTTTCCAATAGTTTTCAACGGCGGAAGTCCTTTCCTCAACCTTTGCTCCGCGTTCAAAAACAATCGGGTTTGCGCCGGCTCTTGCAAGATAAAGTCCGGCAAACATTCCCGCCGGGCCGAAACCGATTATGACCGGCCTTGTTTTCGGCGCATTTTTGAGCACCGGAATTTCCGCAGGTGCAATTTTTCTGAGCACAACATTTTTTGCCTTTGCTCCTGCGGCGATTTTTTCTTCGTTTTCGCAAGTTACCGCAACGGAATAAACAAGAAAAACATTGTCTTTTTTTCTTGCATCGACGGAAATTTTAGAAACGGAAACGTCGGTTGCTTCCGAATGTTTAATTTTGAGCACAGAAAAAGCTTTTTCAAAAGCTTTTTCTTTCGGTTCGCCCGGATTCAGTTTTATTTCGGAAACGATTATCGGCATTCTTGCTTCTCCTTATCTTTTAAAAATCAAAAAGGCCCGTTTTTTAGAGCCTTTTCGTTTTTTTACTGTTCTTTAACAGATATTGTAATTGAATAAGTTCCGGTTGCCCAGGCATTTTCGCCGCCAGGAAGGAAAACGTCCGCATGGATACGGTACTGTCCGGTCCGTCTTATTTCTCTGGTGCTCATATCCACCTGAACAATAATATCCTTTGCGGAAATATTATTGATCACTTCTTCCGGTCCTATAAGACTTACTGCAACTTTAGAAGTGTTTGAGGTTACTTTGTAACCCGCGGGAACATTGACGATATTGATTTGGGTGACGTTAAAGGTATCTTCAACATATCCCTCAAGATCAAAGGAAATGTCAACTGTTTCTTCATAATTCCGTGCGGTAATTCCTTCCGGAAGTCTTACATCAAAATTCATTACGGAATTATCAAGAGTGATATCTCTTACATCAACATAACCAAGGAAAATATCGCTGTATTTGTCAATGTTATAGTCCTCGCCCTCAACAAGAATTTCCGTTGTGGAAAGGGTATATTTTATTTTGGAAATATCAAAAAACTCGGGAATATTGGTGTAATCAAAGCTTACCGGAAGGCTTGCGGTCTTATGAACAGGAATTATAACCGTTGCCATATCGACATTCATACTGATTTCTTCCGGATTATAATCGACCCGTGTTCCGTTTTCATCAAGAAGAACAATATTGCCCATTGCGCCGATCGTTTCAACATAATCTCCGAAAAGTGAAACTTCCACCAATGCGCTTTTTATTTTTTCAAGGTCTTTTTCCGGACCGGTCACAATAACCTCGGAAGGATTTGTATAAATTTCTTCCTGGATAAATTCATCCGGGATATTATATTCTCCGGATATAGCGTAATTGAGTTTTACAGTCTTATCGATATATTTATCGAATTTTACCACAAGAGTCGAAGGATATATTCCGACTATCTCAAAATCTTTTGAACTGTTGTTTGTTGCTTTAAGTTCAAGGTTATAAACACCTGCGCCGGTCACGCCGGAAAGAGAAGGTGAAATCGAAATATCCTCTGCGGAAACACCGCCTATTACGGAACGGGAACCGCTTATGGTAACATTAACGGTGCTTTCCGCGCCTTCTATGGCAGAAAGCCCAAGTTCGCCCAAAATTCCGGACTGGACGTTAACGTTAACTCCGACCCCCTGGACAACAACTTCACCGATCGGACGAAGAACAAGCGATACCACAAGCCAAAGGATAAAAGATACCGCAAGAGAAACAACAAAAAGAACGCGCTTATCTTTAAAAAGTTTTCCGCTCATTTTTCATCGTTACCCCCTTTCCCGAAGATTTTTACCACTTTGGGTTCGGTTTTTTCGGGGATCATATATTCTTCAAGTTTGCGTTTAAGAAAAACAGGATCTATTTCGCGCATAAGCTCTCCGTTTACTGCCATGGAAATTTTTCCGGTTTCCTCCGAAACAACAACTGCAACACCGTCGCTGTTTTCACTTATGCCAAGAGCAGCTCTGTGTCTTGTTCCAAGCATGTTGCTTATATCATAGTTTTGGGAAAGCGGGAGAAAACAGCCCGCGGCATAAATCCTTCCGCCGCGGATTATGGTTGCACCGTCATGAAGAGGTGCATTGTGGAAGAAAATATTTCCGATGATTTCCTTACTGGGTTCTGCGTTTACTATGGTTCCGGTGGAAATAATTTCACCGAGCTTTGTTTCGCGTTCGAAAACAATAAGAGCGCCTACATCGTGTTTGGAAAGTTCGGTAACGCCGTCCACAACTTTTGCAATGCAGTTTTTCATAAGGGTTTCGTCATCTACTTTTTCTGTGGTGAAGTTGAGGAAAGTGAGATTTGAAATCCTGGATTTTCCCATGCTTTCAAGAGCATGGCGAAGTTCCGGCTGAAAAACAACAACAATTGCAATTATACCGAAACTGAAAACCTGCTCGAGAAGATAGGAAGTGCTTTTAAGTTCTATTGTGGCAGAAATTATATACATTATGAGCAGGATAAAAATACCCTTTATAAGCTGTCCTGCCCTTGTGTTCGCCGCAAAGAGAAGAACCCTGTATAAAAGATATGCAATTATTACGATATCAATAAGATCCCAGATTCCGAACGTTCTGAGCACGTTCAGTATGCTGTCCCAAGAAAATGCAAGTTCTCCCATAATTTTTCCTCTTTATATAAAGTTAATAATATTCTTATTATAATAATAACACAAGAGCCTGCATTTTCAAGTATTATTTTGTTAACAATATTAATATTTTTTTGAAAGGCCGTGTATGATTCCGATAAGCTTCAAAACCTGTTCAGGAGTATTCATATATCCTATGCTCAAACGGCAGGTTCCCCGGTTTTCCGTTCCCATTTTTTGGTGTGCAAGGGCCGCACAGTGAAAGCCTCCTCTTGATGCAACTCCCTTTTCCGAAAGCAGCGCAGAAGTTTCTTCTCCGCTCAAATCTCCAAATACAAAAGAAATTACCGGAGCATGAGTTTTTGTTTCAGGCGGCAAAGTAAAAAGTTTTATTTTATTCATGTCAGAAAGTTCAGAATATATGAATTTTGCAAGTTCAATTTCCCTTTTTTCTATATTCTCCTCCCCTTCCGCCAAAACTTTTTCGATCCCGGCGGAAAGACCGCAAATTCCGGGAACGTTCAGCGTTCCGCTTTCAAGCATTTCCGGAAGTCCGGCAGGTTGTTCCGGAAAAAGCGAATAGGTTCCCGTTCCGCCGAAAAGATGCGGTTTTAAAAATTCCGGTTTTTTTGCCGCAAGAATTCCGGTCCCCATGGGTCCGAGAAGACCTTTGTGACCCGGGGCGCACACAAAATCCACTCCCGTTTCGTCCATATCCATTTTCATCGTTCCCGCAGTCTGCGCCATATCCACCAATAACATAATACCGTTTTCGCAGGCAAGTTTTGCCAGTTTTTTCACCGGAAGCTTTATTCCGAAAACATTTGACGCACCCGTTGCCGCAATCAATTTTGTATCTTTTCTGATATGTTTTTTGAATGATTCAACCGTTTTTTCCGGTTCGCTTTCAAAAACTTCCGCCACGGAAAAATCCGCTTTTCCCTGTTTTTTAAGTTCAAAAAGCGGCCTCAGCACCGAATTATGCTCAAGGTCAGAGATTATGATATGACCGCCTTCGGAACCAATGCTCATAAGCACAATATTCAAAGCTTCTGTACAGTTTTTTGTAAAAACAAGGTTTTCACTTTCCGAAAGTCCGAAAAAATCCGCAATTTTCTCCCTGCTGTCGAAAACTTTTCTTGCTGTTTCCATTCCCATTTTGTGTCCGCTTCTTCCCGGATTTGCGCCAAAGCTGTAAAAACTTTCTTCTACGGCTTTTCTTACCTCTACCGGCTTTGGATAGGAAGTTGCGGCGTTGTCGAAATACAGCATTTTTTCACCGGCTTTCCTTTATTTCGTTTATTCTTATACCGGATTTTTTCAAAATTTCCGTCATTTTGTTTTTATCACCAAAAGCTCTTATTATATACCCGCAGCCATAGGGATTTATATTTGTATCTTTGAAAACAAAAGCGCGATATCCGTTTTGGGAAAGGATTTTTTCACCTTTCATTGCGCTTGTTATTGAACTTAAAAGAAAAAAACATTCTTTCATGATACATACCGCCGTTCCTTAAATTATTTTCTTTACATTATATGAGATAAGAAATTTTTTCGGCAACAAAAAACGCCCGATTGAAAAATCGGGCGTTTTCATTTATTTTTTTATTCAACCGCATCGGCAATAGCAACATTGTAATCATGTTCCGCCTGGGTGCTTCCGTAATAGAATTTTCCGTATTTGTCGGTTACAAAGAAATAATAATTTGTATCCGCCGGATAAAGCGCAGCTTTGATAGCGTTCATACCCGGGTTGCAGATAGGTCCAACGGGAAGTCCCACCCTGTAATTGGGATAGGTGTAATATGCACTCAAATAGGAATCTGAAAGTGTTTCGTCTTCAACATTAGGTTCAATTTCCTGTTCATAATAGAACCATGTTACGTCGGACTGAAGATAAGGAAGTCCCGAATTCGGTTCAAGACGGTTGTGGAAAGCGGAAGAAACCTTTTCCATATCCTCCATATAAGCCGCTTCGGACTGGATTACGGAAGCAAGGGTAACAAGTTCCTCAAGACTTAAACCAAGCTCCTGCATTCTCAGATAATATTCGGAAGTGATTTTTTTGTTGAAGTTATCAATGAATTTTGCAATAACGCTTCTCGGTGTGGAATTTGTATAGAATTCATAGGTATCCGGGAACAGATATCCTTCCCATTTGTAATAGATATATTCGCTTGTTCCCATCATGGTTTCAAATTCATATTCAAAGCTTTCGGTTTTTGCCGCTTCAATAAATTCGTCATATCCGCATACACCGTTTTCTTCAAGGCGTTTTGCAATTTCCGTAAGCTTCATTCCTTCATAGAAGTTTACCGTTACAACGTTTTTGGCAACTTCCTTGGTTTTAAGAAGCTGGAAGATCTGATCATAACCAAGGTTTGAATTCAAAGTATAGGTTCCCGGAGCAAGGCGCTTATCCATTTCCTTGATTCTTGCATAAACTTCAAAAGTAAAAGGTTCGTCGATTACGCCTTTTTCTTTAAGAAGTTCCGAAATTTCGGAAAGACCGTAACCTTCGGGAATTGTTATTTCGATTTCTTTGCTTTCCTTGCTGAAACCTACAAGGTCGTTTATGCTTGAAAGGGCAAAGGAAGCAATAAATACCGAAACCGCAAGAACCGCAGAAACCCAGACGATGGTCAAAAGCCAGTTGTAAGCTGTGTTAAGGCGTTTTTTCTTTTTCTGCGAGGCAGACAAAGAAGTCTTTTTTGCTTCCTTTTGTTTTGCAGGTTCTGCTTTTTTCTGAACTTTAGGTTCCTGTAAAACAGGTTCCTTTTTTGCAACGGTTGCTTCATCTTCTTCCGGCGGCGGAGGAGCAAACGTTTCGTCTTCGAATGCAAACTCCTCTTTTACAGAAGATTTTTTTGAAGAAGTGGTTGCATCTTCAAAAAAAGAGGAAAACGCAAGATCATCTTCCTCTTCGATTTTTTTCGGAGCAACTTTTTCATTCTGGTCAAGTTCTTTGAAAAAATCTTCAAATTCTTTATTACTCATAAAATCCTCCAATCATACTGCCGGTTTTAAAGTAACCAACATCAGAAAGTTTTCATATCATATAACATACCGACAAAACAAAAACGTTTTTATCCGGTATAAATTTTTCTTACGAGGTGAAATTTCATGTTCGGAAACAATAATTGCTGCTGGTGGATCATCATTCTTATCCTTCTCTTCTGCTGCTGCGGAAACAACGGTTACGGCAACAACGGCTGCGGATGCGGCTGCAACAACGACTGTGGCTGCGGATGCGGCTGATAATCTGTCCATAAGCCTTTGCCCTGCGTTTTGATCGCAGGGCTTTCGGCGTTTATTCCGAAAATTCCTCTATGCCTTCAAGATTTCCATTTATCGCAGAAACAAGCGCAAGGGCAAAATCTTTTGCGGAGGCGGGACCGTTTGCGGTAATAAGCTTTCCGTCGATTTCAATTTTTTTGTCAGTATATTCGCCTTCGGGAACCTCAAAACCCGGGAAGCAAGTATATTTTTTACCCGAAAGAGCACCTGTTCCGGAAAGGACATATCCCGGAGAAGCACAGATTGCACCAATAATAATATCATTATGAAGCGCAAATGTTATGGCATTATTAACTGTTTCTGAATTTTTGAGATTTTTTGCGCCGGGCCAGCCACCGGGAAAAACAAAAGCTTCCGCTTTTTTAAAATCAACATTTTCCTCGGAAATTTCAGCGGTTACGGAAAGCCCATGAGCGCTTTTTACCGCTGTTTTTCCAACGCCGACAGTTACAACGTCAATTCCCGCCCTTTTCATAAGGTCAAATGGAACAACGGCTTCCATATCCTCAAAGCCGTCCGCAAGAAAAAGATATACCATAGCTTTTTCTCCTTATTTCACAACAAGTTCGGTTCTGGGTTTTCCGCAGGTCATTTTTCCTTCGGAACATCTTCCTTCAGAAACGCATGCGGGACCTGCATGGGCAAAGAGCGAAGGCGCTTCGGCTCTGCAAAGGCGAAGCATTTCGTCCGCAACGGCGCGGATTTCCCACTGGGCGCGGTTGCAGCAGCGAAGACGGAAAAGATTATGAAGGCTGCGGACGTTCATAGTAACTATCATCTTTGTGTCGCAGGCATTGGGAAGAACAAAGCGTGCATCTTCGATCGCTTTTTTCTCCGCAAGTTTCCAGGCTTCTTCTTCGGTTTTTCCTTCCGCCATAAATTCATTTGCGGCTTTTTTCTGAAGAATTTCGGTAAGTTTGTGATAACTTTCCGCACAGGTTTCCATAATTTTATTATATTCCTCAAGGGCTTCTTCATTCTCGCCGATTGCCGGAGGAACGATAAATTCAAAATGTCCTTCTTTGTTGACATAACGCTGGCTCTGGACGCTGAAAGAAGCGATTCTATGGCGGGTTATCTGGGCAAGAAAAGCGCGGGAAACACCTTCAATAGTGAAGGTGAAAGTTACGTGTTCAAGGGGACTTTCGTGACCAAGGCGTTCGAGCATTGCAACATAGTTCGAAGCTTTTTCGTCGGTCATTCCGTCAAAAAGTTCATCTGCGCCGGAATTGCTGTAACAAAGTCTTGCCGCAGCGGCAATTGTTTTTTCTGGATCGGGTGTATGGCAAAGAAGATTGACTTTCATAACGGAGCCTCCTAAAATTTAGTTATATTTTATTATATAACAAAACATGTTTTATATCAAGATAAAAAATGAGCCGCACTTTTGTGCGGCTCCGCTGTTTTTTAATTATTTTACGGTTACGGTGAAACCAAGGGTTTCAATATGCATTCCGTTTTCATCAAGGAACATTACGGAAATGGTGGTGTTTCCTTCGCCGACTGCTTCAAGTTTGAAAGTTCCGTTTTCGTTAAGCGCTCTCTGTTCTGCGGAAACAACGCTTACGTTATCGTAAAGAAGAACCGCAACAGCTGCTTCATCGCCGATTGCAACGGGAATTTCGATGATATCTCCAACAAGATAAGTTATGGGCATTTCGGAAATGTTGCCGTCATAACCATAGTTTCCGATGGTGAATTCCCATTCGCCTTCAAGGATATCGCCGACAAAACCGTCGATATCATCTACATAGAAGAATTTTTCGTCCATTGTTACGGAATAGGTTTCGCCCATTTCGAAAACTTCGCCTTCGGGAAGCATGATAATAAGCTGTGCATAAGGAGGATTTACTCCGCTGTTGAGGAAAATATGGTCGCCGTCCATACGTGCGTCATATTTAAGGATTTCTTTTCCGTCGGAAACTCTTTTTACAGAAATCTCACCGGTTCCCATTTCGACGTTGGGGGTATTCATTACAACCTGAAGAGCAGTAAGACCGGAGGCAAAGGTCTGGCCCTCGTCGCTTACGGGATAGAACTGAACCTCAAATTCTTCCGGGGTTACATATTTCGGATCGGGTCTTGCGCAACCGGTTACGGAAAGCAAAACAAGCATAAGGCCGAGAATTACGGCAATAGTTTTTTTCATATTGATAAACATCCTTTCTGCATATCTAACGGCAATTATAATATAAAATATAAAAAAATGCAAACTATTTTTAAATATATAAATAAAAATTGACCGTTTATTCACAAATTATTGCAAAAAACTTCTTTAAATACATTTTATATATTTTTGATTATAATACTTATAATTTTAAAATTTGTATTTTCTTGACATATATGCCGTTTTGGATTAGGATTATATGCAGAATTTTCTGTTTTTGGAGGAGTTTTTTATGTTCAGCGAATACAGCGCCCTTGGAATAGTTCATAAGATTCTCAAAATGCATATAAAACCCGGCGATTTCTGCATTGACGCAACTTCCGGAAACGGACACGATTCCGTTTATCTTTGTGAACTTTGCGGAGCAAACGGGCATGTTCTTGCTATGGATATCCAGCCGGAAGCTGTTGAATCAACAAAAGCAAATCTTTCCGAACACGGATTTTCAGACATAAGCGAAGTTATATGCACAAGTCACAGCGATATTGATAAATTTGCAGAACCGAACAGCGCAGACTGCATTGTTTTCAATTTCGGCTGGCTTCCCGGCGGAAGCCACGACGTTTTTACAAGGGCGGAAACTTCCATTCCCGCAATTCAGAAATCCCTTGAAATTTTAAAACCCGGCGGCCTTCTTTCCCTTTGCGTTTATTACGGCCGCAACAACGGTTATTCCGAAAGGGACGCAATTCTTGAATTTGTAAAATCGCTTCCGGGCGCGCAGTATAATGTTATGAAATGCGATTTCCTAAACAGACCGAACGACCCGCCCTTCCCTGTTTTTATTGTTAAAGATAAGGAGTATTTTAAATGATATGGATAAAACAGCGAACTATTTAAAAGTCAACGTCGATAATTTTTATAAACTAAAAGAACTTTTTCCAAACGATTTTGAAAACAGATTTGAGCAATTTTCAAATCGACAAATTGATATATTTGCAATAGAAACAGACGAAAAATTTATAGGCAGAATGGTCGTCAACTATTCAAATCATTTGCTTGACACCGAAACCATTCCGTACAAAAGGGTATGTTTTTCTCATTTTATCCTTTTTAAAGATTACCGAAACAAGGGTTACGGTTCAAAACTTTTGGAATTTGCGCTTGAAGATTTAATCAAAAACGGATACAGTGAATTTACTGTCGGCGTTGAAGATAAAAACGAAATTGCAAAACACATATATTTTAAATATGGTTTTAATGAACTTATTGACCACGGAAACAATCCCTGCGAATATGATTTATATTTAAAGCGATAATCCCACAACCGTCATTTTTTACATTGTTTTAAATTTTAAGAACTTTTCAACCTTACCATATGGCAACGTTTTTTCTTCCTTTGTCTGTGGAGATAAAACAAAAAAATCCTCCGCATTGCGGAGGACTTTTTTATTTATTCAGAAATTATTTGATGATTTCGATTCCGCCGATGAAAGGAAGGGGTTTCATTTCGCCTTTGACCGCGTTGATGATTCCGAGAATCATAAGTACGAAAAGAGCAATGCTGATGATAAAGCTGATGATTCCGCCGATAACGGGAATGAATCCGAGGATAAAACCAACGATTGCTGCGGCGATATTCGCGATAAGAAGAACGAGTCCCTGGTTTGCGTGATAACGTGCGAATGCATCATCTTTTGCACAAAGAATTGTTACGATGCAAAGAATCCATACATAAGAGATTGCCGCAAGAAGTTTGTTTCCGTTTTCCATAAAATAACCTCCATAAAAAAGTAGTTTCAATGATTATTTAATGTCTTCGTCACCGAAAGGGTCGCCGCATTCGGGGCAGAATTTCGGCGGGTTTTTGGGATCTTCCGGTTCCCAGCCGCATTTGTCGCATTTGTACTGGGGAACACCGGCGGGTTTCTTTGCTCCGCATTCGCTGCAGAATTTGCCTTTGTTTACTGTGCCGCAGGAACATACCCAACCGTCCGCGGGTTTTGCGCTTCCGCAGTTGGTGCAGAATTTTCCGGTGTTAACGGTTCCGCAGAAACAGGTCCAGCCTTCAGGCACCGGCATTGCATTTCTCGGATCTTTTGCCGCCTCGACCGCCTGAGGATTGGGAATACCCATCTGTGCCTGCTGTGCTGCCTGCTGCTGACCCATCTGATAAAGATTTGCGGTATTCATGCCGCCCATGTTCTGAGCCATACCCATGCCCATAAATGCCATTGCAGAACCAGCACCTTCGTTTGCGGCTGCTGCCTGCATCGCGGAAGCCTGTGCTCCGACAAGATGTGCCGCAGCTCTGGTGGGATCCATAAATGCCGCGTTGCGCTGCATTTCTTTTATCATCTTTTCGTCTTCTTCGTCAGCTTTTACGGAAGAAACGCCGAAAGATACGATTTCGATTCCGCGAAGTCCGCGCCATTTTTCGGAAAGCACTTCGTTAAGAGCATCTGCCATTTCGGTAGTGTGTCCCGGAAGTGCGGAATATCTGATTCCCATTGCGGAAATTTTTGCGAATGCCGGCTGGAGAGCTGTGAGAAGTTCGCTTTTAAGCTGGCTGTCAAGTTCGCTTCTGTTATACTGATATGCTACGTTTCCGCATACGTTGGTATAGAAAAGGATAGGGTCACAAAGGCGATAGCTGTATTCGCCGAAGCAGCGGATCGCGATATCAATATCGATTCCCGCTCTTTCGTCAACAACTCTGAACGGAACAGGGCTTGGGGTTCCGTATTTGTTGCCGATAAGCTCTTTGGTATTGAAATAATAGATTCTTTGATCTTTGCCGGTATCTCCGCCGAAAGTAAAACGTTTTCCGATTGTTTTAAAAGAATCAACAATGCTTGTTCCGAGTTTTCCGGCAAAGATTGAAGGCTCGGTGGACATATCATATGTATATTCGCCGGGTTCTGCGCAGATATCAACAACTTTGCCCTGTTCGACAATGCACATGCACTGACCGTCCGCTACTGCGATTACGGAACCGTTGGAAATGATGTTATCCTCGCCTTTGGTGTTGGAACTTCTGGCGCCTGTGCGCTTTTGTCCTTTTATTGCAAGTACTTCTGCGGGAATTGCCTCGCAGTAAAAATATTCCTTCCACTGATCGACAAGAACGCCGCCGACAGCTCCGCCTATTGC
>JAGBAZ010000052.1 GCA_018110905.1 Oscillospiraceae bacterium
AAAACCTCCTTGCTACTTTTTGTGATGCGGTCGCCAAACCATCATCATCGTAGCATAGAGGTTTTATTTTTGCCAAGGCTTTTTATTGACCCCTGGCAGAACCAGGGGTTTTGTTAAGCCTAAAGGCAACAATAAAAAAGCACAGCCTTCCTTTCGGAAGGCTGTGCTTTTTTGTGGTTTGAAAAGAAAAGAGGGGAAAGCGATGAAAAAATTTTCGACTTTTTTTGTTGCTGTGCCTATATTATATCGTTAAATTATGAGCATAATTCGCAGATTATTTTAATAAAATGTAAAGATATATGCCAAAAAGGACTATTCCGCAAAGCGGAACAGTCCTTTTTGGAGTGACCGGAAAATAAGCCGGGTTCTGTAATGACGACAATCTATCTTCGCCGCCGGTCGCCCGTGCGGCTTTAATGCCACCTTTGCGAAGCGCACCGGGCCGGTGCGTTGTTCTTCTGTACGGTGTTGCTCCGGATAGGGTTTACATACCCCCTATGTTACCATAGGACGTGGTGAGCTCTTGCCTCGCCTTTCCACCCTTACCAGTAAAAACTGGCGGTATATCTCTGTTGCACTCTCCCTGGGGTCACCCCCGGCTGCCGTTAGCAGCTATCCTTGCCCTTGGAGCCCGGACTTTCCTCGCGCGCGTCCTTTCGGAACTGCGTCCGCTGCCGTCCTTTCCGCTCACGGGTTAATATTATAAACCATCGGAACAAATCTGTCAAACCATAAAATACCAGAGTCAGCAAAAAATGCGGAACATTTAAAATGTTCCGCATTTTACTGAAAAATCTTTATTTAAGTCCGCTTATGATTACCAGAATTGCAATCGCAATACCAACCGCAACAAGAACGGGGATTCCTTTTTTGTTGGGCTTTGCAAGCTTGAATTTAATTACAAAAGCAGCCGCAACAGCATAAAGCATGATCTGATAAACGACAGGCATTGCCGTGCCGAGAAGGGATTTTAGCCCGAAGATAAGCGGGAAAAGTATTGCCGCAGAAGTTACCGGAAGACCGTAATAAATTTTTCTTCTTCCGGTTTCGGTTTTCTGGCGCTGGGCTTCGTCAACATTGAAATAAGCAAGACGGATTATTGCGCAAAGAAGATACATTACGCAGGAAACATAGAAAAATCCGCCGGAAAGTCCGATTCCGTAACCGATTGCAAGAGGAAGAACACCGAAGCTTATGAGATCGCAAAGGGAATCTATCTGGATACCGAAGGCTTTTTCGGAATCGGTGCGTTTCATTGTTGAAGCAACTTTTCCGTCGAACATATCTGTAAGTCCCGCAAAAAGAAGGCAGATAACGCCCCAGAAAGGATAGCCGGAAGCCGAAAAGAAAATTCCACAAACAGCCGCCGCGGCGCCCATGTATGTAAGTATCACGGTATAATTATAAAACCCGATCAAATTCATAAAAAACTCCTGAAAAAACTGTTGGTTTATAAAAATCGAATATTTTTGTTCTTGTCAATTAATAATAAGAAGATTATAATAAAAAAAAGCCTAAAAATCAACTTTTTTTATTATAATATCATAAAACACATTATATTACAACTTTAAAAACAGCCGTTTTCGGTTAGAAAAGATGGTGATTTTCATAAAATCCGCTTTGATAAAAGACGTTTTCCGCGAGATTAAAAATTCGCGGAACCGCTTTATTTCAATTTTTGCAATAATCGCCCTTGGCGCCGGTTTTTTTGCCGGGCTTAAGGTCACATATCCGGACATGCTTGCCACCATGGATAAATACTATTCCGAACAGAACCTTATGGACATACATCTTGTTTCCACCCTTGGTTTTGATGAAGACGATATTTCCGCAATAAGATCCGAAGATGGGATAAAGGATCTTTATCCCACATATTCAAAAGACGTTTTTATTCATGAAAATGGAGATTCCGACCTTGTTGCAAAGCTTATGGCTTTTCCGGATTCCGGCGTCAACAGCGTTGTTATCCTTGAAGGACGCGCCCCGGAAAACTCCGGAGAATGTCTTGTTGAAAGCAACTCCCAGCTTCCGGTGCAGCATAATATCGGTGATACGGTTTCTGTTTACACCACCGACCCGGACGACCCCATTGGTGACAGCCTTTCCAAAACTGAATGGAAAGTTGTTGGAACATTCATGAGCCCCCAATATGTGGCTTTTGACCGCGGAACTTCCACCATCGGTGACGGAAGAACAGATATTATCATAATGGTTCCCGAAGAAAACTTTTCTCTTGAAGTTTACACCGATGTTTACATCACTCTTGATTCAACAAAAGGTCTTTCTGCCTTCAGCGACGAATATGCCTCTGCCGTTGAAATTGCTCTGGAAGATTTTGAAAAAATCGGTGACGAAAGGGCTCCTCTTCGCCTTTCCGAAATAAAAGATGAGGCCTATGCCGAAATCAACGACGCCAAAGCTGAAATAGCCGATGCGGAAAAAGAGCTTGCAGACGCCGAAGAAGAACTTGCCGACGCTTTTTCCGAACTTACCGACGGAGAAAAAGAACTTGCGGACGGTTGGAAAGAATATTACGACGGCCTTAAAGAATATAACGACGGCGTTAAAGAATTCAACGAGGAAATCGAAAAGGCCGAAAAGGATCTTGCGAACGGAATCGAAAGCATCCGCAACGGATATTCCCAATATGAAAAAGGTTTTGATGAATATAACAAAGGAAAAACGGAATTTGATGCTTCCCTTGCGGCATACGGAAAAACCATTGAAGAATTTTACGAAACACGCGGACAGCTTGAAGGTTTTATAAACCAATACGAGAACATTCCGGGAATGGAATCCGCCGTTTCAGAAATGAAAGCAAACCTTGCACAGGTGAATTTTGTCATCGGCACGCATGAACAGCTTGAAGCCGCAGAAAAAGAACTTGAAAAGGCAAAAGCTGAGCTTGAATCCGGTGGAAAACAGCTGACCGCAGGACGAAAAGAGCTTGAAGAAGCAAAAAAAGAAGCCGAAGAGGAATTTTCAAAAGCCGAAGAGGAACTTGCGGACGCCTTTGCCGAACTTAAAGACGCCGAAAAAGAACTTGCGGACGGCTGGGAAGAATATAACGACGGTCTTGAGGAATTTGAGGAAGCCAAGACCGAAGCGGAAATCGAAATTGCCGATGCAAAGGCCGAAATTGCCGATGCTGAAGAAGAGCTTTCGGAACTTAACAATGCTTCCTGGTATGTTTTCGACCGAAACGACAACCCCGGTTACAGCATTTACGAAACCAATGCCTATATTGTTGAAAATGTGGGAAAGGTTTTTCCCCTTTTCTTCTTCCTTGTTGCAATGCTTGTCTGCCTGACAACAATGACAAGAATGGTCGAAGAAAAACGCATCGAAACCGGCACCCTTAAAGCTCTTGGATACGGAAAAGGCGCCGCCCTTTCAAAATATCTTGTTTACGCCATTCTTGCAAGCATAAGCGGAGCCGTTTTCGGAATAGCTTTGTGTGTTTATGTCTTCCCGACTATAATACATTTTGCTTACGGAATAGCTTTTATTCTTCCGAAGCTCCAACACGTTGCAATGCCCGGCACCTGGCTTCTTACAATTCTTGTGTGCATTCTTTGCACAAGCATTGCTGTTCTTATTGCAGGTTATTATGAACTTCGGGAAAACCCCGCGGAACTTATGCGCCCGAAGGCTCCCAAAATCGGAAAACGCGTTCTTCTTGAAAAAATACCTTTTATATGGAAAAGGCTTAATTTCAACCGCAAAGTAACCGTAAGGAACCTTTTCCGCTATAAAAAAAGAATGTTTATGACCATTCTCGGAATTGCCGGCTGCGCCGCACTTACCATAACGGGTTTTGGTATTTTTTCTTCGCTTTCTGTCATAATCGAAAATCAGTACAGTGAAATTTTCAACTATGATCTTCTTGTTTCTCTCGATACGGATTCCGGAGAAGAGGAAATTTCCTCCGTTCTTGAAGAACTTGATGAAAACGAAATTTCCGAAAACAATTTTCCTCTTCATATTATGTCGGCAAAATATGAATGGCTTGGCAACACAAATCTTATGACCGTAAGCAATGTTGATGAATTTGAAAAATTCATCCTTCTGCGCAATCTTGAAACCGGAGAAAAAATTGAACTTACGGACGAAGGCATTGTTATAACAGAAAGATTTGCACAGCTTTTCGGACTTTTGCCCGGTGATGAAATAACTTTCTATTGCGAAGATAAAGAATTCACCGCAAAAATCACCGGCGTTGCGGAACATTATGCTATGCATTTTATCTATATGACCGAAGAACTTTATCAGAAACTTTCCGGAGAGAAGCCGGAAATCAACGCCGTTATCACAACTTTGTCCGACAGCAGCGAGGAAAGCAGAGAAGCTCTTGCAAAAACGCTTACTGAACATGACGGCGTTCTTGCCCTTTCTTTCTCCCAGGACGAAATGGAAAATTTCAGCAAGACCATTGAAAATATGAACTATGTTGTAATTCTCATAATCGCCTGCGCCGCCGCCCTTGCTTTTATTGTTCTTTATAACCTTACTAACGTAAACATCATGGAACGAATCCGCGAAATTGCGACAATAAAAGTTCTTGGTTTCCGCAACGGAGAAGTTGATTCTTACGTGTTCAGAGAAAATGTTATTCTTTCGGTAATCGGCGCTTTGGTCGGCCTTTTGCTCGGAAGAGGACTTTTTGCCTTTATTCTCGGCGCGATACAGTCAAGCGACATTATGTTCGTTGAACATCTTCCCTTATGGTGCTACGCTGTTTCGTTCATTATGACAATTGTTTTCACTTATATTGTAAACGGCATAATGCATTTCCGCCTTAAACGTGTGAATATGGTGGAATCGCTTAAATCCATTGAATAACGTAAAAATTATTTTAAAAAAACGGCTTTTATATCTTTCTTTTTAAAAAAAGCCGTGGTATAATATATCTATCTAATTATGTCTGGAGGATGCTACTATGCTCAGAATTGAAGATCAGATTGAAAACTCTACCGCTATGATCAAAACCGTTGATTACATCGAATCCCAGATCCGTAAAATCAACCCGGATGATGGCACCGCAGATGCATTTGTTGCTGAAGCAAAAGCTGCAATCGAAAGACTTCGTGCAATCATGAAGGAAGGCAAAATCATCAGATAAGATCTTTGTGTAAGATAAAAATGCCGGCTCTTTGAGCCGGCATTTTTTTGTTGCTTTATTTTAAAGGATAAGGCAGATAAGGCCGCTGCAGCCTTCGTTGATTATCCTGCTGATAGTTTCCTGAAGTTTAAGCCTTGCTTCCTGGGGCATACGGCTCAGCTTTGTATGAAGCCCTTCGTTAACAAGTTCGTGGAGGGATTTTCCGAAAATATTCGATTCCCAGATTTTTGCGGGGTCTTCTTCAAATTCGTCAAGAAGATAACGGACAAGGTCTTCGCTTTGTTTTTCGCTTCCTACTATCGGGGCCACTTCCGTTGTTATATCCGCTCTCATCATATGTATAGAAGGAGCCGAAGCGCGAAGTTTTACTCCGTATTTTCCTCCCTGGCGGACAATTTCCGGTTCCTCAAGGGTAAGTTCATCAATGGTCGGCATAACGATTCCGTAACCCGCCGCTTCCACCTGGTCAAGAGCGCCCCTTATTCTGTCATATTTGCGTTTGATTTCCGCAAGTTCGCGCATGCACGGCATAAGTCCGCTTTCGCCGTTTATTTCAAGACCGGTTTCCTCACTTAAGATTCTGTAAAACAGTTCCGGATTTATGATGACGGTAATATAGGCTTTGCCCGTTCCGAGGTCTATGCTTTTTACCGAAGCATCTTTAACATGTTCGCAGCCCGAAATTGCCGGAAGGATATTGTGCACTTCGGATATTTTTGAAATTTTTCCGGCGGAAGCCGCAAGCGGTTCAACAACGGCTTTTCGGAGCCAATGTCCCCTTCCGAGATTTACAAGCCATTTCGGCATATCAACTTCGATTTCTCTTATCGGAAAAGTTCCGAGAACCCCGGTAAGAATATCACGTATATCGTTTTCGGACATTTTAAGGCAATTTAACGCAATTACCGGAACGCCGTATTCCGTTTCCATTTCCGAAACAATTTCTTTTACACGGGCGGATTCCGGCTCTGCGGAGTTAAGGATCACCGCAAAGGGTTTATCAATTTCTTTAAGTTCTCCGATTACTCTCTGTTCCGCCTCGTGATATTCCTCCCTTGGAATATCGCTTATTGAACCGTCGGAAGTTACCACAAGTCCAATGGTTGAATGCTCCTTTATAACTTTGTCTGTTCCGATTTCCGCCGCCATGTTGAACGGAATCTCTTCTTCAAACCAAGGGGTAAGGACCATACGCGGCGCGTTGTTTTCAAAATATCCGATTGCGGAAGGAACGATATATCCGACGCAGTCGATAAGCCTTACGCGAAGATTTGCTTCACCGTTAAGATCAAGTTCCACCGCTTCTTCCGGAACAAACTTCGGTTCCGTTGTCATAATGGTCTTTCCCGCGGCGGATTGAGGAAGTTCATCCGTTGCTCTTTCTCTCCGGTAATCATTTTCGATGTTCGGAATTACCAGAGTTTCCATGAACTTTTTGATAAAAGTGCTCTTTCCGGTACGCACCGGGCCAACCACACCGATATATATATCGCCGTTTGTTCTTGCGGCAATGTCGCGGTAAACGCTGCTGTCTTTCATAAAATTACCCTTCCTCGTTTCTTTGATTTTTAATGTTGTTGAATTTTTATGAAAAAAATTTTTGAATTAGAACTTTTTCGGAATAAACAAAGTTTTTGCGGTAAAAATAAAAGCAAAACAAAAAGGAGGTTTTTTATTATGGAAGCTAACAGACACATTGGCTGTAATGTAAACAACTGTGCATATCACTGCAAAGACTGCAATTGCTGCAGCCTTGACCACATCGAGGTTGGCAGCCACGAAACCAACCCCACCAAAGCAGAATGCACCGATTGCAGATCCTTTAAATACAAAGGCTGATTTTTCCCGCCTTCGGCGGGTTACTTATTATTTTTTGAAAATTTGTTTTGCAAGAAGAATATCGGATTTTCTGATACAGCCGAAAATACGCAGAAAAGCGCAATAAAACATTATCATTATGAGCACCGCGAGCACAAGTCCCGGTGCTCGGTTTGTTTCCAGAATATTTCCGAGCACAAACTTTGGAAATCCGATGCTCAAAATTGACGCAGCCGTTGGAAAAACCGCCCAGCGTACCATGTTTACTTTAAAACCGGTAACTGAAACAAGCCGCGAAGCCGAAAGCGCCATGTTGAAAACTTCGCTTATAATTATGGTTGTAAGATATCCGGCTGTTCCGAAAAGCGGAACAAGTGTATAAACAAGACCAACACACATAGCCGTATCGTAAACATTATAGCGGACCACAGCAACCTGCTCCCCAATCCCTTTGAGGATCCCGTCAACCGCGGAATCAAGATACATAACAGTTACGATCGGCGCAAGTGCGCGGATCGCCGTTCCTGCGGCCGGTTCATTATAAAGCAAAACCGCAAAATCCTCCGCCCAGCATATAAGCGCCGCCGCAACGCCTATTGCAAACATAAGAGTTATCCGAAAAACGCAGTCCATTATCTTTTCTATCTTTTCCGTTTCATCAAGGGTTTTATATCGGGTTATTTCCGGCACCAGAAGGTTAGAAAATCCAAGCAGGAACGCACACGGAAAAGTGAGCACCGGAAGCACCATTCCTCCCACTATCCCATATTCCGAAAGAGCGGTTTCGTTTGTCATTCCGCTTTTCATAAGCGAAACCGGAACAAGAAGATGTTTGACCGTGCTCAGTGCCGAGCGCAGAACCGCCGAAGCCCCAACCGGAAGAGCGATTGCACAAAGGCGTTTCCACATGGAAAAGCCGTTTTCTCCGCCTTTTCCCGGAAAGGGATGTCTGATTCGGTCGGTTCTGTAAAGAATATAATGAAACAGAAACGCAAGTCCTTCGGAAACAGTGCTTCCTGCGGCAACAAGAACACAGGCTTCGCCAAGGTCATCAGGCTTCATTATTGCAAAAACCGAAACGGTGAACGCCATTTGGGAAAGCTGTTCAAAAATCTGTGCCGCTGACGAAGGGAAAACTCTTGTTACAGCCGTGAAATAGCCGCTGAATGCGGCGGAAACACCTACAAACGGAAGTGAAAAAGCAAGGATTCTGAAAGGTTTTGCCGCGCGGATATCTCCGACCATCGAAACCGCGGCAAAATTGCTTGCAAGCCAAAGAATAACCCCGCCGAGAACTCCGAAAAAAAAGCTGTAAACCAAAGTTTTGCTCATAGCGGAAGAAGCACCTTTTCCTTTTCCAAGAGCTGTTTCTTCCGCCACAAGCCTTGTTGCCGCAAGCCCGGAACCGGAACAGGCAAAAGTCACCGCAAAGCGATATACCGCCATCATAAGCGAAAAAAGCCCCATTCCGGTACTTCCGAGATTTCTTGTTAACCAGGCATTATATGCAACACCGACCATTCCCAAAGAAAGTGACGTTGCGGTCAAAATTCCGGCGTTCACCGCAAAATTTCGAATTCTTGACAAAGCCGCCACCTCCCTTTCGGAAATTATATGCTGCAAAAAAATAAAAAATCACTGGTTTTTAAGATTTTTCAGTTTGATCTGAATTTTTGGGACAAATTTGCACCAACAAGAACGGTTGTTCGATTTTTTTCGAAAAACCTATTGCTTTTTAAAAAATGAGTGATATAATGAAATCACAAAACAAGAACAGATGTTCGATTTTTCGAACATACCCCATATAAGAACTTGGAAAGGACGTAGTAAAATGGAAAGAACATATGTTTTGAATTTTATTTTTAAAGTTATGGCAGCGGCAGGAATAATCTCCGTTTTAGGAATTGCAGGCGCAAGCGATTTTGGCAATATTACCAACGCAGAACTTTTTGTTTACGGCGGAATTTCCTTCGCTATTGCATCTTTCGGAATCTGGGGCACAATCAACTGCACCAGAGCAATCGAAGCCATGAAACGCCGCGCAAGACGCGAAAGAGCACGCATTGCGGCAATTTATTCCGCAAAGGCAGCTTAAAAAATTTGCTATCCCCAAAATTTCCTCATACACCAAACCGAAAAAGCGGGCGGAGTTTTTTTCTCCGCCCGCTTTTTCAATCTTGACAAAGGCTTTTCTTGCCGTTATAATTAATCTGTTATAATTAAATATTATAAATAGGCTTTGATGGGAATAATCAGAAAACGCGCAACACAGAGAGCCTTTCGCCACGCTGAAAGAAAGGTTTGCAAACGGTTTTGAAAGCCGCCCCGGAGCTTCCGGAAGAGATTCCGGCGTTTGCCTTGCGTTACAAAGGTTTTTAAAAGCGGCCGCGTTGCGGCAATTTGGGTGGTACCACGGAGTTTGTCTTCGTCCCTTTTGTCATTTTTATTTAATGGCAGGGATGGAGGCTTTTTTTATTTTCCGGAAAAAGTTCCGCCCGCAAAATCGTTACTTAATTGAAAGGAATGATATATCAATGGAATGGATGGGCGTTAATGACATCCGCGAAAGCTTCCTCAGCTTTTTTGAAAGCAAAGGTCACAAAAGACTTCCCAGCTTTCCCCTTCTCCCCAAAGATGATAAGAGCCTTCTTCTCATCAACTCCGGTATGGCACCGATGAAAAAATGGTTCCTTGGTCAGGAAGAACCCCCTTGCCACAGAGTAACCACCTGCCAGAAATGCATCCGTACCCCCGATATCGACAACGTCGGTAAGGACGACCGTCACGGAACTTATTTCGAAATGCTCGGTAACTTCTCCTTCGGAAACTACTTCAAAAAAGAAGTTATTCCGTGGGCTTGGGAATATTTCACCGAAGTTATCAAACTTCCGAAAGAAAAACTTTACGTAACCGTTTATCAGGACGATGACGAGGCTTATGACATTTGGCACAACGTGATCGGACTTTCCGAAGACCGCATTTTCCGTTTCGGAAAAGAGGACAACTTCTGGGAAATCGGTTCCGGCCCCTGCGGACCCTGCTCCGAAATTTACTTCGACCGCGGCGTTGAACACGGCTGTGGAAGCCCCGACTGCACCGTCGGCTGCGAATGCGACCGTTTCATCGAAGTCTGGAACCTTGTTTTCTCCCAGTTTGACTCCGACGGCGAAGGCAACTATGAACGCATGGAACACCCGAACATTGATACCGGTATGGGTCTTGAAAGACTTGCATGCGTAATGCAGGGCGTTGACAACCTTTTCGAAGTTGACACCGTTCAGAACATCATGAAAAAAATCGGCGAAATTGCCGGCGTTAAATATCACGATGACCCCGTTAAAGACGTTTCTCTCCGCGTAATCACCGACCACGTCCGTTCCACCACCTTCATCATCAGCGACGGCGTTATGCCCGCAAACGAAGGCCGCGGATACGTTCTTAAACGCCTTCTCAGAAGAGCAGCCCGTCACGGCAGACTTCTGGGAATCAACGAACCCTTCATCTACAAAATAGTTGATACCGTTATCGAAGAAAACCGCGTTGCTTATCCGGAACTTGCCGAACACGCAGATTACATCAAAAAAGTTATTCTTTCCGAAGAGGAAAGATTCTGCCGCACCATCGACCAGGGCTTTGAACTCCTCAACGATTATGTTGCGCAGCTTGAAGAAAAAGGCGAAACCGTCCTTCCCGGCGACGTTGCATTCAAACTTTACGATACCTATGGCTTCCCGCTTGACCTTACCCAGGATATCCTCGAAGACAAAAACATCACCGTTGATGTTGAAGGCTTTACCGTTCTTATGAACGACCAGAAAAAACGTGCACGTGATGCAAGAGCTTCCGCAAACGGCGTTTCCTGGGTTGAAGACAGCCTTGCTTCCCTCGGCGACGTCAAAACCAAATTCGTCGGCTACAACAGAATGGATTCCGCTTCCGAAGTCCTTGCAATCCTCAAGGACGGCGAACTTGTTTCCGAACTTGAAGAAGGCGACGAAGCAGTTATCATTCTCGATTCCACTCCTTTCTATGCAGAAATGGGCGGCCAGGTCGGCGACAGAGGTACCATCACTTCCGGTCCTTCCATCTTCAACGTAACCGACTGCAAAAAATCTCCCACCGGTCAGTATATGCACATCGGCGTTATGGGCTCCGGCCACATCCACACCGGCGACAATGTCCGCGCAAGACTTACCGAATCCATCAGAAACGCAACCCAGCGTAACCACACTGCCTGCCACCTTCTCCAGAAAGCTCTCCGCGAAGTTCTCGGCGATCATGTTCACCAGGCAGGTTCCTACGTTGACGAAAACCGCTGCCGTTTCGACTTCAGCCATTTCTCCGCAATGACCGCAGAAGAAATTGCAGAAACCGAAAAAGTTGTTAACGAAATGGTCCTTGCTTCCCTTGATGTTGACATCAACGAAATGCCCATTGAAGAAGCAAAAGGCATGGGCGCAATGGCTCTCTTCGGTGAAAAATACGGCGATACCGTCCGCGTTGTTAACGTTTCCGGCCGTTCCATCGAATTCTGCGGCGGTACCCACGTTACCAACACCAGCAAAATCGGTCTTTTCAAAATCATCAGCGAATCTTCCGTTGCAGCAGGCGTAAGACGTATTGAAGCAGTAACCGGCACCGGCGTTCTCGATTACATCGAACAGATGAACGGAACCCTCGGCGAAACCGCCGCAAACCTTAAAGTTAACGGTGTCGGCGAAGTTGCTCAGAAATCCGCAGCTGTTATGGCCGAACTCAAAGCAAAAGACAAAGAGATCGAAGAACTCAACAACAAACTTGCTCAGATGAGAGTTGAAAGCCTTATCTCTTCCGCAAAAGAGATCTGCGGACTTAAATTCATCTGCACCAAGCTCGAAGGCATCAGCCCCGCAAGCCTCAGAATCATGGGCGACCATATCAAATTCACCGCACAGGACGCTATTGCACTTCTTGCTTCCGTTAACGAAGAAAAAGTTTCCGTTCTTGTTGTCTGCGGCATCAACGCTCTTAAAGAAGGCGCACACGCAGGTAAGATCGTCAAAGAAATCGCTGCAATGGCAGGCGGTTCCGGCGGCGGCAGACCCGACAGCGCAATGGGCGGCGCAAACCCCGAAATGATTGACGAAGCTCTTGCTTCTGCAGCAGAAATCGTTGAAACTCTTCTCATCAACAAATAATTCTTTATATGGCCCCCTTGTTAAAGGGGGCTGGATTTCGCCGAAGGCGAAAGACCGGGGGATTCATTTAAAGGAATCCCTCCACCGTGCGTACCGCAACGGTCCCCCTCCCTTTGACAAGGGAGGCAATTCATGAAAGGAGCATAATCTTTATGGAAAACTGCCTTTTCTGTAAAATTGCCGCAGGGATCATTCCCAGCAGCAAAGTTTATGAAGACGAAAAAGTTCTCGCCTTCAACGATATCGACCCCCAGGCTCCCACCCATTTTCTTGTGATCCCGAAGGAACACATCACCGGTGCAGGCGAAATCACCGAAGAAAACAGCGGAATCATCGCTTATATCTTCGAAGTTATCGCAAAAATCGCAAAGGAAAAAGGAATTGAAAGCTACCGCGTAGTTACCAACTACGGCGAAGAAGCGGGACAGACCGTTCCCCACCTTCATTTCCACGTTCTTGCCGGAAGAAACCTCGGCTGGCCTCCGGGCTGATAATTAATTAAACAAAAACCGCACTTGCAAGCAAGTGCGGTTTTTTTATGTAGGGGCGGATATTATCCGCCCGTTTTTAATTATTGGTCACCGCACCATTCCCAGAAAGAATCGCTGTAACCGAGGAAACCATCAGAATCATATGCTATGCTGTTGTCAACTTCACCACCGGAACACATAGTGAAAAATACAATAATAATTGCGATTATTATTACCCACATAAACGTAGAACATCCTATACTTGTACTTTCATTATCATCGCTTCTTGCTATTTTCTGTTGCTGTTCATTAATCAAATTCACAAAACACCAAATCGCAAAACCAATAAGAACAATTCCAATAATAACAAAAATCACACTATCTGTTTCTGAACCTGCAATAAAACATACCACACCAAAAGCTGCTAATATTAATACAGTAAACATTGCCTGCCAAAACATCTTATTATTCTCGTTCATTATTTAATTCCTCATTTCTTAATTTTAATTTTTCTTGGACATTCCGTATCTTTCGGAATCCTCCATGGACTTCCCGGCGCGTCCTGCTCCGCTTTTATAAGACCTTTGCGACACCATTCCGAAATGGTATTTTGGGAATATCCCCATTTTTCTGCCGCCTCTTTTGTTCCCATATCATTCGGCACACACATTCCTCCTTGTCACCATGTTGAATGTTATTTACAGTTTAACATAACAGTAAAAATATTACAAGTATTCAGTATAAAACAATTCAACATGAAGGTAAAATAAATACAAAAGAGGAGGTGCTTTATGGACGTTCATGCAAAATTAAAACAGCTTATGAAAGACCGCGGCTGGTCTGAATACAGGCTTTCAAAAGAATGCGGACTTTCCGAATCGACCCTTGCAAATATCTTCAAGCGCGGAACAATGCCTTCCATAAGCACCCTTGAAACGATTTGCCAATCTTTTGGAATAACCCTTTCCCAATTTTTCTGCGAAAGCGAAACGGTTGAACTTTCTCCGGAACTGAAAGAACTTTTTGAAGGCTGGGTCAGCCTTACATCAAAACAAAAATCCGCTGTTTTGGAAGTTGTTTCCGCAATGAATAATGAATAATTTTCGGCGCACCTTCGGGTGCGCTTTTTATTTTGCCAAAATATAATACACTTTGTAATATTTTATGTTTTTTGGTCTAAACGTATATTATTTCTTTTTATGAATCCCTCCACCGCCTGCGGCGGTCCCCCTCCCTTTGACAAGGGAGGCTTTTGGCACAAATCCTGCAAAAACTGCACAAAGCGACGGATAAAAACCGCGTTCGTCTTATTGCAACTTTATAAATAATATGTTACAATAAAATGGAATAAGTATTGAAAAGAGGTGCGGAAATGGCAAAAATAATTCTTGTAGCCTCCGGAAAAGGCGGTGCCGGAAAATCAACGGTTTCTGCGCTTTTGGGCGAAGCTTTTGCTTTCAGAAAAAGCCCCGTTCTTCTGGTGGAACTGGATTCCGGGCTTCGCAGCCTTGACGTTGCCTTTGGTGTTACAGAAAATATTGTTTTCGATATGGGCGACATAATCCGCGGTTCCTGCGAAATCAAGGACGCTGTAATAAACTGTCCTTTCTGCCCCAATCTTTCACTTATTGCCGCCGCGGCAAAACCGATTATGGTAACGGACGAAATAATACGCAAAATCGACCGGGTACTCGGAAATTATTATGAATTCATAATCCTTGACTGTCCCGCGGGAATCGGTCCGGAACTTGAAAACGCCGGAAGATGCGCCGATCTCGGGCTTGTTGTTGCAACTCCCGATCCTTCCTCCGTTCGCGGTGCAAGAGCCGCCGGTGCCCTTCTTAAAAATTGCGGCGTCAAAGAGCGCAGACTTGTTGTCGAACGTTGTCCGCAAAAGGCAAAAAAACTTTCCCCAATTAAAAATCTTGACGAAATCATCGACGGTTCCGAACTTCAGCTTATCGGGGTAATCTGGGAAGATCCTGACACCCGCGATTCCATGGATTCCGGCGAGCCGCTCGATGATACCGGAGTTAACTTTGAAACTTTCCGCGACCTCTCTGAAAGGATCCGCGGTAAATATATCCCCCTCGGTTTTAAATAAAAAAGGAGGTTTTGCTTAATGAACATTGCAATTATTGCACAGGACACAAAAAAAGAACTTATGGTCCAATTCTGCATCGCTTATTGCGGAATCCTCGGAAAGCACAAACTCTGTTCCACTTCCAGAACCGGAAAACTTGTTTCTGATGCAACCGGCCTTAAAATTTCCCGTTTCCTCAGCGGAAGCCATGGCGGCTGTGAACAGATAGCTTCCAGAATTTCCTGCAACGAGATCGATCTTTTGCTTTTCTTCCGTGATCCGATGAACCAGAACCACGATGCGGATTACACAACCCTTCTTCGTCTTTGCGACGTTCACAACATTCCTGTTGCAACCAACATTGCCACCGCAGAAGCACTTATCCATGCTCTTGAACGCGGCGACCTTGATTGGCGCGACCTTGTTCGTTAAAAATCGGCTTAAATAAGCCATTTTTGACAATTTGTAATAAATATAGACTATTTTCGATTATTATAATCAAAATTATATAAGAGGTATTTTTATGGCTATTCTCACAAAAGCGCCCAGAGGAACCCAGGACGTTCTTCCTGAACAGAGCGCAAAATGGCAGCACATCGAAAAAACTGCCATGAAGGTTGCCGAAACTTTCGGCTTTAAGGAAATCCGTTTTCCGACCTTTGAACACACTGAACTTTTCGCAAGAGGCGTAGGCGATTCCACCGACGTTGTTCAGAAGGAAATGTACACCTTCCTTGATAAAGGCGAGCGTTCCATCACCCTTCGTCCGGAAGGAACTGCAGGATGCATGCGCACCCTTATCGAACACGGACTTTTAAACGGTGCTCTTCCGGTAAAGGCAAGCTATCTCACCAGCTGCTTCCGTTATGAAAAACCCCAGGCCGGCCGTCTTCGTGAATTCCACCAGTTCGGTGCAGAACTTGTCGGTGCGGCTTCCCCCGCAGCAGATGCTGAAATGATCTCAATGGTCAGCCAGATTTTTGACCAGCTCCAGATCGAAGGAATTGAGCTTGAAATCAACTCCATCGGCTGCCCCGAATGCAGAGTAAAATATAACGAAGCGCTCAAGGAATATTTCCGCAGCCACGAAGATGAACTTTGCGAAACCTGCCGCGAAAGACTTGACCGCAACCCCATGCGTATCCTCGACTGCAAAAGCCCCATCTGCCATAAAATTGCCGAAGATGCACCCGTTATTCTTGATTATCTTTGCGATGACTGTCAGGCACATTTTGATGAACTTAAAGAGCGCCTTGATTCCATCGGCATTGAATATACTGTCAATCCCACCATTGTCCGCGGACTTGATTATTACACAAAGACCGTTTTTGAATTCGTAAGCACCAACATCGGTTCCCAGGGAACCGTTTGTGGCGGCGGAAGATATGACGGACTTATCGAACTTCTCGGCGGACCGAAAACCCCCAGCATCGGTTTTGCAATGGGTCTCGAAAGACTTCTTCTCCTTATGGAAAACACCGGCGTTTCCTTCCCTGAAGAAAGCACCTGCGATATTTACATCGGTTCCATGGGAACAAAAGCAAGCATCGAAGCCGCAAACCTTGTTAACTCCCTCAGAGCGGAAGGTTTTAAAGCGGAATGTGACCTTTGCGGAAGAAGCGTTAAGGCGCAGATGAAATATGCCGATAAAATCGGCGCAAAGCTTTCCTGCATAATCGGCGATTCCGAACTTGAGGAAGGCAAAGTTAAAGTTAAAAACATGGCGAACGGCGAAACCGAAGAAGTTGAGCTTGATGAACTTATTGAATTTGTTTATGAAGCAAGGCTTGGCGACGTTTTCGGTTCTCTCGAAGATGCTGTTTGCGAAGGAGTTTCCAATCTCACTCCTCTCAACATCCCGCCTGAAATTAATTTCTGATAAATTATCCGTAACGGAGGAATATAAATGATCAACGGTTATAACCGCACCGCTTATTGCGGTGAATTCAACGAAAGCCATATAGGCAAGGAAGTTGTCGTTTTCGGTTGGGCACAGAAAACCCGCGACCTCGGCAACCTTATCTTCATCGACCTTCGCGACAGAAGCGGCATTCTTCAGCTTGCTTTCGGCGACGGCACCGACAAAGAAGTTTTTGAAAAAGCAGCTTCAGTAAGAGCAGAATTTGTTCTTGAAGCAAAAGGCGTTATCCGCAAACGCGAATCCGTCAACACCGAAATCCCCACAGGCGCAGTTGAACTTTTTGTAAACGAACTTTTCATTCTTGCAAAAAGCCAGACCCCTCCTTTTGAAATCAGCGATAACTGCAACGCAAAAGAGGATCTCCGCCTTAAATATCGTTATCTTGACCTTCGCCGCGGCGAAATGCAGAATATCCTCATGATGCGCCACAAAATCGTAAAATCCGCCCGCGATTATTACGATGAAAATGGCTTTATGGAGATTGAAACTCCGGACCTCATCAAATCCACCCCCGAAGGTGCAAGGGACTATCTTGTTCCCTCCCGTGTTCATCCCGGTTGTTTCTATGCTCTTCCCCAGAGCCCCCAGCTTTATAAACAGCTTCTTATGATGTCCGGCTGCGACAGATATATGCAGGTTGCAAGATGCTTCCGCGACGAAGACCTTCGTGCAGACCGCCAGCCCGAATTCACCCAGATCGATATGGAAATGAGCTTTGTTGACGAAAACGACATTATGACCCTTAACGAAGGTCTTGTCAAACGCGTTTTCAAGGACGTTCTCGATTACGACGTTCCCACTCCTTTTGAAAGACTCACCTTCAACGAAGCTATGGCCCGTTTCGGTTCCGATAAACCGGATACCCGCTTTGGTCTTGAGCTTTGCGACCTTTCCGACCTTCTCAAAAACTGCGAATTCAAAGTTTTTGCCGGCGCACTTGAAAAAGGTTCCGTCCGTGCAATCAATGCAAAAGGCGCAGCTTCCGTTTTCACCAGAAAAGAAATCGACAAACTCACCGAAGTTGTAAAACTTTATAAAGCAAAAGGTCTTGCATGGACCAGACTTACTCCGGACAGCGAAACTTCCAGCTATGAAAAATTCCTTACCGAGGAAGAAAAACTTGCAATCCGTGAAAGACTCGGCGCAGAGACCGGCGACGTTCTCTTCATCGTTGCGGACAGCAGAAACGATATCGTCTTTGATTCTCTCGGCGCTCTCCGTCTTGAACTTGGAAAACGCCTTGACCTTATCCCCAAAGGTACCTATAACTTCCTCTGGGTAACCGATTTCCCGCTTTTCGAGTGGAGCGACGAAGAAAACCGCTGGATGGCAAAACACCATCCTTTCACCTGCCCCAGACCAGGCGATGAAGATAAACTTATGTCCGATCCCGGCGATTGCTACGCAAGAGCTTATGATATGGTTCTCAACGGCTGCGAACTCGGCGGCGGTTCAATCCGTATCAGCGACACCGAAATTCAGGATAAAATGCTCCAGGCTCTCGGTCTTTCCGAAGAAGTTGCCCAGGCTCGTTTCGGCTTCCTTCTCGATGCTGAAAAATACGGTGTTCCGCCCCACGGCGGAATGGCTTTCGGCCTTGACAGAATGGTCATGCTCATGCTCGACCGTCCTTCCATCCGCGACGTAATCGCTTTCCCGAAGGTTCAGACCGCAAGCGAACTTATGACCCAGTGCCCCACCGAGGTTGACCAGAAAAACCTTGATGAGCTTCATATTGCTATTCTTAAAAACGAAGAATAAACCTCATAAAAAGGCGTTTCAGCTTTTCTGAAACGCCTTTTATCATAACATTACGGAGAATAATATGACAAAATACGTTCTTTTTGACCTTGACGGCACCCTTAATGACCCTTATGAAGGCATTACGAGCTGCATTAAATATGCCCTTGAATCCGTCGGAATTGATGAAAACGATCCCCAAAAGCTTCGCAGTTATATAGGACCTCCCCTTCGCAATACTTTTGCTCTTTATGGATTCGATGAGAAAAAATGCGAGGAACTTGTTAAAAAATACCGTGAAAAATTTCTTGTTACCGGAATCCACCAGAATATTCCTTATGAGGGAAGCCGCGAAATGCTTGAATCGCTGCATGAGCACGGCTGCAAAATTGCTCTTGCTTCCTGCAAACCGGAACGAGCATGCCGCATAATCCTCGAGGAAACCGGCGTGCTCAAATATTTTGACGAGGTTTGCGGAGCCACCGAAGACAAAACTCTTGACACAAAACCTGCTATAATCGGAGTTGCGCTCAAGCGCCTCGGCGTTGCCGAAAAAGAGCTTGAGCACGTATTCATGGTCGGCGACAGGGATATGGACATGATCGGTGCTCATGAAAACAAAGTCCATGCTGTCGGCGCTCTTTACGGCTACGGCGGAAAAGAAGAACTTACCGGATCAGGCGCCGAATATCTGATTGAAAAACCCCTTGAACTTCTTGATATCGTTTTTGGAAAGGACGGAGAATGATGGATGCAAATGTAATGTTTACCGAAGAAAAACGTGCCGAACGCACTATGGAAGCTCTTCGCGCAAACAGAATCGAACCTTTTTATGTAAAAACTTCCGCAGAAGCTGCTGAACTTGTTAAAAAACTTATTCCGGAAGGTTCAGTATGCCGCGTCGGCGGTTCGAGAACTCTTCATGAAACCGGCATCATCGAACTTCTTGAAAACGGAAATTATGATTACCGTGATTCTCATGTTGTTCCTCCTGAAGAGGTTGAAACCGCAAGAAGAGAAGCATTTTTTGCTGATTTTTTCCTTGCAAGCGCAAACGCAATTACCGAAGACGGAGAAATTTATAATGTTGACGGAGCCGGAACCCGTGTTGCACCCATTATTTACGGACCGAAAAACGTAATTCTTGTTGCCGGAACCAACAAAATCGTCACCGACATTGCCGCAGCAGAAGACAGACTTCGCAATCTTGCAGCCCCGGCAAACGCAAAACGCCTTGGCTGCAAAACTCCCTGTGCCGAAACCGGAACCTGCATGAACTGCAAATCTCCCGCAAGAATCTGCTGCAGCTACACCCTTTTGGGATATCAGCGCATTCCGAACCGCATAAAAGTCATAATCGTGGGAGAACATTTGGGATATTGATAAAAAAGGCTTTCTTTTATTTCTGAACTGTGCTATAATATTGTTTGATACCCTTATCCCATTTGAAAGGACGCATTGTTTTGAAAAAAATTGTTCTTATTCTGCTCTGTTTTGTTCTTCTCCTTTCCGGATGTGAAAACCTCCCGAAAGCAGAACCTTATTACACCGAAACAAGAGATGATATTACTTTCAGCACACAATATAAATATATTTTTGATGACGAGCCCAGCATCCGCTGCTATTGGGACAACAAAAGTTCTGAATCTTTCTCTTTCTATGAAACATTCCAGCTTCATATCCTTGGAGATGACGGCGAATGGTATCTTGTTTCAAAAGGTGACGAAGTAAATTTCAACACAAATTACAGCTACGGAATCGACCCCGAAGCCCAGTCGAACGCAAGATATTATATCTCTCTTTATACCGATAAACTTAAAGACGGCGAAACCTACAGGATTTCCACTTTCTGTTTTGATGAAGAAGGAAACAACTATCAGTTTTTTGCCGAATTCAAATGCGACAACAAACTTGCTGAAGAGGAAATCAAAGAAATAAGCGGCGGAGCGGCGGAGCACCGCGGCGATTATTCCGAAGGCGGACATTTCGAAATTATTGAAAAGCATGACTGAATTTAATAATAAAAAGGCGGATTTTTTCCGCCTTTTTTATTTTGTATTGATATTGTTTCACAAAAGGTATAAAATATATATTTAGTTTTTTTAATTTTCGGAGGAAACATGTCGTTTTTAATAAAAGATAAAAATTTTTATAAAGTTTTGTTTTCAATAACTTTGCCAATTGCCGCACAGAACTTCATCACCTTTACGGTAAGCCTTGCGGACTCCCTTATGCTTGGAAAAGTCGGCGAAATCGCTCTTTCCGGAGCAAACCTTGCAAACCAGCTTTTCTTCATTCTTATGATCATCACCTTTGGAGTAACCTCTGCGGCAATGGTTTTCGCTTCACAATATTGGGGCAAAAACGATGTTTACTCCATGAAGCGCGTAATAACGATCATGCTTCGCCTTGCGGCCGTGATAAGCGTTGCGGCTTCCGCCCTTGCGATCTGCATTCCGGAAACTGTTATGAGCTGGTATTCCGATGACGCCGCGGTTATCGAAGCCGGCGCAAGTTATCTTCGCATCATAGGCTGGGCCTATCCTTTTTATTCTATTACAAACGCAATGGCTTCCGTTCTGCGTTCCGCCCACATTGTAAAAATTTCTATCGTAATCTATCTTTCTTCCCTTATCGTAAACGTTTCGCTTAACTGGGTACTTATTTTCGGACATCTCGGCGCACCGGCCATGGGCGTTGAAGGCGCCGCAATCGCAACAGCCGTTGCAAGATTAGTTGAATTCATTATCCTTATAATTTATCTTGCTTTCTTTGAAAAGAAAATCCATTATACAATAAAAGACTTTTTTGTTCCCGTTAAAGATTATCTCGGCGCATTTTTCAAAACCGGAGCACCCGTTGTTCTCAACGAAGCTATCTGGAGCATCGGAACTTCTGTTCTTTCAATGATAATCGGACACATAAGCACCGAATTTGTTTCCGCAAACAGCATCGCGAACATAATCTGGCAATGCGTCTGGGTTGTGGTTTCCGGAATGGGCAATGCAACTTCCGTTGTTATCGGAAATGCCATCGGAAGGGGCGAAAAAAAGGAAACTGTACTTAACAAGGCAAAAACCATTGTGCTTCTTGCGGCAATAATGGGAATTCTTTCCGCGATCACCCTTTTAATAATCCGCGGACCCGTTATAAACTTCTACGAAGTTTCCGCAGAAACAAAAGCCCTTGCCTATGACCTTATTGTTTCCTATGCAATAATAATCATTTTCCAGGCCATGTCCGTTCAGTACATTGTCGGAATCTTCCGCGGCGGCGGCGACACAAAAACCGCAATGATTGTGGACGTGCTTTTCCTCTGGATCGCTGCAATTCCTCTTGGGGCACTAACCGGCCTTGTTCTTGGCTGGGCTCCGCCTTTTGTTTATCTTATGCTTCGTTCCGACGAACTTCTTAAAAATATAATCGGCTTTCTCCGCCTCAGAAGCGGAAAATGGATACGTGACATAACCGTTCAGAGCCTTGAAAATTCCTGAATATGATAAAAAAGACCGCTTCTTTATAAGGGCGGTCTTTTTTTCTATTGAAAAAGTTGTTGAATTTTGGCATAATTAAAAGAAAAAAGGAGGTTTTAAATAATGCCGTATCTTATTACAAAATTTGGTTTTGTAATGCTCATCTCCGCGTTTATCGCCTCCTTTGCTCCAATTGAATTTTCTTTTATTGCCGCATTGGTTTTGGTTTTCGGATTTATCGGATTTTTGTTCTTCGGAAAAGGCTTCCGCGAAAAAGCTGCTCTTTTTCTGGCAGCCGCTGTTGGTTTTTCGGTTGTTTCGATAAAACTTCATAACGAATATTACCCTGCCTCCGCTCTTGACGGCATGACATCTTACATAACCGGAACGGTTACCGAAGTTTCCGCCGGCGGAGGAAACCCGGTTTATACAGTAAAGACCGATTCCATAGATATAGACGGTGCTCCGCAGAAAATCAAGATCCGTCTTTCCGGTTGGGAAGATAATTTTGCAGAAGTTTTTGATGTTATTTCCTGCGAAGTTACCTTCCGGGTTTTTGAAAAACAAAACAACGAAAATTTTTTGAATGACCGTTCAAGAGGAATTTCCGTTTATGCCTATACAAAATCACCTTTGGTAATAACCGGAAACGATCATTCCTCCTCCGAATATTTTCTCCACAGCATAAGAGAAAAAATTTCTTCGGTAATTTACCGCCGTTTTGTTGACTGGCACGCACCTTTCATGGAAAAAATACTTATCGGAAGCGGAAACGGAATTGAAAATTCCGTAACAAACGCTTTCCGCCGCAGCGGAATGAGTCATATCCTTGCAATTTCCGGAATGCACATGGTCATAATAATCGGCCTTTTCGAAAAACTTTTGCGTTACCGAAAAACCGAAGGCAGGATCCGCAGTTTTGAAAACCTTGTTCTTATCGCGATCACCTTTGCTTATATCGCGATCGGTGGATTTGGGATGTCTGTTCTGCGTTCCGGTTTAATGCTTATTGCGCATTATCTTTCAAAGCTTTTGTTTTCCGGGTCAAAATCTCTTGATAACCTCGGCCTTGCAGTCACCGCGGTTCTTCTTATCGATCCTTTTGCCGCCTGTGACATCGGTTTTCTTATGTCCGTTTTTTCCTGTTTTGCAATTTCGGTTTTCGCCAAGCCCTTTAAGACAAAGATTCTGAAATTTTTCCATGCCGAAAACAAAGCTTTTTCTGAATTTGTTACGGAAGCTTTTTGTGTAAGCTTTGTGGCTTTTCTTGCGGTTCTGCCGGTTTCTGCTGTTGTTTTTGAAAAAGTTTCTCTTGTTTCTCCGTTTTCAAACATCTTTGCCGGTTTTTTCGCCCAATGTTCAATTGTTTTTGGAGTTCTGACCGTTTTCTTCGGTTCTGTTCCGTTCCTTGGATTTATTGCCAACGGAACGGCTTTTGCAGCAATGTTCTGCAACGGTATTCTTCTTAAAATCGCTGAGTTTTTTGCGGATATTCCATTTGCCTATATTGAAACAAACGATTTCTGGTTTTACATCTGGCTTTTCAGTTCAGCTGTTATTTTCATTGTTCCGGTCCTTTGTTCCAAAGGTTTTTCGTATTTAAAACATTCCGCGGCGGTTTCCGTTTTCGTTCTTGTTTTTGGAATTTTTCTTGATCTTCTTTTCTTTTCCGGTGTTTCGGAAATCCGCATAACAGCTCTTGAGCACGGAACGGCAATATCGTGCTCAAAAGACAGCAAAAATGTGCTCATTACAAAGGGGCTTTCTTCCGGTGACCGTTTTGATATTGATTTTAGTAATTCGGATTATGATTCCGTCATAAGCATTGATGCTTTTTCAGCTGCTTCCGAATTCGAGCTTGTTTCATCCTCCAAACCGGATCTTGCCCTTTTAAGCAGTCCGGATTCCGTTTCCCGATGTGAAAATTCTTTTCTGCTCACCGCGGGAAAACTTTCTTTCACTGAAAATGATCATATTGAAATCATTCCGGAATCTGCCGTTTGTTTTGAAACAAATGGCATAACCCTTCTATACATTTTTAAAGAATGTGATATAATGAACATAGAACCAAAATTCCGCCGGGCAGATATAATCGTTCTTGACGGCGTTTCGCCCGAAACTTTTCCCGAAATCCGGACTGATTACCTTGTTTTGAGGAAAATGGGCGGATATTACAGCGGAACAAACGAAATAATTGTCCTTAAAGACGGCGAAATCGATTTCTTCGCCTATAACGGAATTTTAAAGAAAGGAAGCTTCGCCAGATGATATTCAAAGACATGGAAGAGGTGCGCCGCCACCTTAAAATAGGTGTTCCCCTGCCCTGTTATTTTATCGGAGGCAGCGACGACCAGCGAAAACGCACAATTCTGAATAAAATCGTTTCCATAACAACAGAAGGCGGAACGGGTTTTGATACCCACCGCTTTTCCGGAAATGTTTCTGCAGACACCGTTGCGGATGCAGCTTTTGAAATCACTTTCGGCGGCGGAAGAAGATGCGTCGTCTGTGAAGATATACCTTTCGGAAGCATGGGCGAAAACGAATATAAAAAATTTGAACAGCTTGTTTCGGAAGTTTCCGGAATGGGCGGTTCAACTGTTCTTGCCTTTGTTTTTTATTCCGTTGAAACCGAACCAAAAAAGGATTCCAAAGCAAAAACCGAAAGCAAAACCGGAAAGAAAAACCGCATTGAATCCCTTAAAAAACTTGTTGATAAATCCGGCGGCGGAGTTATAAAATGCGAAACCCCTGCCGCAGCCGAACTTTGCACGATTATTGAAAAAACCTGTGCAAAATATAAATGCAGCATCCACCGGGATCTTTGCGCATATATGGTGGAACGCTGCGGAAGCGATTCCGCCCTCCTTATCAACGAAGCCAGAAAAGTTGCCGAATATAAAGGCACCGGAATTATTTCAAAAGCGGATATCGACCTTATGACCTGTGCCACACCGGACGCAAAAGTTTTTGACCTTTCCGCAAAAATTTCCGCGAAGGACCGCAGCGGCGCCTTTGCCGTTCTTCAGGAACTTCGTGAAATGGGCGAATCCGCACCGCTTGTTCTTAATATCCTTTCCGGAATGTATATTGATATGTTCCGGGCAAAAGCCGCCCGCTCCGCAGGAAAAACAAAGTTCGATATTGCGGCGGATTTTCCGAAAAGTTATCCCAAGCCGCGCCAGTTCCTTATCGACAAAGCTCTTACCGCCCAAAGCAGATATTCTTCCGAATCACTTCTTCTTTGCATAGACACCCTTCTTGATGCGGAACAGCGTATGAAAAGCACCGGCGGAGATGCGGATATCATTCTTGACGAAACCGTTGCAAAACTTTTCTCCATAAAATAACGGAGGATTCATGGAAAATTCACAAAACCGTATTAAAATTAAAGAGACCATTATCGTCGAAGGAAAATATGACAAAATGCGTCTTTCCCCGCTTTTCGACGCAAATATAATCGAACTCGGCGGTTTTCAGATTTACAACAACAAGGACCGCCTTGCTCTTATCCGCAGGATCGCCGACAAAAACGGTATAATAATTCTTACCGATTCGGATTCCGCCGGATTCCGGCTCCGGCACTATCTTTCCTCCGCTATCCCGAAAGCAAACATCAAAAATGTTTTTATACCGGATGTTTCCGGAAAAGAAAAGCGCAAAGCCAAACCCGGAAAGGAAAACCTTATCGGCGTCGAAGGAATGACCACCGAAGTTCTGATCTCCGCTTTTAAAAAATCCGGAATCGATGTTGAAAACGGAAGCTTTGAAAGAACCGAACCTTTCAGCAAGAGTTTTCTTTATGAAGCCGGTCTTTCCGGAGGCGAAAATTCTTCTGAACTCAGAAAAAAACTTTGCGAACATTATTCCCTTCCAAAAATGCTTACGGCAAATTCCCTTGCGGAAATTCTTCCGATAATCACAACAAAGGCGGAACTTCTTTCCGCTTTGGAAAAATTAAAAGAACCCTGAAAGGAGGCGCCCCGATTGAAAATCAACAGTCTTACATTTTTATATTTGTTTCTGCCGGCGGCGCTTATTATCTTTAACCTTACTCCGCAAAAATTAAAAAATCCGGTTCTTGCCGCCATATCCATGCTTTTCCTTGCGCTTTCTCAGCCGGAAAATTTCGTTTTCTTTTTTGCGGATATAATCCTTCTTTTTATAGTTTCAAATGCAATTTCCGCAAATTCCGAAAAAACAAAGTTAAAAAAAGCACTTTTCCTTTTTTCGGTAGCTTTTAACGCCGGGGTAATAATAGTTTTTTCTGTTACGAACCAGCTTTCCGGCGGTTTTGCACCCTTTGCGGCAATGGTAATTTCCTTCACCGCCATCGGTTATTTTGTCGATCTTTATAAAGGCGAATCCGAACCGATAAAATCTTTCCCGGATTTTGTTATTTTCCTTGCTTTCTTCGGAAAGCTTGCAAGGGGTCCGCTTGTCCGGGCAAAAGATGTAAAATATCTCAATGAAAACAGAAGCTTTTCCCTTTCCGAAACAGGAAACGGACTTTATCTTTTTATTCGCGGCCTTGCAAAATATGTTGTGCTTGCAATTCCGCTTACACAGCTTCATGAAGAACTTTTGGCCGCAAATTCCACAGAAATTTCAATAATCGGCGCATGGCTTGATATGGTTGTTTTTTCAATGTTGATCTTCTTTGACCTTTCCGGATTTTGCGATATGGCAAGGGGAATCGGTAAATGTTTTGGAATGGATCTTCCGAAAAACTTCTATTTTCCTTTTCAAAGCCCTTCCGTATCCGACTTCCTTGATCGTTTCAATATGACCGTAACCGGCTTTTTCCGCCATTACGTATATGATGTTCTCCGAAACGATAAAAATTCCCGCCCACAGTTTATTGTGAACACCGTGCTTATCAGTATGCTTTGTGGAATCTGGTTTGGAATCGAGATGAATTTCATCATCTGGGGACTTTATATTGCGGTTTTCATTATTATAGAAGAATTTTTCCTTCGCGATTTTCTTCTTAAAATCCCGCATATTTTCGCAAGGATCTATACCTTTGCGGTAACGATGTTTTCCATGGTTATTTTTTCCGCTTCCGAAATAAGCTCTATTCTTCTGTCTTTCAAAGCCATGTTCGGAATCGGCGCACCGATGCTTACGGGTTCGGTTTCGTATATAATTTCTCAGAATATGCTTGTTCTTATTGTCGGCGCGTTCTTCCTTCTCAGTATTTTCAGCCTGTTTATTCACTATATAAATAAAAAATCCGGCATTCTTTTCAGCATTTTTGCCGTGCTCGAAAGTGCCGTTCTTCTTACTCTTATAACCGCCGAACTCATATAAAAATCCTGTGATTTTCCGAAAGGAGGCTTTTGATTGAAAAAATTTGCTGCAGCTCTAATTATTTTTATGATTCTTGCCGTAAGTGCTTCTGTTTTTGTAAATATTTTTTCTGTTAAAAGTCTTCCTTCCGAAGGCTCCGCCCTTGACAGGATTGAAAGTTCGATTTCTCTTTCAATTCCTTTCCGGGAAAATCTTTCCAACCTTATGGACGGAATAAGATATCTTTCCGGCGTCCGCCGCTTTGAAAACATTTATATCGGAAGCGAAGGAAGTCTTCTTCCTGATATAGAAAAACCTTCATCAAGGATCTTTTCCGTTGCCGAAAACTATCTTTTAAGTTTTGCCGAAAAAAATCAGATAAAACCTTATTTCATGCTGGTCCCCACTTCTTCCGCGATTCTCCAGCAGGAAATCAACACTTTTGCCGCAGAAGATTTTTATAACCAGCGAAACATGATAAACAACATATATTCACGCTTCCGCGGCGAAGTCCGCACCACCGATATTTATCAGACTCTTTATGACCACCGGGACGAATATATTTATTACCATACCGAAAATCTCCCCACCTCCCTCGGCGGCTATTATATTTACGGCGAACTTTGCAACCGGCTTGGAATTGAACAGAACACAATGGATTCTTTTTCCGCCGCATATGTTGCACATGGATTTTACGGCAGCCTTGCCACAGATTTTTTCAAACCGTATTCCACCCCGGATTTTGTTTCTTTCTATGAATACACGGAAAAAATCGACACCGTTATTGAATATAAAAATGCCAACGGAACTTCCGGAATTTCAAAGAATTTCTTTATCTATGACGAAAACAAATTCAGCAACAAAACCGACATGGTCCTCGGCAATCTTTCCCCTGTTATTGAGATAACCGGTTCGGGAAGTTCCGGACTTTCCGGTTCGATCCTTATTTTCGGGGACGAAAGCGCAAAAAGCTGGCTTCCTTTCCTTTCCACAAATTATGAAAGGATAACCTTCGTCCAGCTTAATTCTTCCAACGAAAACCTTCTTTCGGAAATTTATCCCAAAGATTATGACCAGGTGCTTTTTGCTTACAGCACAGCGGATTTTGCTGTTGGAATCGATTTTGAAAAACTTGAATATATCGAATCATAACCACTAGTAAACTAGTGGTTTGCTCAGACCCTAGAAGGGTCAGTACTTGCTGACCCCTCGAAGGGGTACTGAGGGTTAACCATCGCATCACAATTACAGGCAGCCACTAAAGTGGCTGCTTTTTTTGCCTCAT
>JAGBAZ010000053.1 GCA_018110905.1 Oscillospiraceae bacterium
GATGATAGGGGCCTCGTAAGTCGTCGGCTCGTCGGGGATGATCTGCGTGCTGTTTTTCCCGAACACGGCGCTTTCCGACCAATCGGAGAATTTAGACTGCTTTTCGCCGGGGCCTTCGCCGTCCTCGTTCTTCACCAAAGGCTCCCACTCCATATAGTAGCGGCAGCGGATGTAAAGACTGTGATTTTCCACATCGAAGGAATAGATATCTTGCTCGTAGCCGTCACCCGTAAACTTCTCGGTAAGAATGGCGGGCTTATAAGGAACGAAGGTATCGGAATCGGGGCCTTCGTAGTAGGTCAGCCAGAAGAACTCGAAATCCTCCATCATTTCGGAACCAAGCGAGACGTAAGGATATCCGTCAGCATATCCGCTGGTGTACCAGCTGTTATCCCATTCTTCCGTATGCTGCCAGTGCTCCTCGTCATCGAGGGATACGTCATACTGCATTGATATTGCAAAAGACCAAAGACCGTATTTTTCATAAAAAGCGTCGCTGTCGCTGTAATATTCCGCCGCAAGAGCCGCAACCTTCGGATCCGCAACCATAATCATACGAAGGTCGTCGTGCTGTCCTTCGGAAGCATCGCCATCGGTATAGATGAAATAGTTGGGTGCTTCCGGCTTCGGAAATTCAAATGCGGATATATCGTTTTCTTCCGCTGCAAACGCCGTTATTATGAAAGAAGACAATAAAATCAATATTGAAAGAATGATACAAAATATTTTTTTCATATTTGCTCCTCCACGTTACCTTTTAAAAAGTCCTTTAAGGTCTTTTAATTCAAGCTGTTTTTTCGGTTCCGGTTTTACATAATCAAAACCGCCGGTGGGTTCGCTTCTGTCAAAATAAATCTGGGGACATTCGGGATCCCCCTCGAAGCAATGCTCCGTATCCGCATGATATACCGTTCCGTTTACTCTTTTATAAAGGTGTTCCATATTCGGATATTGACCCGCCTGGCGGAAACCGTTTTGCAAAAGAAGTTCTCTGTATTGGCGGACAGCGGACTGCGCGCCTGCATAGGTTGCAAACGTTGCCGTAAAGCTGAACGCGCCGCCGTCATAATCCTCGATGTAATAATCCTTTCCGCCGAAAATCCATTTCGGAAAAGCGGCAAGTTTTTCGTTCCATTCCGCCATAACCGCGTCGTCCTTCATAAGCTGCGCCTGTTCTTCCGCAACTGCCGCCGGAAGCTTTGTTCCGCAATCCTGGCAGAATTTTGTTCCTATGGAATTCTGTTTTCCGCAGTTCGGGCAAACAGCGCCTTCCGCAACGGTCTGCTCCGGAAGTTTTGCTCCGCAATGGGGACAGAATTTTTTATCTGCGGTAACGGTTTCTCCGCAGCCGGGGCAGATTTTCATATTTTTGCCGAGCTGGGTTGCATAATCGTTCGCGGCTCTTTCAAGATTTGCGAATGCGCCGTTAAAAGCGGAATTTTGTCTTCTTTGATTTTCATATTCTTCATTTTTTGCGGCTGCTTCGTCAATGCGCTGTGCCGCTTTGTTTGCAAGCTCGTTTGCATGGGGTTCGATTGCCTTGCTCAGCGCTTCTCCCATGGCTCTGCCGACTCCCTGGCTTACTCCTTTTCTTATTGCTCTTTCAAGGAATCCCATAAAATTCACTCCTTATATGTTTTCGCATTTTGCAAGTGCGGTTTTTCTTTTTTCGGAACATTCTTTGCAGGCACCGTAAGGATCGTTTTCATCAAAACAATCGTCACAGACCCATCCCAAACAAGTTCGGCATTGATTGAAATGCACCGCAAGAATCTGCATTGCCGCGGCTTTTGCGTGATTGAAAATCTTTTGGCTTATTAAATTCGATTTTCCGTTTTCGCAATTTTGGATTCGCTTTTTGCCGCGGCATAAAATGGGTACCGGCGGACCGAGCTTTCGCTTTCCGCAAAGGGAACATTCCGCATAAAACCGCATAGTTTTTTTGTCAACTTTAATGCTGTTTAAAAAGTGCAGCATATTCTCCCTCCGTTCTTTACGACCGCTTCAATTTTTGTTGATATATGGAATATCCTGTGATATTATGTAATTGAAATTGGTCTTTCTGACTGAATTATAGATAAAATCCTTGCTTTTTAATATCCCACATTCGGGGGATTTTTATAAAAAAAGGGGTAAAAACGCAGTTTTTTCATAAAAATAAGGAGGGAAAACCATGAACAACCGGCTTCTTTTTGAAAACCAAAGAAAACGCCTAAAAAAACCCCTTTGGCTTCTTATCTGTTTTGCAATGTTCACCTTCTGGCAAATGGGATTTATCTATTTTATGGGACCTTCCCTGAACATTGACGGAAGAACGCCTCTTCCGGTTTCGATGGATAATATTACGGCAATCATCGCCCTGGCATATGTTCTTTGCATTGCATTTATGATTTTCCTGCCGCGGTTTGTAATATGGGCGGAAAGGATCGTGCTTTGCCTTGCTTTGCTGACAGTAATCGGGCTGTTTTTCCCTGTTGGGGAAGAAGCGCTTCTTTTGTTTATCTATGCCCATGTTTTCTTCTGCTGTTTTATTATTGGCTTTGAGTCTTTTACCATAATAAACTTTTTTACCGAAAATACGGCGATAATACATCTTACCCTTGCATACGGCGTTGCGCTTGTTCTGATTGCGGTGGTTCAAAACGATTTTTTGCCCATAACATTCCCCGTTTTCAGGATAGTTACGGTTATCGCGGTTTCCGCCGTTTTGTTCTTTTTTATAAAAATGCCGGCAAATTCCGAAGCCTGCCCGCAATTTGTTAAAAAAAGTGACGGCCTTACCGCACCGAAAAAGCTCCTTACCGGAACCTATATCATGGTTTTTATAAGTGCGCTTATGGCGGTTTCCGGTCCGGCAATTTCCGGCGAAGTTCAGCACGGCGTTTTTATAACCTATCTTGTTGATGCGGCGGCCAGCATCATAATATATAGTCTTTATAAAAAAGCGAATATCCATCCTTTCCGTTCAATTTCGGTTTGCATGGCAATCGGCTGCATCGGATTTCTCCTTGCCTACATCTCTTCCTATGTTTCACCGGTTGCATACGTTGCCTGCGTTTTTATCGGAATCGGAATGATGCCCTGCCAGATGCTTCCTCTTTACGGACTTGTTCTTGCAAAAGGATATCCTTCCCGTTTTATTACTCCGATTATAATAGGTCTTGCCCTTGGAGCTGTTCTTGTTCAGGGAACTATGGTGGAAATGTTCCGCTCCGCGGCAAATATGCTCAATCTTGCCTATTCGGTAATAATGATAATTCTTGCTTTCGTTTATCTTCAGCTTGAGCCGTTCTTCCTCTATAACCTCAACAGACGGATTCCCGAAAAAGAGTCCTCCGAAGAACCCATTGCAGAAGAAAAAACTTCCGAAAGCATTCTTGATACCCTTACAAAACGCGAACTTGAGGTTGTTGACCTTATCGGTTACGGTTACAGCAACGGCGATATTGCAAAAATCCTTTTCATTTCCGAACACACAGTTAAAGATCACACCAAAAATATTTACAGAAAACTCGAGGTTCACAGCAGATTTGAACTTGCGGCATTGGTGAACAGAATACACAAAGATAAATAATAAAAAGCATCGGCAAAAAATTTGCCGATGCTTTTTTGCTGCTACACTATTTCATTCCATATAATTTCTTTTACCCTGCTTCTGATGCTGTTCATCCTTTTCACCCATTCTATCTGATCCTGCTCTTTGAGCACTTCGTTTATGCCTTCCTGTTTTGCTATTTGCTTTACGAGCATTGATTCCATGGTTTGAGCACGGGTGTCAACCTCTGCAATATGCTCGTTGAGTTTTCCGGTGGTAAGGAGATTTATGAAAAGAATCTTATCATGTTCTTTTATGTATCTGAAATATCTTTGACCGTATATGCCGATATCATATTCTTCCTCTTGGGTCGGTAAAAGATTCGGCAAACGATAATCTCCGCAAAGTGTGTAATCCATGTTCTTACCTCCAAAAGAATAGTTTTCTTTTAGGTTTAGTGTTTATGACTTTTATCATTATGTCATCAACCGCATCGGTGTATCTTCCTTGCCGAATAAGAGAGTTTCTTAAATCATTAAGTGCATTGATTACTATTTTCCATTCAGAATCATCAAGAGTAATATATCGTTTCTTTTCCATGATTTATTATTCCTTCAGCAAGCTTGATTCAGTTTCCACAAATGTGTCATAAGTAAACCTTGCTCCAAGTCTGAATCCGGTAATAAAGCTATCAACAACAGATTCTCCGTCAACAATACCCCAAGCATCAACATATTCGAGAAACAGTTTTTTATCTTCTTCGGGAAGCTTTTCCAAAAGAATGTCTTCATTTTCTGAAAGTATCTTCATTTCTCCGCTATACGATTTGCTCTTCTTCTTTTTCATATTCTGTGGTTCAATATTTCCGTAATACAATTCTTCTATAAAATTTGCCATTATGTAATCCTCCGTTACAAATTTGAATTTGTCCAATAATTAAATCATTCTGGCTGATCACAAAAACTTGCCAAAAGAAAAAGGGAGGCACTTCCTTACGAAGTGCCTCCCTTATGGCGGGAGTTTTTTTATCTTCTAGTTTCTTGAACATTTTTCTGCATCTATGGCAAGTACGAGCATCAAAGAACAAATTGCGTCTCTGGGGTCGTTTATATTGATAACATATGTATCGCTCCAGTTGAAAAGCTCTTTTGAAACGGAGGCAATATTTTCACCTCTTGGTCCGATTATGCTGTAATCCCATTCAAAAAAATCTCCGTCAACATGCCAGCCGTTGCAGTCAATATTAAAAGCCGGCTTGAAAAAGCTGAATTCCTTGCTTATGCAGCCGATATAATCGTTTCCAAGATATATTTCAAATTTCGGAAGAAAGGTAAGAACGCGTTCTTTAACTGTTCCCACTTCGTTTCCGGCGGTGTCAAAAATTTTAAGACAATGTCCCCAGGAAAGCTGTCCTTCAACATTGTAAACGGTATTTCCGTTTTCGTCATATATATCATAACTGTCGAACCAGCTGAAAAATCTTTGTTTGAATAAAAGTTTCATCAAAATGCACCTTCTTTGTTTGACACTTAAGAATGAGAATATTATAATACTTACATATATTGAATTCAAGGAGATATTTATGCCGAATATCATTGAGATAACAGATTTTAACGCACCGGAACTTGATATCTATGCGCGTTTTACGGAAGTTCAGCTTCTTAACCGCGAATTTCCGGAAAAAGGGATTTTTATTGCAGAAAGCCCAAAAGTGATTGACAGGGCGCTTGACGCGGGTTATGAACCGGTTTCGATCCTTGTTGAAAAAAAGCATATTGACGGCGAGGCAAAGGAAGTTATTGCAAGATGCGGCGAAATTCCGGTTTTTACCGCGGAATTTGACGTTCTGAAGGAACTTACCGGTTTTCCGCTGACCAGAGGACTTCTTTGCGCCATGAAGCGAAAACCGCTTTTGAGCACGGAAGAAATCTGCCGCGGTGCTCAAAGAATTGCGGTGCTCGAAGATGTTATGAATCCGACTAATGTCGGCGCCATAATCCGCAGCGCCGCCGCACTTAATATTGAAGCGGTGCTTCTTACAAACGGATGCAGCAACCCGCTTTACCGCAGAGCGATACGCGTGAGCATGGGAACGGTTTTTCAGGTTCCATGGACTTTTGTTGGTGAAAACTGGCAGGAAGAACTAAAAAAACTCGGTTTTAAAACTGCGGCAATGGCTCTTTGTGACGATACGGTTTCAATAGATGACGAACGTATTTCCAAAGAAGAAAAACTTGCAATAGTTCTCGGAACGGAAGGAGACGGACTTTCCGCAAAGACGATTGCCGGATGTGATTATACGGTAAAAATTCCGATGGCAAACGGTGTGGATTCGCTGAACGTTGCCGCCGCAAGTGCGGTTGCATTCTGGGAACTTCGTAAAAAATAAGGAAGCGTGTGCATTATGCACACGCTTTTTTCTTTTTCAAAATATAAATTCCGTATCCGATGTTTATCGCCGTTTGTACTGCGGAAATTATAATCATTTCCACAGTTGTTCCTTCCGCACCGAAAACGCTTAAGGAATTTATCAGCACATGGGAAAGAACGCAGGGAACAATGCTTTTTCCGTAATAGAAAATTGCGGTGTAGCAAAATCCTGCGGCGGAAGCATAAACAAGTTGGAGAAAAGTTTCAAAAACCGGAGCACCCATCAAAAGGTTGACTATATGACCGACCCCAAATGTAAGTGAAGAAACGATTATTGCCGATTTTATCCCGTTTTTTGCCATTCCGGTGAAAAGCATTCCGCGGAAAATAAGTTCTTCGAGAAAGCCGACAAAACACATGCTCAAAATGGATAAAACGGCTGTAAGCGGTTTTATCTCAAAAGAAAACCCGCTCCAGATACTTGCGGTCGAAACGAAAAGAAGGGGAATATAGAATAAAAAATCCTTTGGTTTCTTTTCGGGTATGCAAAGTCCGAAATATCCGAAAAGGCCGTTTGTTTTAATAAAAAACAGAAGGATAACCGAAAGAAGAGTACCGAAAATTACGGTTATAAGTTTCGGGAATCCAATGCTTTCCGAAAGCATATCCGCGTTTCCGAAGCCGAGGACATAAACCGCTATCCATATTATCGCAAAAAGGATTTCATTTTTATCAAAAAGCTTTTTAAGCGGATCAGATTTTTTGCTTTGTTCAATGTCACAGATCAGATTATAAAGCCCGTCTTCGGAAAGAATCCCGCGTTTAAGGCTTTTTGGAAGTTCGCCTTTTTCGTCAAGCTCAAAATCCCGAAGCCATTGTCCGCTTTCCATATATTGAGTAAGAAGCGAAACTTTTCTTTGCATGATTTCGTTTTTTAAAAAATTCGGGTCATTTTTAAAAGCATTTTTAACTTCATCGAACATTTTTTCCATGTGTTCAATTCGTTCGGCTGTGTAGATAAGTTCTTCTTTCTTCATAAATTTCTCCTTTATTTTCCAAGAGATTTATAAAGTTCGCTTTTTGTCATGATTTCCGCGTGACCGCTTAGGCAGTATTCAAAATCAAGGGTATCAAGAAGAGCGATAAAATCATCAACGAGTTTTTCATCATAAGGAATTTTCGCGACGTTTTCCAAAAAATCTTCCTCGTGCTCAATATCAAATTCCCATGGCTTTCCGTAAAGATCTTTGCAGTTTGCGTCGCCGAGAAAAACAAATTTTTCGGAAGGAAGATAGCATATAACGGAATCTTCCGAATGAGGGCCTTTTGCATGAATTAATTCGCAGGATATTCCGCCCAAATCCATTGACATAGTTTTATTAAAAACAATATCAGAGGGAACAACTTCTATTTTATCCCTTTCGGGATATTCGCGTTTTATCATTTCGCTGCAAAACACAATATCTTCTCCGGTTTTAATGCGGTTTTCCATGGAAAAATCGTCCCATTTCCAATTTGATATTTCGCGGAGCTGTTCATCTGTTTTTCTTCCGGAGATTATAGGTACTTTCCAGAATTTTGCACCGAAGGAATGATCCCAATGCCAATGGGAGAGAAGCACAAAATCCGGAAAGGGAAGACCCTGTTCAGAAAGTTCGGCTTTGAGTTTTTCAACATGTTTTTCGGAATTTCCGGCATCATAAAGAAGAGAATATTTTTCACCGGTTATTAATCCGATATTAGGTCTGTCGGTGTAATGTTCCGCCGGGTGGATATAAATATGTTCGGTTGTTTTGTTAAACATTTGAAGTCCTTTCAGATATTGAGATATGCAAGTACAATATCGGCGGTTTCGTCAACGGATTTTTCGTCCGTATTAATATGGAACCCATTTGGAAGAGCTTTTGAACCGTTTTGCGACATTTCGATATTTTCCATGCACCAACAATCCTCGTCTTCACCGCGTGCCAAAATTCTGTCGTGAATATTTTGGCGGCTTGCTTCCAAAATAATAAGTTTTGTTTCAATTCCGGCGTTATTAAGTCGTTCGATTATTTTTGAGCAGGAATTTTTTCTTATTAAAGTCATGGGCACAAAAATGTTTTTGGAAAACTTGTTGTGTATGTCTTTCAAAAGCATATAATTAAAATCGCACCAAAGGGGATAATCTTCATAAATTACTCCGTAAGGTTCGCCGGGATAATTTTCGCGGACTGCATTTCCGACTTCTTCGGCATCAAAAATCATTGAATTGTCAATGCGGCTCAAAAGTTTTTCGGCAAGTGTGGATTTCCCGACACCGTAAGCGCCGCTTATCCAAATAATCATATGTTTACCTCACTCGATTTAAAATGAAATCCTCAAGATTGATTTTATGGTTATATTTTATTGAGGCTGCACGGTCTTTTTCGATTATAATACTGTTTAAATCAAGACCGTTTACCGCGGCAATTGCAACCGCATAGTGGATAACGTCGCAAAGTTCTTTTCCAAGTTCTCCGTTAAGGTCGGTGCCATCATCGGCTTTTCTTCCGGTTTTCCTGTTGATAACTTCCGCAACCTCTCCGATTTCTTCAACAAGTTTCATAAAAAGATTGTTTTCCGCAAGAGAAACACCGTGTTCGGAGGCAAAACCTCCATAGGTTTTTGCAAGATAGGATTCAAGATTGTCTATTGTAACTTCCATTTTTCTGCTCCTTTTGATTTATAAAATTATATTACCATATTTTAATAAAAAAAGACAGAGAAGATAACTCTGTCTTTTTGTTTTTTTATTTAAAATCCGGATTTTGTTTGTCGGATAAACAAAAATCCTTTTGCTAGTAAAAGCAAAAATGCAACTGTTACGGGATAAGTTTCTCCGGCCAATGCCAAAATTATTACGGCAAGAATATTGATAATCACCGAACAGGCTGTCAAACTTTTCTGCAATTTTCCGATTCTGAAATGCGTAAGCAAAAGTTTAAAGATTCCTGTTAAGATAAGCAAAATAAACATTATCCAGTAAACAGTAAGATTGAATTCACTTGTTTCCGTATATTCAAAAAGATTTACAGAAAAAATATAGTTATCAATGTTTTTTGGATAGAGCGGAAAAACAATGAAAATAACAGAAAAAAGGTCGGTAAACCCGAATAACATTTGGCAAATGTTATCGATGTTGGTTTGGTTTTCTTTTTCTGCAATGAAAATCAATTTTTCTGCGGAAAGCAAATCATCGATAGTCACAGAAAAATAATTTGAAATCTCTTTAAGTGAATCAATGCTCGGATATCCTCTTCCGGATTCCCATTTTGAAACAGCAGTTCTGGATACGTATAAAATCTCTGCCAACTCTTCCTGGGTAAGCCCGCGGATTTTTCTTAATTCCCTAAGCTTTTCACAAAATTCCATAGGAGATCCTCCGTGTTATTTTTCTTTTTTGCAGTATAATATTACAGCTGCAGAATATATGTGAAACAGACCAATGCTAAGCAAAATTGCTCCAATAATATCGGTAAACCAATGGACACCGGAAACGAGTCTTCCTATAATCATGAATGATGAAAAAAAGATTGAAAATGCTTTGATAATTTTTATAAGCTTTAGGTCTGTAATTTTTCGTTCAGACTGAAAAACAAGCGTGGGCATGACGCTTGCAGTAAGCAAAGCTGTCGATGAAGGGTAGGACGTTTCCAAAAAACCATTTATAAGAATGGGTCTGTAATTGATCGGTACGGATTCAAAAATAAAATAGAGAAAAATAACAAGCAAATAATAAAAACCAAGAAAAATGATATCAGTATCTACTTTAAAAAGGCTTTTTCTTTTTATCATCTGAAGAAAGCCGACCAATCCGAAGAAAAGGCAGATCAGAACCGGGATAATTCCGAGCTGATCGGTAACCTCGTATAAGAGCATGTTTACTCCGGTAAATCTGTGAAACCAGCCGTTTAAATTTGCAAATCCGACGTCTGTTTCCATTGGTCCGATTTGCTGCACGTCAATTATCTGAATCAATGCTGTAAAAACTGCAAACGAAACAAGAAATAAAAAACCGGCCGATAAACAATATTTTCCGTTTTTATTCATATTATCAACACCTTTCTGTTTTTCTTATCAATAAGATATCATCAGATCAGAAGATGTTGAAGAACTGCTGTGTCACATAAGCGTTACGAAAAGTGTCATATAAAAAAGACAGAGGCAAGCCTCTGTCTTTGGTGTTATTATTTGCAGTATGCTGCAAGAAGTTTAAGGGTGTTTTCAACGCCGTCTTTATGGCTTCTTTCGTAACCATGGGAAGCATAAACTCCGGAACCGATAAGGCCGTGGCGGATATCATAACCCGCGTTCAGAGTTGCATCGACATCGGAACCGTAGAACGGATAAACATCCACGGCAAATTTGATATCATTTTCTTTTGCGGCCTTGATAAGTCCGGTGACAACATCATAGTTATAAGGTCCGCAGGAATCTTTTGCACAAATCGAAACCATGTGCTCATCACAGGTAAGTCCGTTGCCTACGCATCCCATATCAACGGAAATCATCTCCGTAACGCCTTCCGGAATGGAAGCTGCGCCGCCGTGACCGACTTCTTCATAAACAGTGATATAATGATACTGGCGGTTTTCAAGTTCGATATTGTTATCTTTCAGATATTTTGCATATCCAAGAAGGATTCCCACGCTGAGTTTGTCATCAAGAAAACGGCTTTTTATATAGCCTTTGGAAGTTACAGTGGTTCTGGGATCAAAGCAAACGATATCGCCGACCATGATTCCGAGTTTTTCGGTATCTTCTTTTGAATTAACAACTTCGTCAAGAACGACTTCCATATCATCATATTTGCGTTTTGTATCATTGTAGTTTCCGTTAACATGGACGGAAGCGTTGTTAAGCTGGAAAGTTCCTTCATAAGTACCGTCAAAACGTGTTATGATGCGGCAGTTTTCCGCTTCGGCATTGTTCGGATTCATTCCGCCGAGGGGAGATACTTTCAGATTGCCGTTGCCCTTGATTTCGGAAACAATGGCGCCCAAAGTATCGGTATGCGCAGCAAGAACAATACCGTTATCCTTGTTTTTGCCGCCGATATCCACAAGTACGCAGCCTTTAACGGTCATTTTCGGTTCATATCCAAGTTTTCTGTATTCTTCCATAACAAATTCAGCGGCGTTTTTGGTAAAGCCGGTCGGGCTGTCTATCGAAAGAAGTTTGCATGTTATATCGGTAATATAATCAACGTAATTTTTCATTATGAATCCACCTCGGTGCTTTTTAATATGAACCTATTATAGCATGTAAAACAGAAAAAAGACAGAGGCAAAAGCCTCTGTCAGCCACATTTCTTTGACATTTCAAGCATGTTTTCGGCAAAAATTCCGTAACCTTTTGTCGGGTCGTTAACGAATACATGAGTAACTGCACCAACCAGCTTTCCGTCCTGAACAATGGGGGAACCGCTCATTCCCTGAACAATTCCTCCGGTAAGCTCAAGAAGCTCTTCATCAACAACTTTTATCACCATGTTTTTTGTAAGACTGTCATCAGAAAGACTGATTTTTTCTATTATAATGTCATATTCTTCCGCTTCGGTTCCATCGACAGTTGAAAGGATAACGGCGGAACCTTCGTAAATATCCTGCTTATAAGCCAAAGGCATTTCGATACCTTCGATTTCATATTCAAGAGTACCGTAAAGTCCGGTTTCGTTATTTATTTTGACGATTCCGAGACTTTCTTTTCCGTTGAAAACCCCGGACAATTCGCCGGGTTTTCCGGAAACGCCTTTTTCAATTTTTGTAATTGAGGCGGTTACGATTTCGCCGCTTGAGAATGGAAGGACCGTTCCGGTGTCAACGTCGCATACGGCATGTCCCAGACCGGCAAATAAAAGGTTTTCGGGGCTGTAAAAGGTAAGAGTACCTATTCCTGCGGAACTGTCACGCACCCAAAATCCGGCTTTATAGCCGCTTTTGTCCTCAAGCATTTCAGGCGTTAAATCAACAGTTACGTTTTTGTTGTTTCGTTCAAGCAAAAATTCAAGCGTTTTTCCTTCGGAATTTTCGATAATTTGCGCAACGTCTTCATTGGTAAAAACATTTGTACCGTCTATGGATTTTATCAAATCACCTTCAAGAAGTCCGGATTCCGAAGCGGGGCAGTGATTTCCCGTTACAGTTTTGATTTTTGAAAAACCAACAACAAGAACGCCGTCGGTGAACATTTTTACTCCGAAAGGCGTTCCGCAAACAGTAACAATTTTTTCATCTGTATAATTCAAGGAAACTTCTTTTATAGGGAAAATCCCCATAAATCTGGCGGTGGCAGTATAGGATGAACTTTGCTGGCTTAAAACCTGCCGCGCATTTTTACCAGATGCTTCAAAAGTTATAAAATTTCCTTTGATCGGTGTAAAATCAAAATTGTCATCAGAAACATAAAATTTTTCCGGAAGGATAAACTGAAAAACAAAAACGCAGCTCATTGCTGAAATTATAAATGCGATAAAAACAACGGTGAAATTTTTATAAATTTTATAAAGCAAATTTTCACCTCCTTCAAAAAATATTCTTTCACATTTGTTTTTTTATATTATCGCCAATGTTTTGCTTGATTAATTGCTAAAAAAGACATATAATATTGTATATAAAATAAATTTAATATTTTAAAAGAAAATTTCGAAAAAACTCTTGACGAGGGTATATACTTTATGGTATAGTATATGTACCTCTAAAAGGGTTTATTTTTTTGCGCAAAAAAACCCGTGTCCTTTTATATGAGGGAGGCAAAAATTCCAAGAATCAGGAGGTGCCGCAATGCGAGTCAAAATAGTGTTGGCATGCACTGAGTGCAAGCAACGCAACTACACAACCAAGAAAAACAAAAAGAATGATCCGGACAGACTTGAAATGAAAAAATATTGCAGGTTCTGCCGTAAACACACGCTCCACAAAGAGACGAAGTAAGGAAAGGAAGAGGTATTAACCGTGGCTAATGAAAACACTGCGAAAAAGCCGTCCCTTTTCTCTAGAGTAAAACGTTTCTTCAAAGACATCGCTGGTGAACTTAAAAAAATTGCATGGCCCAGCAAAAAACAGGTCATCAATAACACCACCGTTGTAATTGTAGTCGTTATCATCTCTTCGATCGGTATCAGCCTTATAGACTATTTCTTCGGTCTTATCATCAGGCTGTTCTTCGGCTCTTAATGCGCGAAAGGAACTAAGTTATGTCTGAAACTCCTAAATGGTATGTTGTCCACACTTATTCCGGATATGAAAACAAAGTATTCGAGAATATTGAAAAGGTAATTGAAAATAAACGTTTTAAAGACCTTATTTTCGATGTAAGTGTCCCGACCGAAACTATCGTTGAGGTTACCGACAACAAAAAGCGTGAAGTGGAACGCAAAATTTTTCCGGGCTATGTCCTTGTTAAGATGATCCTTACGGACGAATCCTGGTACGTTGTCAGAAACACCCGCGGCGTAACCGGCTTTGTAGGTCCTGCTTCCAAACCCGTACCGCTCAGCGAAGAAGAGGTTGCAAAACTTGGAATAGGATCCAGGTCGGTCGAAGTAAAATATGCCGTAGGCGACATCGTATCCATTGTAGGTGGTCCGCTTGAGGGCTTTGAGGGAAGAGTCGAATCTATCGATGTTCCCGATAACAAAGTTCGTGTAATCGTGTCCATGTTCGGACGCGATACGCCTGCAGAGCTTGAGCTCGAGCAGGTTGCTCGCAAAGATTGATTACTTTTTGAGGTAGTCGGCCAAAACGGCCGGCGAACGCAGAATATAGGTATTCTGCGTGTGGGAGGGATCGAAAATTTGTTCAATCGGTTCCGTTTGACCACGTAATGGTTGGAGGTTTGTAAAAACAATGGCACAGAAAGTTATTGGCTTAATTAAGCTGCAAATTCCGGGTGGCAAAGCCACTCCCGCACCGCCTGTTGGTCCTGCACTTGGCCAGCACGGTGTAAACATCATGGCGTTCACCAAAGAATTCAACGAACGCACCAAAAACGATATCGGCATGGTAATTCCTGTCGTTATCACTGTATATGCTGACCACAGCTTCTCGTTCATCACCAAAACCCCGCCTGCAGCAGTTCTTATCAAAAAAGCTGCTAACATCACCAAGGCTTCCGGTGTTCCGAACAAAACCAAAGTAGCATCCATCACCGCTGAACAGTGCCGCAAAATTGCTGAAACCAAGATGCCTGACCTTAACGCAGCATCTGTTGAAGCAGCAATGAGCATGGTAGCAGGTACCGCTCGTTCCATGGGCGTTACCGTTGAAGAATAAGTGAAGGAGGTTAGCATTAATGAAACACGGAAAAAAATATGTTGAAAGCACTAAGCTTGTTGAACATGCTAAACTCTACGAAGCAAACGAAGCTCTTGAGCTTGCTTGCAAAACTGCAACTGCAAAATTCGACGAAACCGTTGAATGCCACGTTCGTCTCGGTGTTGACTCCCGTCACGCTGACCAGCAGGTTCGTGGTGCAGTAGTTCTTCCTAACGGAACCGGTAAAGAAGTTAAAGTTCTCGTTTTCGCAAAAGGCGATAAAGTTCAGGCTGCTCTTGACGCAGGCGCTGAATACGCTGGTGCAGAAGAATACATGCAGAAAATCATGTCCGAAGGTTGGATGGATTTTGACGTAGTTATCGCTTCTCCCGATATGATGGGCGTTGTTGGTAGACTCGGTAAAATCCTTGGCCCGAGAGGCCTTATGCCTAACCCCAAAGCAGGTACTGTAACCCCCGATGTTGCTAAAGCTGTTAAAGAAGCTAAAGCAGGTAAAATCGAGTACCGTCTTGACAAAACCAACATCATCCACTGCCCGATCGGAAAAGCTTCCTTCGGTGCTGAAAAGCTCCAGGAAAACTTTGACACTCTTATGGGTGCAATCGTTAAAGCAAAACCGGCAGCAGCAAAAGGTCAGTACGTTAAATCCTGCGTTGTTTCCGCAACCATGGGCCCTGGCGTAAAGATCAACCCTGCAAGATTTGTGTAATTCAATAACACATATTTAATAAAAAATCCCGCTGAAAAATCAGCGGGATTTTTTTATATTCTAAAGTAAAAAACGCATTAGCATCAAGATTTTTGGAGTTTGAGCACGACGTGCTCAAACAATGATATCACTTTTTGGCAAGACCGTAGAAAAGCAAAACTGCCCCGAAAATATGCAGAATCGTATGCTTGCAAAGAAATACATAATAATTTATGAAGAACCTGTGCATTGCAGAAAGCAGATGGAAAACATGTATTCCGAAAAACTGCAGGACCATAAATCCGGTGGTGCAAAGGCAGATTATAATTCCGAGGACAAGAAAAACAGTTTTGAGATATTTGTTTTCCACATAAAGTCTTCCGATATATGATATGAATGCGGAAATTCCTATTCCGGCGAAAACAACCGTAAGCGGTTTCCAGACAAGAACAGCAAAAGCGCTGTAAAAAACATCATAGGAAGTGCTGATATAATCGTGAAGCGGTTTTTCAAAAATAATCATCAGCAGGGAAGAGAAAACATATAAAAGTGTGAACCCTATTCCAAGATAAAGATGTGTTTTTTTGCCGCGGAGCTCCTTGATTCCTGTCGGAATACCGTCAACAAGTTCATCAATGCTGATGTCAAAAATCTGTGCGATTTTTGTAAGAGTTTCAATATCCGGCTCTGTTTTTCCGTTTTCCCAGTTGGAAACCGCCTGGCGTGTAACGTTTATTTTTTCAGCGAGTTCCTCTTGCGTTATTCCGATTTTGTTTCTTGTCTTTTTAATGTTTTCACCAACAGAAGTCATAAAAATCGCCTCCTTTTGCTGATTTGATTATACCACAGAAGCTGAAAAAGTCACGCAATGTTTTGTTGCTTATGAAAAAACGGCATAAAAAAGCCCTTCGCAAATGCGAAGGGCTTTTTTGTTTTATATCTGCAAGAATTATTTGCCTGCAAGTTTTTCAAGATGTTCATATTTTTCAGCGGCGTTTTTCTCTGCTTTGTCGAAGAGAACTTCGGCTCTGTCGGGGAATGCACGCATAAGGCTGGAATAACGAACTTCACTCTTGATGAATTCTTTATAGTCCGCAGTAGGTGCAGCGGAATCAAGCTGGAAGGGATTTTCGCCTTTTTCAGCAAGTCTGGGATCAAAGCGGAAGAGGTGCCAGTAACCTGCTTCAACAGCACGTTTTTCTTCTGCCATTGCGTTGCCCATGCCGCCTTTGATACCATGGTTGATGCAGGGCGCGTAAGCAATGATAAGGGAAGGACCGTCGTAAGCTTCTGCTTCGGAAATTGCTTTAACAGCCTGTGCCATGTTCGCGCCCTGTGCAATCTGTGCAACATAGATGTAGCCATAGCTCATTGCAATTGCTGCAAGGTCTTTCTTCTTAACGTCTTTACCTGCGGCTGCAAACTGTGCAACTGCGCCGGTAGGAGTTGCTTTGGAGGACTGACCACCGGTGTTGGAGTAAACTTCGGTATCGAATACAAGGATGTTGATGTTTCTGCCGGAAGCAAGAACGTGGTCAAGACCGCCGAAACCAATGTCATAAGCCCAACCGTCGCCGCCGAATGCCCAGACGGATTTTTTGGCGAGGTAGTTTTTGCCTTTAAGGATTGCTTTTGCTTTGTCGCAATCACAGGCGGTAAGAGCCTCAACAAGTTCTCTGGTTGCAACAGCGTTTGCTTCGCCGTCGTTAAGGGTTTCAAGATAGTTGTTTGCGGCTGCAACAGCGGCAGGGTTGCTTCCGTTTTCAGCAACATCTTTTACTTTTGCGATATAGCTGCTGCGGATAGCTTCCTGACCGAGGAACATTCCGTAACCGTATTCTGCGTTATCCTCGAAAAGGGAGTTTGCCCATGCGGGACCTTTGCCTTCTGCGTTCTTGGTATAAGGAGTGGAAGGTGCGGAACCGCCCCAGATGGAGGAACAGCCGGTTGCGTTTGCGATATACATTCTGTCGCCGAAGAGCTGGGTTACGAGTTTTGCATAAGGAGTTTCGCCGCAACCTGCGCAAGCGCCGGAGAATTCAAGGAGAGGACGGCGGAACTGGGAACCTTTGAGAGTGTTGGGTTTGAATTTCTGTGCAACTTCGATTTTTTCGGGGATGTCAACGCCGTAATCGAAAACTTTCTGTTCGCCGAGCTGGCTGTCGAGAGCTTTCATTTCAAGAGCTTTAACGCCTTTTTTGCCGGGGCAGACGTTTACGCAGGAACCGCAGCCGGTGCAGTCAAGTGCGGAAACGGTAAGTGCAAAGGTTTTGCCGGGAAGACCGGTCATAGGAAGGGTTTTGGTGCCTTCGGGAGCATTTGCAAGTTCAGCATCATCAAGAACAACGGGTCTGATTGCAGCATGAGGACATACATAGGAGCACATGTTGCACTGGATGCAGTTTTCGGGGAGCCATTCGGGAACGTCAACTGCGATACCGCGTTTTTCATAAGCGGCGGAACCGGCGGGGAAGGTACCGTCTTCACGTCCGGAGAATACGGAAACGGGAAGTTTGTCACCTTTCTGTGCAGCAACGGGAACAAGGATGCTGTTGATGAAATCTACGATTTCTTTATCTTCGCCGGTTGCAACAGGAGTGGGGATAGCACCTTCTGCTTTTGCCCATTCGTCAGCAGGATAATCAACTTTGGTAAAGCTGGTCATACCGCGTTCGATTGCTTTATAGTTCATTTCGACAACAGCATCGCCTTTTTTGCCGTAGCTTGCGTATGCTGCTTCTTTCATGAATTTTTCAGCTTCTTCTGCGGGAATGATTTCGGTAATTTTGAAGAAAGCGGACTGGAGAATGGTGTTGATTCTTCCGTTAAGACCGATTTCTTTTGCGATGGAGATACCGTCGATGGTGTAGAGTTCGATTTCGTTTTCAGCAATGAAGCGTTTTACATCGCCGGGAAGACGTCTGCCGAGTTCTTCAATGTCCCATGCGCAGTTGAGAAGGAATTTGCCGCCTTTTTTGAGGACAGCAGTCATGTCATATTTATCAATATAAGAGGGGTTGTGGCATGCAACAAAGTCTGCTTTGTTGATGTAATAAGTGGATTTGATGGGGGATTTTCCGAAACGGAGGTGGGAAATGGTTACACCGCCGGATTTTTTGGAGTCGTATGCAAAATAACCCTGTGCATAAAGATCGGTGTGGTCGCCGATGATTTTGATGGAGTTTTTGTTTGCACCGACAGTACCGTCGGAACCAAGACCCCAGAACATGCAGCTCATGTTGCCTGCGGGAGTGGTGTCGGGGTTTTCAGTGATTTCGAGAGAAAGGTTGGTAACGTCATCTTCGATACCGAGGGTAAAGGTGTGTTTGCCGTTTGCTTCTGCATTGCGGTAAACAGCAATGATCTGTGCAGGGGTGGTATCCTTGCTGCCAAGACCGTAGCGGCCGCCGAGAAGTTCAACGTTCTCGAACTGAGTTCCGCGAACTGCTGCTGCAACGTCGAGATAAAGAGGTTCGCCGATGGAGCCGGGTTCTTTGGTTCTGTCAAGAACGGTGATGGTTTTTGCGGTTGCGGGGATAGCGTTGATAAGGTGGCATTTGCTGAAAGGTCTGTAAAGACGAACTTTAACAAGGCCGTATTTGCCGCCGTTTGCGTTGAGGTAATCGATGGTTTCTTCAATGGTGTCGCAAACAGAACCCATTGCTACGATGATGTGTTCTGCATCTTCTGCACCGTAATAGTTGAAGAGTTTGTAATCGGTGCCGATTTCTGCGTTTACTTTGTTCATATATTCTTCAACAACTGCGGGAAGAGCATCGTAGAATTTGTTGGCTGCTTCGCGTGCCTGGAAGAAAATATCGGGGTTCTGTGCGGTACCGCGGGTTACTGGGTGGTTGGGGTTAAGTGCGTGTTCGCGGAAAGCTTCGATTGCGTCAAAGTCTGCAAGTTTTGCAAGCTGGTCATAATCCCATACTTCGATTTTCTGAATTTCGTGAGAAGTTCTGAAACCATCGAAGAAATGTACGAAAGGAACGCGGCCCTTGATTGCGGAAAGGTGTGCAACAGGACCAAGGTCCATAACTTCCTGGGGATTTCCGGAGCAAAGCATTGCAAAACCGGTCTGGCGGCATGCGTAAACGTCGGAATGGTCGCCGAAGATGCTGAGTGCGTGAGATGCAAGAGCTCTTGCGGAAACGTTGATAACGCCGGGAAGAAGTTCACCAGCAATTTTATACATGTTAGGGATCATAAGAAGAAGACCCTGGGATGCAGTGAAGGTGGTGGTAAGAGCACCTGCGGCAAGGGAACCGTGAACGGAACCTGCGGCGCCTGCTTCGGACTGCATTTCGGTAACCTGAACTTTGTTGCCGAAAATATTGGTTTTTCCGCTTGCGGCCCATTTGTCAGCAAGTTCTGCCATTACAGAAGAAGGGGTAATGGGGTAGATTGCTGCAACATCGGTGTAAGCATAAGAAACATGTGCGGCAGCGGTGTTGCCGTCCATGGTTTTTTTAGAACGTGCCAATGTTTTTCAACTCCTTTAATTTAAACATAATTGAACATGATAATATTAACATGTATTCGCTTGGGTTTCAAATGTTTTTGAAAAACTTATATAAATTTACAAAAATATTTACAAATAAATTGAAATTTTAATCCTAAATCCAAAAATGAATCTTAAAAAAAAACTCTGGATTATCAATTTTGACGAAGAGTGTCGGATACGTTAACTTTGCAGAAATTATTGAAAAATCAATCTTTTTATAGTATAATAAACTTGGTTTATTATATAAATTAAAGGAGGCAAAAATAATGGCTTCTAATTACAGTGTTAAATTTACAAAAATTATAAAGGAGTTCAATCTTGAAAAAATCTGGGCTCCGGAAGATATAAGCGACATAAAAATAAGTACCAACGAAGTTAACCGCCCGGGCCTTCAGCTTACTGGGTTTTATGAACTTTTTGATCCTTCAAGGGTACAGATTATCGGTAAAACCGAATACAGTTATCTTAAAAACCTCGGCGCAAAAATGTATGAAGCACTTGACACTTTCCTTTCAAAAAAACCGATGGTAATTATTTTTACATGGAATCTTACTGTTGACAGAAAATTCCTTGAACTTGCGCAAAAGTATCAGGTTCCGCTTTACAGAACTTCCGAAATGACTTCTGAATTCATGTCCGGCCTTACCCAGACTTTGAGCGTTGCGCTTGCAAAAAGAATAACCCGTCACGGAGTTCTTGTTGAAGTTTACGGCGAAGGCGTTCTTCTTTATGGTGACAGCGGCGTAGGTAAATCCGAAGTTGCGATGGAACTTATAAAACGAGGCCACCGTCTTATCGCAGATGATGCGGTTGAAATCAGACGCGTTTCCAACAGAAGCCTTGTCGGAACCTCTCCGGAAAATATTCGCCATTTTATGGAACTTCGCGGAGTAGGTATTATCAACGCAAGAAACCTTTTTGGTATGGGTGCGGTAAAAAAGAGCGCAAAACTCGATATGATAATCAACCTTGAGCCCTGGGATAACGACAAAGTTTATGACCGCATGGGCGCGGAGGACGTTTACACCAAAGTTCTTGATGTTGAAGTTCCTTTCTACACAATTCCTGTCCAGCCCGGAAGAAACATTGCAGTTATCGTTGAAGTTGCCGCAATGAACAACAGACAGAAACGAATGGGAAACAACGCGGCTCTTGAACTTATGGAAAGAATAAGCATGCCAAACTGGGATTATGACGATGATCTCGGCGAATGGGATTCGTATTATGGACTTGATGAATAAGGAGGGAAATGTTTTGGATAGAAATAAATTTGCTGAATTTGCCAATGAGCACGGTATAAAATTTTTTGAGCACGAAGAACTTTCAAAACATACCTCTTTTAAAATCGGAGGACCGGCGGAAATTTTTGCAAAACCGGAAAACAATGAACAGGTTTCTGCAATTATAAAATATTGCAAAGAAAATGATATTCCTCTTCTCCCGCTTGGAAAAGGATCTAATGTTCTTGTTTCCGATAACGGAATAGACGGCATTGTTATGTATTTCGGAAATGATTTCGGAAAAATTGAAATTATCGATGAAAATACGATTTATTGCGAAGCGGGCGCAGGCCTTGCGGCGCTTTGCAATTTTGCTCTTGATAATGAACTTAGCGGACTTGAGTTTGCCTACGGAATTCCCGGATCTGTCGGCGGCGCTGTTTTTATGAACGCGGGTGCTTACGGCGGTGAAATCAAAGATGTTATTGTTTACGCCGATCATATTGATAAAAATGGAAAAGCCGGAAGATTTACCGGTGAAGAACTTCAGATGAGTTATCGCCACAGTGCTTACAGTGCAAAGGAATATTTTATCACCGGGGCTGCTTTTAAACTTGAGAAAGGTGAAAAGTCTGAAATAAAAGCAAAAATGGACGACCTCCTCGGACGTCGTTTTAACAAGCAGCCAATGGATAAACCTTCCGCCGGAAGCACTTTCAAGCGTCCGGAAGGGGCTTTTGCTTCCGCACTTATCGACCAATGCGGCCTTAAAGGTTACCGTGTAGGCGGGGCAGAAGTAAGCACAAAACATGCCGGATTTGTTGTTAATATCGGCGGAGCAACCTGCGAAGATGTTCTTAAACTTATCAAAGATGTTCAGGAAAAAGTAAAAAACGATACCGGATTTTCTCTTGAACCGGAAGTTGAAATTTTAGGATAAATCAAAAGAAAGGTCGGAAAGACAAAATGTCCTTTGCAGCTAATTTAAAAGATGAACTTTGCAAAGATGTTCCCGAACAGGAAAGTGCGCTGCATGCGCTTCTTTACGGATTTCTTCTTTTTTCACATAAATTCAGCGCAGACGAAATAAGTTTTGCGGTTGTTCACGAACCAACGGCAAGACTTTTTGCGGAAGCTCTTGCAACACATTGCGGAATTTCAGCAAAAATAATCTTTCATGAAAGGGCAAGAGGAACGCTTTATAAAGTAAGCATTGAAAAAGCTTCGGAAAGAAGAAAAATTCTTGATGCTTTTTATCACATGCCGAAAGAACCGAGCCTTAGAATAAACCGTGCCAATATTGAAAATGAGGAAGATGTTCCGTATTTTCTTCGCGGAGCGTACCTTGTCTGCGGAAGCCTTACCGATCCGCAAAAAGAATATCACCTTGAATTTGGCGTAAGTTATATGAATCTTTCCAAGGATCTTTCAACTCTTATAGGGGAGGTCCTTCCGCAGCCGAAAAGCATTATGCGCCGCGGTTCTTACATAGTCTATTACAAGGAAAGCGAAAACATTGAAGATATGATAACATATATCGGCGCAATGCTTTCTTCACTTGAAATGATGAATATCAAAATTGAAAAGGATATAAAAAACCGGGTTAACCGCAGAATGAACTGTGATAACGCAAATATGGACAAAACCCTCAATGCCTCGCTTCAGCAGGTGGAGGATATAAAATATATTTTTGAAACAAAGGACGAAAGTTTTTTGCCGGACGAACTTTTACAGGTGGCAAAATTAAGACTTGAAAATCCGGAAATGTCCCTTCGCGAACTTTGCGGATCGGTCGAACCGCCTCTTTCGCGCTCGGGAGTTAACCACAGACTTAAAAAAATCGGTGAAATTGCAAATGCTTTAAGAAACGGAAAAATTGAGTAAAATGGAACTTATGTATACAAAAAAAGAATTAGTTAAGCAGATGTTTAAGATCGGAATTCCGGTTGCGGCGCAGAACTTTGTTTCTGTTCTTGTAAACATGCTTGATACAATAATGATCGGTTCGGTGGGAGAAGCACAGCTTGGTGCGATCAACCAGGTAAACTCGCTCTATCTTTTCTTCAACATGTTTGTCTGGGGAATAAGTATGGGAACCGTTGTCATAACCGCAAGATATTGGGGACAGCAAAAAATCGATCCTATCAGAGATATGATAGGTCTTGCGATGAAAATAAATGTCAGTGCGGGAATTTTGCTTTCCGCTGTTACGATTACAGTTCCGCATGTTGTTATGAGAATTTTTGCAAGCGACCCGGAAGTTATCGCATACGGAATAGAATATCTCCGCATTATGGGCTGGTTCTATGTTTTGCCGGCAATTTCCACCACGTTCCTTTCCAACCTCAGAGCAATTCATGATGTTAAAATTTCTGTTGTTGTTTACACAACAGCTTGCCTTACAAATTTGGTGCTCAACTGGGTGCTCATTTACGGAAATCTCGGTGCTCCGAGACTTGAAGTTGCCGGTGCGGCAATTGCAACAGCGATAAGCAAAACTGTTGAGTTTGCTCTTGTGCTCATTTATATGTATAAATTTGAGCACCGCCTTAATTTCAGAATGCATTATATTTTTGCAAAGACGAAACAGTATGTGCCGTCTTTCATTAAATTTGGAATTCCGGTTTTCTTCAGCGAATTTATCTGGGGATTCGGAATGACAATGCAGTCTGCAATTCTCGGACAATACAGCAAGGAATTCCTTGCGGCTTACAGCCTTGTTCTTGTAATTCTGGATCTTTCAACCGTTGCAATGTGCGGTTTCTCCAACTCTTCGCTTATTCTTATGGGAAATATGATTGGCGCAGGAAGAGACCAGGAAGCAAAAAAATGGAGCAGATTCTTTGTTCTCGGCGGTCTTGGAGTCGGAGTTTTTATGGCAACCATAGTTATGATTATAAGACCTTTTGCTCCGGGATTTATCGTTTGTTCCGAAACCACAGCAAACTATATTCTCAGCATGCTTCTTGTCTGTGCGTATATTGACGTTTGCTACGGAATGAGCTGGAACCTTGGCGCGGGAGTTCTTCGCGCAGGCGGCGACACAAATTTTGTAGCGAAAATCGACGTCGGCTCGGCAATTTTTATGAAAGGCGTGGTCGGCGCAATTTGCGGACTTTTGCTTAAACTCGATCCGCTTCTTGTTATGGCGATTGTTTGCAGCGACGAATTTTTAAAAGCGGTAATTTTCATGATAAAATATCTCAAGGGAGATTGGCTCCGCCACGGAATGACCGTTCACCAGGAGGAACCTGAAACTGTTTAAAAAAACAAGGAGGAAAACATGAGCTTTGCACATCTTCATCTCCATACTGAATACAGCCTGCTCGATGGCGCCTGCAGAATAAAAAAGCTTATTCCGCGCGTTAAAGAACTGGGCCAGACAGCTGTTGCAATAACCGACCACGGCGCAATGTATGGTGTAATTGATTTTTACCGTGAAGCAAATAAATACGGAATAAAACCGGTAATCGGATGCGAAGTTTATGTTGCAAACCGTTCCCGTTTCAGCAAGGAACATCTGATGGACTGGAGCTATCATCTCGTGCTTCTTTGTGAAAATAACACCGGCTATAAAAACCTTATAAAGCTTGTTTCCGCAGGATTTACTGAGGGTTTTTATAAAAAGCCGCGTGTTGACAAGGAACTTCTTAAAAAACATCACGAAGGTCTTATTGCGCTTTCCGCATGCCTTGCGGGTGAAATTCCGCGCAATCTTACCCAGAATGACTATGAAACCGCAAAAAAGGCTGCTCTTGAATACCGCGATATTTTCGGAGAAAACAACTATTTTATCGAAATTCAGGACCATGGCCTTGCTGACCAGAAAAGGATTCTTCCTAACCTTATAAAACTTTCGAAAGAAACGGGAATTCCGCTTGTTGCAACCAACGACTGCCATTATATAAACAAGGACGACGCAAAAATGCAAAACGTTCTTGTTTGCATCGGAACGAACCACACTGTCAACGAAGATAACGACATGGCTTTTGAAACCGAGGAATTTTATGTAAAATCCGAAGAGGAAATGCGTGAAATTTTCTCTTTTGTTCCGGAAGCTATCGAAAACACTCAGAAAATTGCAGACCGCTGCAACATGACTTTTGAATTCGGTCACACAAAACTTCCGGCTTTCGAAGTTCCGGACGGACGGGATAATGTCGAATATTTCGAGAGCATGTGCAAAGAAGGCCTTTATCGGCGCTATGGGGAAAATCCCGATAATGAACTTTGGGAAAGACTGAACTATGAACTCGGCGTAATCGAGCGAATGGGATACGTAAACTATTATCTCATCGTTCACGATTTTATAAATTACGCAAAAAGCGTTGGAATTCCGGTCGGACCGGGACGCGGTTCCGGTGCGGGAAGTATTTGCGCCTATTGCATTGGAATAACAGATATCGATCCGATAAAATATCATCTTCTTTTTGAACGTTTCCTTAATCCGGAACGTGTTTCGATGCCGGACTTTGATATCGACTTTTGTTATGAACGCCGCCAGGAAGTTATAGAATACGTTAACAGAAAATATGGCGAGGATCATGTTGCACAGATTATAACTTTCGGAACGCTTAAAGCAAGAGCAGCTATCCGCGATGTTGGCAGAGCCCTTGGAATGGCATATCAGGATGTTGATAAAGTTGCAAAACTTGTCCCGACAGATCTTCATATGACGATTGAAAAAGCACTTACCGTTTCTGCAGATTTGAAAGCGCTTTATGATACAGATCCCAAAGTTTATGAACTTATTGATACGGCAAGAAGGGTCGAAGGAATGCCAAGGCATTCTTCTGTTCATGCTGCAGGAGTTGTAATTGCTCCGGAACCTGTTACCGAATTTGTTCCGGTTGCAAAACCGGATGAATCTGTTGTAACACAGTTTACCATGACAACTCTTGAGGAACTTGGACTTCTTAAAATGGATTTCCTTGGTCTTAGAAACCTTACAGCCATAAGTGATTGTGAAAAAGCGGTTCGCAAACGTTATCCGGATTTTGATATTTCTAAAGTTCCGGACGGCGATCCAGAAGTTTACGCAATGCTTACCAAAGGTGCCGCCCAAGGCGTTTTCCAGTTCGAGTCTGCGGGTATGAGAAGTGTACTCATGGGTCTTGGCCCGAAATCCATCGAGGACCTTACGGCAGTAATTTCTCTCTATCGACCGGGTCCGATGGATTCAATTCCAAAGTACCTTGAAAACAGCCATCATCCGGAAAAAGTGACATATAAAACTCCGCTTCTGAAACCGATTCTTGATGTTACATATGGATGTATAGTCTATCAGGAACAGGTTATGGAAATCGTACGTAAACTTGCCGGATATTCCTATGGAAGAGCAGACCTTGTGCGCCGTGCGATGAGTAAGAAAAAGCTTGATGTCATGGCGCAGGAAAGGGAATATTTTGTCCACGGAAAAGTTGACGAAAACGGAAATCTGGAACTTCCGGGCGCAGTCCGTAACGGCGTTCCGGAAAAAATCGCAAATGAGATTTTTGATGAGATGAGCTCTTTTGCGTCCTATGCTTTCAACAAATCCCATGCGGCTGCCTATGCAACTGTTGCTTACCGCACGGCATATCTTAAATGTCATTTTCCGGGAGAATATATGGCCGCGCAGCTCAGTTCCGTTCTTGATAACACCGATAAAGTAATTGAATATATCGGCGAATGTCAGGATATGGGGCTCAAGGTTCTCGGTCCGGACGTAAATAAATCCGAGAGCGGATTCATCTGGGACGGAGAAGGGGTACGTTTCGGGCTTCTTGCTGTCAAAAACCTTGGAAGAGGAATTATCCGTGACATAATAAGTGAACGCCAGATGAATGGAAAGTATAAAGGCTTTACAGACTTCTGCAAGCGTGCATACGGCAGAGAACTTAACAAACGAACCCTCGAAAGCCTTATAAAATGCGGAGCGCTTGATTGTTTCGGAGTAAACCGCCACCAGATGCTTTCCGGTTACGAATCTATACTTTCTGCCATTGATGCTGAAAAAAAGGCAAATGTTTCCGGCCAGATGAGCCTTTTCGGAGGTTTTGAGGAAGAAAAGGAGGAAGAGGATAATCTTCCGCGTGTGACTGAATATTCGCTCCGCGAACTTCTCAATATGGAAAAAGAAACAACCGGTCTGTATCTTTCCGGTCATCCGATGAACGAATATAACGGAATAATCGAAAAAATAGGTGCAAGCAAGGTGCTTGAAATCAAGCAGATAAGTGTTGATGAAGGGGAAAAACGCGTTCGCCTTTGCGGAATAGTTCTCAGCAAAAAGATGAAAACTACAAAAAGCAACGATGTTATGGCTTTTGTCACCCTTGAAGATACTACCGGAAGCCTTGAAGCTCTTGTTTTCCCAAGAACTCTTCAGGAAAACGGAGGAATAATCAATGTCAACGAGGCAGTTGTTGTTGAAGCAAGGGTTTCTGTTCGCGAGGACGAGGAAACAAAACTTGTTGCAGAAAGATTCTTAACGATTGAGGATGCGCAAAGAATACCATTTGCTGCAAATCAGAATTATCAGCGGAAACCGATTTTACAAAAACCTTTGCAGGAACAGCCTGTTTCAGCGCCCGCTCCGGAGCAGAAAAAATCTTCTGTAAACGGACTCTTTATTCGTGTTCCTTCTGAAAATTCATTGGAATATAAAAAAGCTATGGAATTTCTTGCGGTTTTTGAAGGACTTACCCCGCTTTACATACATTTTTCGGATACAAAAAAGACTGTAAAAGCGCCAACCAAACTTTGGGTCGATACAAACCTTGAAAACGGATACGTTGTAAAGCGTCTTGGAAAAATGCTTGGAAACGAAAATGTTGTTATGAAATAATTTCCGATTCGGAATAATCTGTTGTTATTTGATTTATTATTATTTATAATTAAACAAACCCGAAAGGAGGGGAAAGATGAAAAAAGAAATTTGTTTTTTTCTTTCATTGATTATGATTTTTGCGCTTGCCTCTTGTTCTGTTAATGAAGAACCGGTAATTATAGAAAATGAAGTTGTTCTTGGACAAAGTTCTTCAGAAAGCAATTCTTTTGTTTCAGAATCGAGTCAGAGCAGCAGCGAAAGTTCTTCGGCTTCGGAATCTTCGGAAAGTGAAAATTCTTCTGAAAGCAGCTCTTTTTCATCTTCAAGCAAAACGGAAACAAGTTCTTCGTCTTCCTCTTCACAGATAATTTCTTCTGAAAGTTCTTCTTCGGGTTCGGAAAATTCTTCTTCCGTTTCCTCTTCGGAAAGTTCTTCCGGATCGCAATCTTCCGAAAGTTCTTCTTCGGAAGAAAAACCGGTTCAGAATACATATGCTCCTTCGGGAGAAACAAAGGCAGTATGGATATCCTATCTTGAATATCAGTCGATTTTGCAGGGCAAAACAAAAAAACAGTTTACTAACAGCATTAAATCCATGTTTGATAAACTTTCAGAAGACGGATTCAACACAGTTTTTGTGCATGTCCGTTCACACAGTGACGCGATGTATGATTCGGATATTTTCCCCTGGTCGGTGTATTGCACAGGTACAGAAGGTAAAGATCCGGGATTTGATCCGCTTGAAATAATGGTTTCAGAAGCGCATTCCGCAGATCTTAAAATTGAAGCGTGGATAAACCCTTACAGAATAAAGGGAAGTTCAGATACTTCAAAAATTTCAAAATCAAGTCCTGCGTATGAATGGCTTGATACCGGAAAGGTAATTGTTCTTGATAATAAAATTTATTACAACCCGGCTGACGAGGAAGTTATCGATTTAATAGTTTCCGGAGTTAAGGAAATTGTCGGGAATTACGACGTTGACGGAATTCATTTTGACGATTATTTCTATCCGACCACCGCAGAATCTTTTGATAAGGAATACTATAAAGAATACAAAAACAGTGGCGGAAAACTTGATCTTGCTTCCTGGCGCAGACAGAATGTAAACACTTTGATAAAAAAAGTTTATTCTGCGATAAAAGCAATAAACAGTTCCTGCCGTTTTGGAGTTAGCCCAACGGGAAATATGGACCAGAACTATAATACACATTATTGTGATGTTAACACTTGGGTAACAAGCAAAGGATATGTTGATTATATCTGCCCGCAGATTTATTTCGGATTCAACAACAAATCAAGACCGTATCTTGATGTTCTTTCTGAATTCGGCAGTATGATAACAAGAAGCGAGGTCGAACTGATTGTTGGCCTTGCGGCATATAAAGCCGGTGCGGAAGATACCTACGCCGGTGATAGCGGTAAAAAGGAATGGATAAACAACAATGATATCCTTGCGCGGCAGATTGTTGCGGCAAGGGAAGAAGAAAGATATTCCGGTTTTGCGCTCTATCGTTATGATTCGCTTTATAATCCGGTATCCGGAGTTAAAAACGCAGTTAAATCAGAAATGGAAAATCTTTTGGAAATTATGTAAACAAAGGGAAACCCAATTAAAGGACGGAAAAAACTTTATGAAAAAATTCTTTTTGAACAAAAAGCTGATGACGGCTGTTTTAAGTTTAAGCCTTGTTTTTGTCATTGGCGGAATAGCGGTTTTTGCGGCTTTTCAAAGCGGTCTTCCCGGAATTGAAAAGATTCTTGACGGCTTTAACGGTTTTGAAATTCCACAATTTGAAATAGGTTCGGAAAGCTCTTCTTCGGAAGAAGAACAGCCGTTTGAAGAAAACGTTACGGACCTTAACGATGTTACAATAAATCCGGTAGAACCAGAAATTAACGAAGAACCGGAAATAGAAAATGTTGTGGAAGGCCCGATTGTTTATCGTGCGCCGGACAGAATGATGGCAATAACGCTTGAAGCCGGTGTTGATTACCGAACAGAAAACGGAATGAGCACAGAAGATATACAGAAATCAATAGATAAAGCAATAAGCGATGCAAAAACTCTTTCGGCAAATACGGTTTTCTTCGAAACAACTTTCGGAGAAACTGTTCTTTACGCCGGAGAAGGAATGCCGCAGGCAAAAGAAAGCATAGATATGCTCAAATATGCATCGGAAAAGGCCAAAGCGGAGGGGCTTTTTGTCTATGTGGTTTTTGATGTGCTCAAAACCAATATTGAAGGAAAAACCGAAACTTCTTTCGTGCTCGACAGTAAGCAGCTTTCACAGATAGCAAAAAATGCAGAAGCTTTGAGCACCTATGATATAGACGGAATTTTGCTGGATACTTATTCGGTCGAATCTGCCGGCAATGTTTACGAGGATTACACAAAATACGGCAGCGGAATGGGATATGAAAACTATCTGCGTTCGAATGTTGAAGCGGCGGTCACTGCGGCGTATAAAGCAGTGAAAAAAGAAAATCCTGCAATTGCTGTTGGACTTGCAGTAGATCCTGTTTGGGCAAACAGCGCAACAATAGAAGCAGGAAGTGCAACAGAAGCAGGCTATGAAAGTTTTGTTGATGGATTTGCTAACACAAAGAAATTTGTTGATGAAGGTTTTGCGGATTTTGTTGCAGTAAAAGGCGTTTATGCAACCGGAAACAAATCTGCAAAGTTTGCTGATTATATGGAATGGTGGAACAGTGTAATAGCAGAAAAAGTTCCGCTTTATGTTTTTCAGTATGCGACAAAAGCCTGCACGGACGAAAAAGGCTGGGAAGATCCTTCGGAACTTTCCGACCAGGTAATTTCTGCGGAAAAACTCAGCGGTTTCAAAGGAAGCATTTTTGATTCACTTGCAGCGCTCCAGAAAAACCCGAAACAATCCACAGATGCCCTTATTCAGTATCTTACTGAAAATATCGACCCGAGTTTTCTTCTTACCCAACTTGAACTTACAAGGCCTTCAAAGCTTACTTATTCTACATATGATACGGTTGCGGTTTTTGCAGGAGCATCTGACGTTAACTTTGATCTTACCATGAACGGTGAAAAAGTTAAGCGGGATTCAAACGGTGCATTCATGCTTACTCTTGAACTTGCGCCGGGTCTTAATACATTCAAGTTTGAACATAAGGAAAAAACCATAACCTATAACGTAACAAGAAATATCCTTGTTCTTAAAGAGGTAACCCCGCTCGGTAATGTAACCGTCGGCGGCGGAATGAGCATAACTGTAACAGCCCTTGCTTATGAAGGTTCAACAGTTACCGCAACTCTCGGTTCCAATACGGTTACTCTTAAGCAGAGTACAGAAGCGGACGATTCAACAGAAGAGGAACAGGACTCCACATACGTAACTTATACCGGAATGCTTTCTGCGCCGCCTTCCGGAACAGAAGAACAGGGAATAGGGAACATTGTTGTCAAAGGTACCTGGGAAGGCAATACAGAAACCAAGGAAGCTGCTTATGTAACGGTTTCTGCAAAGGCAAAAGCCGGAGGACTTGTTGAGGTTACGGCAAAAGCGGCAGAAACATTCCCGACCAATGTCCTTAATGATCTTTCGGATTATGACTGCTATCCGCTTGCAAAAGGAACAAGGGATTATGTTGTCGGTGATGAAATTGTTTATGTTGAAGGCAGCAAAACTTTCACATATTATAACCTCCAGTCCGGTCAGCGTGTTTATACAAAGGACGTAAGTCCGGTTTCCGGAGAACTTGGCGGAAACAAAATAACCAATATGACAGTTTCCGCAAACAAGAGATATACTTATGTTTCTTTCGAAATGGAACAAAGGGTTGCGTATGCTGCTAAATATTCAAGCAGCGAATTTTCAATCGAATTTTTCTATACCGATGAAACTCCGGGAAATCTTGATTTAAATTGTACTCCGCTTTTTGATTCCGCAAAATGGAACAGTTCCACTTTGAAACTTAAATTGAGCACAAAATCCGGATTCCTCGGTTATACTGCTTATTATGACGGAGATGAACTTATTTTCCGTTTCAATAACCCGACAGGAACTTCAAGCCTTTCAGGTGTTCCGATAGTTGTTGACGTCGGTCACAGTGCGCTTGGCGTAGGAGCTCTTGGCTTCCTTTCTGACTACGGCGAATATGAGATCAACCTTGCTGTTGGAAAATATCTCAAATCGGAACTTCAGGACCGCGGAGCGACTGTTTATATGATGGATACAGTAAAACAACGCCCAAGTCTTGAAGACAGGGTGGCCTATGCTTCCGGAAAAGATCCGCTTGTTTTTGTAAGCGTTCACTGCAACTCCGCAACTTCCAGCAAAGGATACGGTACGGAATGTTTCTATTTCACAAGATTTTCTCAGAATCTTGCTTCCTATTTTTCTTCCAATGTTGCTTCAGCTCTTGGAACAAAAGACAGGGGAGATATGATTGGACGCTATTATGTAACAAGAATTCAGGAATACCCATCTGTTTTGGGTGAACTTGGTTTTGTAAGTAATGAATCCGATTATTACAAACTTATAAAAAGCAGTTATCAGCGTGAAATCGCAGAAGCTATTGCGGATTCGATTTCCTCTTATCTTTACAGTGCCGGAAAAAACGGTGATTATAATTACGGAAGCCAATCCACAAACGGTGAAAGTTTTTATGAACCTCCGGAGGAATCTTCCTCCGAACCGGAATTTGAGGAGGAAAGTTCCTCTTCGCCTTCTGAAGAAAGTTCTTCGGAAAATATTTCGGATGAAGATAACGAAACATCATCTTCAGAAGAAAGCAGTTCTGAAGAAAATAATATTTTCGGATAAACAAAAATACCTTTGGCAGAGCCAAAGGTATTTTTTTATCCTTCTTTTCATATTAAATAAAAGGGAGGATAAAAAATGAAAAAAATCAAAAAGTATTATTTTATAAAATTTTTATTTTTGCTTGTTTTAACAGCTGGAATTATTCTGTATTCTTCATCTTTTCCTGCAACAATGAAACTTTTGGATTCCAATGTTGAAAAAATAATAAATTTATCCGGGAATGAAATTGAATTTGATTTTTTCTCTGATTTATCGGCGTTTTCGGATAAAATAATAAACAAAGCAAAATATCTGATTGAAGTTATAATCTATAATTTTGAAAAAGGAAAAGATAACAAACAAATTCCGGAAATTCTGATTTCGTGTTCCGCAAAGTTTCCTTCGGAAAACGGAAGAATAACTTCATATTTCGGAAAAAGAGAAGATCCGTTTTCTAAAAATGAAGATTTGCATGAAGGAATTGATATCGCTGCGGAAAGCGGCAGCAGCATAACGGCAGCGTGGCCGGGAAAAGTTCTTGAAACCGGTTTTGATAAAATATACGGAAATTATGTTATTTTGGAACATTCTGAGAAGTTTTTGACAAAATATTGTCATCTTTCTGATATCGCTGTAAAAGAGGAAAGTTTCGTTAACGCTGAAGAAAAAATCGGAGAAGCCGGAAGTACCGGACGTTCCACCGGAAGCCACCTTCATTTTGAAATTATCGTTGAAGGAAGAAAAATTGATCCGATGATTTGTTTTGAACTATGATGGAATTTACCTTGTTCAGAACAAAGATCAAAGTTTCGCCGCTTTTCTTTGCGGTGCTGACTTTATTTTTGCTTGCGGATAGAAACGGAACAGCTTCGGTTGCGGTTTTGTTTTCGCTTTTGCACGAATTCGGACATTTTTTAGCTTTATTATGCGTAAAAACGTTTCCCAAACTTATTGAAATAACGATTTTCGGTATTCATGTTTCTTTGCCGGAAAATTTGAGCACAGTTAAAAAATGTTTTATATTTGCGGCAGGTTTTTCCTTGAACTTCCTTTTGGCGGCAATGTTTTTTATTTTAAAAAACCAATTTTTCGGATATATAAATCTGATAATCGGAATTTTTACGGCTTTGCCGGTTGCTGCGACCGACGGGGGAGCTTTTTTGAAAACGATTCTTAACGATTATTTTCCGCAGAATGAAAGACAGATTTTTAAAGTGGTATCTGTTTCGCTTTCTGTTGCTGTTTCGGTATTATTTATATTTTCTGCATTTGCTACAAAAAACTATTTTATATTGATTGCTGTTTTTTATATTATCTTTTGCGCAATGAAATAAAGCCGCCTGAAAAGGCGGCTTTGTTTCATTTTGTTTTAACAATTTTCCAGTAGGCGAAAACGTTAAGCAAAACGGTTATGAGGAAAAGCATTCTGGATTCAAGCTCAATAGCGTTTGCGGTATCCAAAACGGCAGAAATATCGTTTATCGAAACCTTGTAATCGGTATATACGGAACCAAGCCATATTGAGGCAGCACAGCAGGCTTCGCTGAGAAGGGAAATCTGCATAGCTTTTTGGATTGAAAATCTGTTTCCGAAAAGCAGGTTGAAAACAGCAAAAGCAATCGCATTTCCGCCGAAAAGGAACATAAAAAGTCCGATTAAACTTGGCGTTGGAAAGGAAAATTCCGCGTTTTGCAGGTAACCTGAAAAAGCATCAAAAATTACAAATATGTTGACAATCAAAATTGTTGCAAGGAATGCAGCCGTTATAAAAATCTGTCTTGCTTTTTCAAATTTTATCTCTTTTTTTGAAATTTCAATAATATCTTTCGCAAGAGATTCCGATTCAAAATTTTCCGGCATTTTTTCACCCTTTATGAGTTCCGCTATTGAAATTCCAAGTTCCGCCGAAAGAGGTTCAAGAATCGAAATATCCGGAAAGCCTTTTCCGTTTTCCCATTTTGAAACGGCGGCGGTGGAAACAGAAAGTTTTTCTGCAAGTTCTTTTTGCGTAAGCTCTTTTTCAGTACGCAGTTCTTTAATTAAACTTCCGGTTTTGATATTATCCAAAAAAATCGCCTCCTTTTGGTTTGATTCTATCATAGAGGGTTTTGTTTGTAAATCAACGCTTCGTAAACTATTGAAAAACCTTTTGACCTTATGTTATACTTATATAGTTATACAGGAAAGGAGGAATCGCTTTGCCTGCAATTCCCGAAAAAATTCTCAGTCTTGTTCAAAAACCCGCAAGATATTGCGGCGGTGAACTTAACAGTGTTGTCAAAAAGAAAGAGGACGTTTCCGTAAGGTTTGCTTTCTGTTTTCCGGATCTTTATGAAGTTGGAATGAGCCACCTTGGAATGAAAATACTTTACAGCCTTCTCAACAGCGACCCGGAAGTCTGGTGCGAAAGAGTTTTTGCTCCGGATACTGATATGGAAAGAATTCTCCGTGAAAACGGATATCCGCTTTTTGCACTTGAAAGCCGCGATTCTGTCGGAGATTTTGATATGATAGGTTTTACTCTTCAGTATGAACTTTCCTATACCGGAATCCTCAATATGCTGGATCTTGCCGGTGTTCCGGTAAGGGCAGAGGACAGAACCGGGCTTAAAAATCTTGTTGTTGCCGGCGGTCCCTGTTCCTGCAACCCGGAACCTATTGCGGATTTTATTGATCTTTTTATGCCCGGCGAAGGCGAAGAAGTCCTTCCGGAAGTTGTAAATCTTTATAAAACCGCGAAAAAGAAAGGCTGGAGCAAAAAACAGTATCTTTGCGAAGCCGCAAAGATTCAGGGTGTTTATGTTCCTTCTCTCATTGACTTTGTTTATAACGATGACGGAACTGTTAAAGAATTCGTTCCTAAGGAAACCGCAACTCTTCCCATAACAAAACGCATCATTAAAGACTTGGACAAAGTTCCTTATCCGGATAAATTTGTTGTTCCGTTTATCGATATCGTTCACGACAGAAGCCAGCTTGAACTTATGCGCGGCTGCATCCGCGGATGCCGATTCTGCCAGGCAGGATTCATCTACCGTCCTGTACGAGAAAAACGTTTTGATACCCTTTGCAAAGATGCTCACAACCTCTGCGACAGCACCGGTTATGAAGAACTTTCGCTTACTTCTCTCAGTACCAGCGATTACAGCGAACTTGAACCGCTTCTTGATGACCTTCTTGAATGGACTCCGAAAGAGCACGTGAACCTTGCGGTTCCGTCCCTTCGCGTTGATAACTTCAGCGAAAGCCTTCTTCAGAAGATAAGCAAAGTCCGCAAAAGCGGTCTTACTTTTGCGCCGGAAGCCGGAACCCAGAGAATGCGCGACGTTATCAACAAAAACGTTACAGAAGAAGAAATTATGAACACCGCAAAAACCGCTTTTGAAGGCGGATATACCGCTGTTAAGCTTTATTTCATGATCGGTCTTCCTACCGAAACCGACGATGACGTAAGAGGAATTGTTGAAACAGCACAGCGCGTTGTAAACATGTTCTATAGCCTTCCCAACAAACCGAAAGGCAAGGGTGTTCAGGTTACCTGCAGTGTTGCAAGCTTTGTTCCGAAGCCTTTTACCCCCTTCCAGTTTGAACCCCAGGATACGAGGGAAGAACTCCACAGAAAACAGGAAGTTATGCGCTCCGCCGTTCACAGCAGAAAGATCGATCTTGACTGGCACGATGCGGAAACTTCCTATCTCGAAGCGGTTCTTGCTCGCGGCGACAGAAAAATCGGAAAAGTTATTGAAACTGCATGGCGTAAAGGCTGCAACCTTGACAGCTGGGACGAACACTTTAAATTCGACGTCTGGATGGAGTCTTTTGAAGAATGCGGCGTAAAACCTGAATTTTATGCAAACAGAACCAGAAGCTATGACGAAGTTATGCCCTGGGATATCTTCGATTACGGTGTAACAAAAAAATTCATTATCAATGAAAACAAAAAAGCGCATGAAAGCGTTACAACACCCAATTGCCGCCGGAAATGTTCGGGCTGCGGAGCAAATTGCCTGAAAGGGGGCGCTTGTTTTGAATAATGTCACCGAATTTATTGACGTAAGACTTTTTTATACCAAAACAGGCAGCGCTAAATATATCTCTCATCTTGACGTTATGAGAGCTTTCCAGCGCGCCCTCAAACGCTCTAAAATCGATTTCTGGTACACAGAAGGATTTCACCCGCATCTTTATCTTACTTTCGCTCTGCCGCTTTCTCTCGGTTATGAAAGCGTTGCCGAAAGCGTTGATTTCCGCCTTATTTCTCCGATGCCTTATGAAGAAATTGTACGCAGAATAAACGCTGTTCTTCCGGTTGGTTTCAAGGCGATTGCCGCAGGAAAACCTAAAATGGACGCAAAACAGATCCGCTTTGCGGATTACGAAATTTCTTTTGCTGCGGAAGAAAAGGATGTTGAGGAAACCCTTGCAATATGGTACAGATGTTTTGACAGGGAAGTTGTTCCGGTTATTAAAAAGACAAAAAGCGGCGAGAAGGAAATTGATATAAAACCACATATCAAGCTTTCGAAGCTTGAATATAAAGAGGGAAGATATTACTTAAAAGCTCGCCTTGCTTCCGGCGTGGAACTCAACATAAATCCGGATCTTGTTTTTGCGGCTTTCAAAAACTTTGCAGGTTTTGCTCCGGAAGACATAAAAGTAAAAAGAATGGCTGTATATAACGAAAAAATGGAAAAATTCCGCTGATTTTTTGAAAATAATACTTGCAATTATATTTTGCTTATGTTATTATAATAAGGCTGTTTAGTATGTCTAAACGGCGCTGTCGCATTCCCGGCGACATGAACGACAAAAAATTATGTCGGGCGGACAGTCCTCTGTCAATGGTGTCCATTGAGTATGAATGTCTGAAAAATAACAAGGAGGATATTTAAAATGGATGCACTTAAACTTATTTCCCAGGACTGCCTGAGAGCTGACAAACCCGAAGTTGCAATCGGTGATACCGTTAAGGTATATTGCAAAATCAAAGAGGGAGACCATTACAGAACCCAGATTTTCGAAGGCGCTGTTATTGCTAAACAGCACGGCGGAATCTCCGAATCTTTCACCGTTCGTCGTGTAGCACACGGCTGCGGCATTGAAAGAGTTTTCCCGATTCACAGCCCGATGATCGAAAAAGTTGAACTTGTTCGTCATGGTCGTGTCAGAAGAGCTAAACTTTACTATCTCCGTGATAGAGTTGGTAAAGCTGCAAAGGTCAAACAGGTCCGCTAATTTGTTATTTGCGAAAAAACTCCCTTGTCAATTGGCAGGGGAGTCTTTTTTTTCTGTTTAATTTGTAGTATAATATATATTAGATTATTGTATATTTTTGAAAGGAGGCGATTTTTGCCTTATGGAACAGGTTGATATCCAGTGGTTTCCCGGACATATGGCCAAAACCCGCCGTTTAATGAAAGAAAATCTTCCTCTTGTGGATGTTGTTGTGGAAATAACCGATTCAAGAGTCCCTTTTTCAAGCCGCAACCCGGAAATGAAAAGCCTTGTTGGTGGAAAACCGAGGGTTGTTGTGCTCAACAAATGCGATATGGCTGATGAGGCAATTACTCAGGAATGGATCGAACATTACAGATCCAAAGGAATCCGTGCACTTGCAACCGATTGCAGAAGCGGAAGAGGTCTTAATAAACTTGCTCCGCTTGTTCGCGATGTTCTTAAAAACGAACTTGAAAAACGCGCAAGAAAAGGAATGGAAGGCAAACCTATCCGTATGATGATAGTCGGTATTCCTAACGTCGGAAAATCTTCTTTCATCAATCGCATTGCCGGCGGAAAACGTGCAAAAGTTGAAGATCGTCCCGGCGTTACCCGCGGAAAACAGTGGGTAACCCTTGATAAAGGTATCGATATGCTTGATATGCCCGGCGTTCTTTGGCCGAAATTCGAGGACAAAACCGTTGGTGAACATCTTGCTTTCACCGGCGCGGTAAAAGATGATATCCTTGATATTGAAACCCTTGCGGCTCGTCTTGCGGATGTTCTTAACCACGAAGCACATAAACTTCTTTGCGAAAGATATAAACTCACCGATGAAGAAACTTTTGAAATCGAGCCTTTTGCGCTTCTTGAACTTATCGGCGCAAAACGCGGAATGAAAATTTCCGGCGGAGAAATCGATACCGAAAGAGCCGCCGCAATGCTTCTTGATGAGTTCCGCGGAGGAAAAATCGGACGCATAACTTTGGAGAGACCCAATGAGCTTATATGAATTTGAGCACGCAAAGCGCGTTGAACTTGGAATAAAATATATATGCGGAGTTGACGAAGCGGGAAGAGGACCTCTTGCAGGTCCGGTTTTTGCCGCGGCGGTGATTCTTCCGGAAGATTTTGAGATCGAGGGACTTAACGACAGCAAAAAACTTTCCGAAAAAAAGCGCGATTTGCTTTTTGATGAAATAATTGAGCACGCTCTTGCGTATTCAATACAAAGCATTGACCATAAAACCATAGACGAAATAAACATTCTTGAAGCAACTATGCTCGCCATGAAAACGGCTGTTGAAAATCTGAGCATAAAACCGGAACATGTTTTTATAGACGGAAACCGCGTTCCGAAAAACATGGAGATTACGACAGAATTTGTTATTAAAGGCGACGCAACTTCCGCAAGTATTGCGGCGGCTTCCATTCTCGCAAAGGTGAGCAGGGACAGATTCATGCTCGAAATGGATAAAAAATATCCGGAATATTGCTTTGCAAAACATAAAGGCTACGGAACAAAACTCCATTATGAAAAAATAAGAGAATTCGGACCGAGCGAAATACATCGTTTGACTTTTCTTAAAAAAATGCACTGAGGGTGATTTTTTGATTACCGAAAAACGCCGCCGGGGGGATATGGGCGAAGATTTTGCTGCGGAATATCTTGCCGGAAAAGGATATGAGATAATTGAGCGAAATTTCAACACCCGACTCGGCGAAATCGACATTGTTGCAAAAGACGGAAAATACATAGCTTTTATCGAAGTTAAATCCCGTGCAGATGATTGTCTTTATGCTCCGAGGCAGGCGGTCACCCGTTCTAAACAGCAAAAAATCTGTAAAGCTGCGATGCTTTACAAACTCCAAAAAGGGCTTAACGGTCAGCCTCGGTTCGATGTTTTTGAAATTGTTTACGGAAAATATGATCTTGAGATAAAAAAGTTTACCCATATTAAAAATGCTTTCGGAACGGAGACTGTTCATGGATTTTTTTGATCTTCATTGTGATACCATAACCACCGCAATGCATCAGAGCGTTGGTCTTGATTGTAATTATCTTGATATTTCATTTCCGAAAAATGAAAAAATAAAGCGGCATTGCCAATGCTTTGCTATTTTCTGCCCGGACGTTATTTCCGGCGAAGATGCTTTCAACTATTACTCAATGTCGAAGCATTTTTTTGATGCTCAGATTGCGGAATTTCCGCAGTATTTTGAGCAGGCGAAAACGATTTCTGACGTTGACAGGGTTACTGAAAGCGGAAAAACCGCGGCAATCCTTACCGTTGAGGGCGGAAGAGTGCTCGGCGGAAAAATTGAAAGACTGCAAAGTCTTTATAATGACGGTGTCAGAATGATGACTCTCACCTGGAACGGTGAAAATGAAATCGGAAAAGGTTCAGCGGACCAGAATTTTGGTTTAAAACCTTTCGGAATTGAAGTTATAAAAGAAATGGAACGCATGGGAATGGTTATAGACATTTCTCATCTTTCCGATGCGGGACTTCGTGACGTGCTCAAAAATGTAAATTGTGCTGTTGCCGCAAGCCACAGCAACCTTCGTGAAATCTGCGGACACCGCAGAAACCTTACCGATGAATATTTTAAGGAAATAGTCCTCAGGGAAGGCGTTGTCGGAATTAATTTTTATAAAGCTTTTCTCAACAACAATGAGGAAAACGCAAGCCTTTCCGATATCATAAAACATATCGAAAGAATGCTTTCGCTCGGCGGAGAAAACGCCATTTGCATGGGAAGCGATTATGACGGCTGTGACGTTGTAAACGGTATCAGAAAGATGAAAGATATTCCGAATCTTTATGATTTGGTTGAAACGGAATTCGGCGAAGAACTTGCCGAAAAAATATTCTGGAAAAACGCATATAACTTTTTTGCAAAAAGAATTTGAGGTGAAAAAGTGAAATTTCAAAGTACAAGAAACAAAAATCTGCGCCTTGATTCGGCGGAAACAATTGTAAAAGGACTTTCGGAAGACGGAGGTCTTTTTGTGCCGGTTGAAATTCCGGTGCTCAAAAAAGGAGAAATTACCGAACTTTCAAAATTTTCTTATTGCGAAAGGGCAAAGCGGATTTTTTCAAAATTTATGACGGATTTTTCTGAAGAAGAACTTCTTGACTGTGCAGAAAAAGCATATATTGGAAATTTTGAAGAAGAAGAACCGACTCAAATTGTAAAACTTGGCGAAAACGTCTATATGCTTGAACTCTGGCATGGACCAACATGTGCTTTCAAAGATATGGCGCTCCAGATTCTTCCCCGTTTTCTTGTAAAAGCATCGGAAAAAGTCGGGGATGGTAAGAAAATCGTTATCCTTACCGCAACTTCCGGAGATACGGGAAAAGCTGCTCTTGAAGGATTCTGTGACGTTGAGGGAACGGAAATTATAGTTTTTTATCCGGCGAACGGCGTTTCTAAAATTCAGCAGCTCCAGATGCAGACACAAAAGGGAGAAAATGTTTCCGTTTGCGGCGTAATAGGAAATTTTGATGATACTCAGACCGCGGTAAAAAAGATTTTTACCGATGAAAATATCCGTGCAAAACTCGGCGAAAACGGAAAACGTTTTTCCAGCGCAAATTCCATAAATATGGGAAGACTTCTTCCGCAGGTGGTTTATTATGTTTCCGCTTATGCGGATCTTGTAAAAAACGGTGAAATTTCAGACGGGGAAACTGTTAACGTAACCGTTCCCACCGGAAACTTCGGTAATATTCTTGCGGCATATTATGCAAAACAGATGGGTGTACCTTTCGGAAAGCTTATCTGCGCTTCCAACGCAAACAACGTGCTCACCGATTTTTTGAGCACCGGAGTGTATGATGTGAACCGCGATTTTTATATGACGGAATCTCCTTCCATGGATATTCTTGTTTCAAGCAACCTCGAAAGATTGATTTTTGAACTTTGCGAAAAAGAAGACGGATATGTCCGTGAAGTAATGAAATCTCTCCGTGAGCATGGAAAATATTGCGTTCCGGATGAGATTCTTGCAAAAATAAAAGAGATTTTTGCGGCAGGATATACCGATGATGAAGGTGCAGAAAACCGCATTAAAATGCTCTTTGGTGAATATTCATATCTTTGTGATACCCATACAGCCGTTGCTGTTGATGTATATGAAAATTATAAAACGGAAACCGGCGACGAAACAAAGACGATAATTGCTTCCACAGCAAGTCCTTATAAATTCCCGCGTGCCGTGCTCAAAGCGATTTCCGGAGAAAATGAACCGGATGATTTTGAGGCGGCAAAGAAAATCGAGATTCTTTCCGGGCTTTCGATGCCAAAACAGCTTTCGGAACTTTCTGAAAAAGAACCGAGATTTACGAAAGTTTGTGGAAGGGAAGAAATGGCAGATTTTGTTTTGAGCACCGTTGGAGGTGATTGCTGATGTCGGTCTGGGTAATGGCAGACCTTCACCTTTCATTTGGAACAAACAAGCCGATGGATAACTTTTTCGGCTGGAAAGATTATGTCAGCAAAATTGAAGCCAGCTGGAAAGAACAGATCAAACCCGAAGATACTGTTGTTATTCCGGGGGATTTTTCCTGGGGACTTGGTTTTGATGAGGCTCTTCCGGATTTTAAATTTGTTGATGCCCTTCCGGGAAGAAAAATTGTTATGAAGGGAAACCACGATTATTGGTGGACAACAAGAACGAAGGCGGAAAAGTTTTTTAAAGAAAACGGCATAACCACCTTTGAAATTCTCCATAATAATTCGGTACTTGCGGAAGATCTTGCTCTTTGCGGAACCCGTGGCTGGGTTTTTATGCCGAATGAGGAACATGACCACAAAATATCCGAAAGGGAAGCGCTTCGGTTAAGACTTTCGCTCGAGGATTCAAAACGTTTTCCGGATGCGGAAAAAATCGTTTTTCTCCATTATCCTCCGGTTTATGCAAACGAAATGGTTCCGAACATAATTTCGGTTCTTAAGGAATACGGCATAAGGAAAGTGTATTACGGACACCTTCACGGAGCATCAAGAAGCCTTGCCAATGAGGGAGAATATATGGGAATTGAATTCAAACTTATTTCCGCAGACCATCTTGGCTTTAAATTTTGGAAAATTAAATAAAAATAATATAATATTTTTATATAAAATAATTGATTTTATGATAACTATATGATATACTTTAACAGTTACTGAAAATGTATCTATCAGGAGGAAACAACATAATGGAACTTAGACAGATTGAAAAAACCGGCACCAACGAGGTTAAGCTTACCATTGCTGTAACCGCAGAGGAGTTCGGACGTGCTGTTGACGCAGCTATCAGAGAAAAAGGCAAAAACCTTGCAGTAAAAGGTTTCCGCAAAGGCAAAGCTCCCAAAGCTCTTATCGAAAAAACTTACGGAAGAGAATTCTTCTATCAGGATGCAGTTAACGAAACTTACGGCGTAGCATACGACATGGCTGTTGCCGAAGCAAAAATTGTTCCCGTTGACCGCGCAGAAATCGCACTTGTAGATTGCTCCGAAGAAGGTTATACCCTTACCGCAACCGTAACCGTAAAACCCGAAGTTTCCGTAAAAAAATATAAAGGCATCAAAGCTGAAAAAATCGTAACCGAAGTTGCTGATTCCCAGGTTGAAGGCGAACTTTCCGTTATGCTCGAAAGAAACGCAAGAATCATCGAAGTTGAAGACAGACCCGCACAGAACGGTGACCAGGCTGAAATCGACTACGAAGGTTTCAAAGACGGCGTTCCTTTTGAAGGCGGAAAAGGCGAACATTTCTCGCTTGAACTCGGTTCCGGCCAGTTTATCCCCGGTTTCGAAGAACAGGTTTGCGGCCACAACGCAGGCGAAGAATTTGACGTAAACGTTTCCTTCCCGGAAGATTATCCCGCAGAAGAGCTTAAAGGCGCTCCCGTTGTTTTCAAATGCAAACTCCACAGCATCAAAGCCAAAGAAATGCCCGTTGCTGATGATGAATTTGCAAAAGACGTAAGCGAATTTGATAC
>JAGBAZ010000007.1 GCA_018110905.1 Oscillospiraceae bacterium
GTATGGGGAGGGGACGGAGGGAACGCTGACCAAATCATGCCTACGGCTTGGCACACATCTTGCTTGCATATTTCCCGCCATGCAGCACAAAGCCCCCTCGACATACGACAGTATGCCTTCGGGGGACTTTGCACCACCTGACGAAAAATCTGTCGGCGCAATCTATGCACCAGATTAGGTCATCGCTCCCTCAAACAGCTTATTTACCAATCAGTAATCCCGACACTACCCCCTTTTAAGTTATCTCTCCATACTGTTTTTCATTCGCTGAATGTACCGAGAATAATATTCAAGCGCTTTCAAAATATATTCTTCGGTTTTGTTTTCCGGAACTGTTGAGGGGATAAACCTCCGCAGTTTTTCGGTTTTAATGCTGACTTTTTCTTTTTGGTTGGATTTCTCCTCGCTTAAAATTGATTCTATCACCTCCGCTGTAAGTTTCCCGTTTTGGGAAAAGTTCTTCATTTTAATTGCCTGTGCAAGAGAAGGGGTCGCATCGAAACATTCAATGCTTTCCAGCAGATTTTCCTGTTCCTCCTTTCTTAAAAATGATATCTCCACCGCCGGACGGAAAGCTATTCGCCCCTCATCAACTAAATCCAATATCTCGGGCAATAACTCCGTCAAGCGAATGTAACGCTGTATTTGGGTTTTTCCGTCAGGTGAATTTTTCGCTACAAGTTCATCGGAACGTAACCTCGTCCCCACTGGGGACGAAGTTAAATCCGTTCTTTGTCCCTGCCTTTTCAGAGCTTCAAGCTTCATTTTATAAGAAAAAGCCTTTTCGCTGGGCAAAATCACGCTGCGCTGCAGGTTTGATTCCACCATTAAAATAACGGCTTCGTCCCTTGTAAGGTTTCTTATCTCCGCTTTCACGGTTTTAAGCCCTGCAAGTTGTGAAGCCGTTTTTCTTCTGTGACCGGAAACTATTTCATAACGTCCGTCCTCTTTTGTTCTCAATATTATCGGGGTAATTACTCCACGTTCTTTGATGCTCTGTACAAGCTCCGCCATATCCTCGTTCATTTTAACTTTGAACGGGTGGTCGGGGAAATCGTCTATTTCCGATAGGGGAATATCGTGAATTTTCGGCAGATGGTTTTCCGTCCTTTCCGTTTCACTCATAAAAAGTTCATCGAACCCCGTCAGACCAAGATCGAGCTCTTTCCCTTTGTTCAAGCGTAAGCACCTCCTTTACAAAGTTTTCGTAAGCTGCCGCAACCTTGCCGTTCTTATCGTGTGCGAAAATGCTTTTACCCGAAACGGTGCTTTCTGCGGCTTTTACCGAAAAGGGGATTTGTGTATCGAAAACCCTAATATTCTCTCCCACGGTTTTACGAAGAGCCCCGATAATTGACTTTGCATTGTTAGTTCTGCTGTCCACCATTGTGAAGAGTATGCCGTCAATTTTGAGTTTGGGGTTTATTTGGCGTTTGACCCTCGCAATGGATTTGAACAGCAAGTCCAACCCTTTTGTGGACAAAAAATTAGGCTGCGACGGAATGATCACGCTATCCGCAGCAGCCAAGGCATTGACCGTAAGCATACTCAGCGACGGCATACAGTTAATCAGCACATATTCATAATTTTGCTTCACGCTTTCAATGTATCGCTTGAGCACGAACTCACGGCTCATAGTATTAAACAGCGACACCTCAAAAGCAGACAGCTCAATGTTCGCCGGAACGAAGTCCACACCTTCGGCGGTCTGTATTACCGATCTTGACGGTTCTCTGTCCTCTGCCACATCCCGCAGCACCGTTGCCAGCGTTTCTTCAAGCTCGTCCTGCCGCTTAATACCAAGGCTGACAGTCAAGCTGCCCTGCGGGTCTGCATCAATTAGCAGGACACGCTTACCGGCTTTAGCCAAGCCTACACCAAGGCTGACGGCGGTCGTTGTCTTTCCGACACCTCCTTTCTGATTTGTGATTGCGATTACTTTCGGATTTATGGGGATGACCTCCTTTCAAAATTTATTGTTGGCGGATAAAAAATATGGTATAATTAAATTATCAAAACAGGGGGTAATTTTATGGAAAAACTTTTTCAGGATATTCTTCTTTCTGAAGCTATTAATCTCTATTTCCCTGAATTTGCTTTTATTATATTTTCTGCCATTTTCACAGGTGGGATATATTTTTTCCTAAAATCACGATATAGTATTAGCGACCATTGTCTATCTTTCATATTAGCTATTTTATTTTTTGTATATCCATTCTTATCCGGGAAAATTGATATCAGCTTGGAAGTATGTAGTTCTTGGATAGTAAGTTACATAGTCCCCTATGAAGAACTTTCAACATTAAATATGATATTTATACAACTTACTAAAGCAGCGATTTTTTCTTTGTTTGAAATAATTCTAAGTTTTTCTATATTAGAATTTTGCAAATATAAGGGATTCGATAATTAAGCATTAAAAGCAACTATATTATAAGACCTCTTTTCTTATTTGTGATTGCTTTTTGATTTATAGGTAGAACCTCTTTTTCTAAAAATGTTGCATTTTTGTTGCAAATTTCGTCTTAATATATTAAATGGCAAAATTTTTGTCGATTTTTGTAAAATTTTTTGTTGCACTTTGGGATATTGAGGGTTTTAATATATAAGAGGAGTTTTGTAATTCTTAAACGTATAATAATTCAATAAATTTCTCGTAAAACCAATTAAACAAAGAGGTGAAAATATAAAGTAAAATAAACTTTGTATTAAAATATTTCAAAACATAATAATATTTGGAGGCATTTCGCAATGAACCATACCGCTTATCAGTCAAGGAAAAATCTAGCAATCAAAGAGTTTCAATACATTTTAGAAAATTATATTCTGCCATTAATCAATGTTGATGGTAAATTAGTATTGAAGTGTGAACCTACAAGATCACAAAATTTAAAGAGCCATATCAAATGTTATGAAAAAAGAGGTGAACATTTCATTTATTTTTTCCCAGCATTAGCAACACCGCAATTCCATTTTCGCGTAAAGACCCAAAATCCTAATCAAGATTTTGGGGTTGCGGAAATGATAATAAGAGAAATATTGCTTGTTAGTAGCTTTGATTATCGTAGTGATACATTTGATAAAGTAAATTCTTATGACAGAAATAATATATATAGAAACGCTAAATTTGATGTTGCCTTTGAAGTTGGCCTTTGTGCGTGGTTAGGTAGTGCATGTATTTATGAATTGATCCAAAGGCTTCGTATATGGTCTCAAAAGACATATGAAGGAAATCATATGGCTTTTGGCTTTATTATTGATTCTACCCAAAACTCAAAAGGTTCTGTTGATTATGTAAAATTTCTAAAAAGTAATCATAGTGCGGTATTTACAGATGGCATAATTTCTGGCATAAAACTTGATTGTAAAGGCAAAATTGTTAAATATTTTTCTGCTATACAAGAGCATACTCCAAACTCTAATCACACATCTTGGACTCCATATGAATTTTTGGATTTTACCAATATGTGTAGGTCAGAAAGTGGTTCCAATTGGGTTGGAGTAATTATGCAAAGCAACGGAGATATTCTTATTTTTAAATCTCAAACACTTATTTTTGTAAAGCGAAACGGTAAATGGATGTATTTAGATTCATATACCATACATACAATAATCGGAGAAAGATATTTATGTGGTAATTCTGATATCAGTGATCTAGACAAAAAAGTTTTTGCTGATGAGCTGTATTTATCCATATTAGATACATCCTTTGCACATACTGGTGGATGTATCGCCGTTGTTGATAGTGAATATGTGAGTACTGTTGAAAAAATTGTTTCCCAGATGATTCATTAGATGACGAAGCAAAAATAACAGAAAAAAAAGAAATTATTAGACAATTAATAAAAACTGGTACGATTGATGGTCAAAGGCAATATTTTCAATATTTAGACAGAAAACTACGATTAGAATTATTAAGTCTTGATGGCGCTACGGTGTTAGATTCGTCCGGAAAAATATTATGTGCTGGTGCAATTGTTAAGATTAATGGCGGTAGCGAAGAAGGTGCTAGGTTAGCTGCGACAAAGGAACTTTCAAAATATGGACTAGCTATAAAAATTTCTATGGATGGAAGTATACGTTGTTTCGTTTCAAAAGGCAAAGAAAAGAACCCTACAGAAATATTTAAAACTTTATGATTGTAAAAATTTCTATAAATCAAGAAGTTTTAAATTATTTATTGACAAAACGAATAAATTGGTATATAATTTATATACTTAAATTGACGGGGATAGAATCTTCCGTCAGCGTTCGTCTTGAGCCAGGATTAAACTCTTTCCAACTCAATAGATGAGCAAAGACAAGAACTAGTGTAGACCACGAAGTTCTTGTCTTTTTTTGTTTGTAATAATTAATAATAAAATTTATAATATATAAATTAGCATTTTAAAGTAAAAGCAGCCCCTACCAAAAGGCTGCTTTTACTTTACTCACTTTTTCAATTATTTCATCTACAATATAACTATCTCCATTATTTTGTATCAATCTATTTCTAAATTCTACAAGGCTCAGCATAAGTATTCTTTTTTCATTCCCGTCTAAAACAAGATAAACTTTTTTCTCTTTCATATTTCATTATCTCCGAAAGACAGGCTTTCAATGTAAGTACTTTGGTTTGGCAATTGACTGCCAATAATTAAATTATGTATTTCGTTGTTAAATTCTATGTGCCGTTCGGATTTTATTTTAATATCTCTAAAAGCTTCACTGCACAAAAATTTTAACATCCAAGGTTTTGGTATCCTAAAAGAGCGTTTAAAATTAAATGATCGTAACTTTCCTTTTTGACACCACTTAACCACACTTGCCGTTGCATAACCGGTTATTCGTGATACATCATCAGTGGTTAAAACATCTTGCTCGCTATCTAAAAGAGCCTTGTAAAACCTCCTAGTAACTATCATAAGCTCTTCTCTCGAAACGCACTCGTTTTTAATGGAAAATTCATTGCAACTCGTATTGGTTTTGACATAATAATTTTTATGCGGCTTATACTTTTTAGGGTTTCGATCTCGGTGTTTTAGGTAAGTTATCACATCTACTGTTTTAACGAGAAAACGGTGTGTTTTTTGTCCGGTATCTATGCTTGGTACTGTACCGCTTTCCAATAAGAACAGACAAGTCTTCTTGCTGATATGGCAAAGTATTCGCATCTGTTCTTTGGATATGTACTCTGGATAGTTTGTTAGAATTTCATCGCATTGTTCTTTTGTTATCATGGTGTTCTCCTTTATAAATTTATTTAGGTATAACCATAAAATTAACAATGCTTTTGAGTATAAAATGTTGCTTTGGTTCTCTCCAAATTCTCTCCAAATCATCGAGTTCTCTCCTAAAACCGGTAAATTCTCTCTTTTTTCCAAAATTTTCAGCGGTTTTTGTGAGTTCAAATATTTCGCAATATAAAGCCATTTGTTTTAATCAAGCGGCGTATTTAAGCAATATTTTGGGAACAAAAAATTGGCATTAGAGTAAACTAAAGTGAACTAAAATACACTAAATTGCTTTGGCATTAAAACACTCGAAATCGTTTTGTCCTTAGCCGGGCACGTGGGTTCGAATCCCACCATCTCCGCCATACAAAACAGCTTCCCATTTGGGGAGCTGTTTTTGCATTTACGGTGCGGATGAGAACCCACCGGTGAGTATCTGACGCCCCAAAAATATGAGCCTTGCGAAATATTTTTGGCCGGCGGAAGCAATCCGCGAAGTGGAACGCAGCGGAAATCCCACCATCTCCGCCAAGAAAAAAACTCCCCTGGTGGGGAGTTTTTTTCTTTTATACCATCTTTATGAAATCCTTATAGAAAAGAACACATTCGCCGATGTTTTTCACTTTGATGTTTTCATTTGCGCCGTGAATGGAGGCAAACTGCTTTTTATCAAGGTCAACGGGTGCAAAGCGGATTATATTTTCCGCAACGTCGGTGAATCTTCTGGCGTCGGTTGCCGCAGTAAGCAGGAAGGGCGCAACGGCAACGTCCGGGAAATTCTGATGCAGAAGTTTTTCAACAAGTGCAAAGGCTTTTCCGTTAAAATCCGTCGGGCGGCAGTAATCGTGATATATTTCTTCCACTTCAACCCCGTATTTTTTTCCGATAGCCTTAATTTCTTCAAGGCCGCGGTAAAGATCCTCCTCACGGACACAGCGGAGCATAAGGGTAACTTCCGCTTCCTTGTCGCGGATCTGAATGTTTCGGTCCGGGCCGGAAGAAGCCGTTGTGAAGAACATTCCGGTGGAAAGCATTGCGCTTGCTGCGGGAATTCCCATCATGATTTTTTTGATTATCGGAGAGAAAACCGAAATATTTCCGAAAAGAACGTTCATCGGAAAAGCCATATAGGGAACATGACGCTCAAAGGTTGCCTTAACTTCCGGATAAAAATTTCCTTTATAGATTTTCGGAGCTTTTTTGCTGACTTCCGCAACAAATTTTCCTATTGCCTCAACGGAACTTGTACTGCTGCCGTTAAGGCTTGTGTGACCTTTTGAGGAAACTTCCGCCCTGCAGCGGAAAACGTGCCTGCTTTTTTCGTGAACGGCAACCATTGCGCTTTTGCATTTGACTCCCGGGATCATTCCTTCGGTTATTGCACCGCCTTCATCAAGAACCGTATCGAAATAAATTCCGTTCTCCTTAAAATATTCCGTTGCAAGAACCATTCCGTCGCCGCTTGTTTCTTCGTTGTTGGAAGAACCGATGTAAAGGTTTATACCCTCGAAATCATATCCCTCCGCAAGAAGTTCTTCCGCGGCGGCAAGTTCCGCAAAAATCGAGGTTTTGGTATCTATTGTTCCCCTGCCGAAAAGTCTGCCGTCCTTTTCCGTTGCATCAAAGGGATCGCTTTCCCAGCCTTCGCCGCCTTCAACAACGTCATGGTGGGACATGAGCATAATGTTTTTCTTCGCGTTTTTACCTTTTATGATATAAACAAAACAGCCTTTTCCAAAGGTGAGTCTTTCAGCTTTTTCTTTGATGTTCGGAAAAGCTTTGTCGATAACGGAATAAAGCTTTTCATATTCTCCGGCGTTTTCGTTATTATCGGTAAAAACGGTTTTGCAGTTTATCATCTCCGAAAGAATCTTAACATATTCTCTGAGTTTTTCTTCGGAAACATTTTTGCGTTCCGCTTCCGTTTTAAGCAAATATTTTTCCAAGTTTTTCATCTCCCGAAAGGTTTTTATAACAGTTTTAATTATATACCAAAAAAATTCTTCGTCAATGATAAGACCCCTTGTTTTCCGGGCATAATATAGCAAAAGAAAGGAGCGATTTTTATGCCGGAAAATGATAATATAAAACTTCTTCGGGAATGCGACGCTGGAGTCGAAATGGGAATGTCCTCCATCGACGATGTTCTCCCATACGTTGAAGCGGAAAATTTTAAAAATCTTCTGAAAAACTGTAAGGAAGAACACGAAAAACTTGAAAGGGAGATCCGAACTCTTCTTCGCAATTACGGCGACGAAGGAAAAGACCCTAACCCAATGGCAAAAGGAATGTCCTGGATAAAAACAAACGTTATGCTCGTTATGAACGAATCCGACAAAACCATTGCCGACCTTATGACCGAAGGCTGCAACATGGGCGTAAAATCCCTTAACAAATACCTTAATCAATATAAAGCAGCCAACGAAATCACCAAGGATATCACCAAAAGGCTGATAAACCTTGAAGAAAAACTTGTGATGGATATAAGATGTTATCTTTAAAAACCGCAGAAACTCCTTTTCGGAAGAAAGGGAGTTTTTCTTTTTACAGAGCCGTTTTTTGCCCTTTGGAAGGATTTGGCCTGTTCCGCCCTCTTTTTTTTCGTGTTATAATCAGCTTCGAAATCCCCAAAAAAGGAAAATCGAGGTGAACAAATGAAAAAAATCTTTTCCATAACACTTTCTGCAATTCTTGCGGCGGGAATATCTCTTTCAAACCCCGTTTATGCGATAAATTCCGATTCCATGGCCGGAATTGTTTCCACCGAAAGCGGAAGGCTCAACATCCGAAATTCCGCCGGCGGTTACATAGTAACTTCCGTTCCCAAGGGAAGTTATCTTGCTCTTATTGAAAAGAACGGTGATTGGTGGAAAGTTGAATATTCCGAAGGAAAATTCGGTTTTTGCCATTCGGATTATATCGAAATTGTTTCCGATACCGCCGCAAGGGTTTCCACCCAAAGCGGAAACCTCAATGTCCGAAGCGGCGCGGGAAGAAGCTACCCGGTTATCGGAACTGTTTCAAAAGACGAAAACGTAATCATTCTTTCCTCCACCGGATATTGGAGCCGGATTCTTTTTGACGGAAACAAAACCGGCGTTGTAAGCGCGGATTATCTTTCGGTCATACAAAACGGATATCCGGAAATTTCTCTTGATGTTCCGGATTATAAACAGACCGACCCCCGATGGGCAAATGTTAAAATCGGTTATTCCGGCAAAACCATCGGAAAAATCGGCTGTGTTACCACCGGCATCGCCATGATGGAATCCTTCCGGAGCGGAAAAACAATTTATCCCGATGCCATGATGAGAAAACTTTCCTATGATTACAGCGGAAATGTTTATTGGCCGGAAGATTATTCCGTCGGCTATTGGAGTGAAAATTACCTTAAAACCGTTTATAACAAACTCCGTGAAGGGAAACCCGTTCTTATCGGTGCAAAAGCTCCCGCGGGGAACCAGCATTGGGTAGTAATAACCGGTTTTAAAGGCGGAAAAACTCTTTCTCCTTCCGGTTTTACCATCAATGACCCGGGTTCAAAAACAAACACAAATCTTCAGCAGTTTTTCAGTTCCTTCTCCACTCTTTATAAATTTTTCTGGTATTGAAAGTTAAAAAAAACCGCCTTTCGGCGGTTTTTTTGTTGTTTTTACAAATTTCTTGATTTTAATAATCAATTTCGCTATTATATAAATTGGTTTATTCTATAAATAAAGCGAGGTTTTATTAATGATTTCGGTAAAACGCGTTGTTTCAAAATTCAGAAGAATTTACGAAGGAAAATTCCTTTTCCGCTGTTTTGTTCTGATCGCCACCCTTTCTCTTTTAATCGCCGTTCCGGAACAGTTTGATGTTATGAGCGGCTGGAATTTTTTCAAGGAATTTTCTCTTTTCCACATTCTTTGGGTTATCTGGATGGCGGATATGCTGCTCCAGATTTTCCCCAGCAGAAAATTCCTTCCTCTCGGTTCCTCAAAATTCAGCCTTAAGGATTTTATCCCGCGGGAAATCAAGAATATCCGAAATCTTGAAAACCTCCTTTCCTATATCAAAAAATGCAACCGCGACACCATAAAAATCGGAATCGTCTGGTTTTTATTGACCGCCGCAATCGGCGTTCTCTATTTCAGCGGAATTATCGGAAGGAACATGCTTCTTGTTCTTTCCGTTGCGTTTTATGTCTGCGACCTTATCTGTGTTCTTTTCTGGTGTCCTTTCAGGGTATGGTTCATGAAAAACCGCTGCTGCACAACCTGCAGAATTTTCAACTGGGACCACATGATGATGTTTTCCCCCATTGTTTTCGTTCCGGGATTCTTCACCTGGAGCCTTTGCGCCGGCGCTCTTATCGTTCTCGCGATCTGGGAAGTTTCCTTTGCTCTCCACCCGGAAAGATTTTATGAAGGAACCAACGAAGCCCTTAAATGTTCCAACTGCACTGACGTTCTTTGCGGAAAGCGAAACTGCGCCGCGGATATTCCGGATTTCGAAAACATAACGAAAGGAATTTAGAAATGGCGATAAAAGCAATTTTATGGGATTATGACGGAACATTAATGGATTCATCAAAAAAATCCATCGAAGTAAGCCTCGAAGTTCTTTCGCATTTTATCCCCGATGTTTACGAAAACATTCCGCAGCCCCTTTCCTCAAGGGAAAATTTCCAGGAAACCTACGGAAGGATTTCCGATTGGGTGGAACTTTACCACGTTTGCTACGGTCTTAACGATGAACAGACCCGGGAAGCGGTGAAAATGTGGGGCGAAGTTCAGCTTCGCAATAAAACCGAAGCGGAACTTTATTCCGGAATACCCGAAATACTTGAAAGCTTTAAAGAAACAAAAATGGGCGTTTGTTCCCAAAACGGCGCCGGAATAATAAAAAGATCTCTCGAGCACCATAACGTGCTCAAATATTTCGATGCGGTCATCGGTGTTGACGATGTTCTTTTTGACGAACAAAAACCCCACCCTTCCGCATTTATAAAAGCCCTTGAAAAGCTCGGTATTGATGACCGAAGCGGAACTTTTGTCTATATCGGTGACCACAGCGTGGACGTTGCCTTCGGCAGAAATGCCGAAGCCATGCTCAAAAAAAGATTACCCCGATGCAAAAGTTGTCTGCATCGCGATGCACCACCCGGGTGATTACTGTGAGGAGGACGAAAACTTCCTTCCGGACTATATTGCCCGCAATTCTTCCGAACTTTTTGAGATACTGAACGGAATTTAAACCTTCTTTGCCGTGAAGGAAGATTTAAGTTCTTTTAAAAGGCGCTTTGCGCCGGAAAGGACTTTGATTCTTATGCAAACCGATTACAGTAAATTAAGCGAAAAAATTCTCGAACTTGCCGAAAAATTCGGTGAAAACGGAGCTTTTCTTATAAATCATAAGGGAGAAACCGTTTTGAGCACCGTTTACGGCAAAAATCTTTCCACCGAAGAACCGATAGAGAAGGAAAGCCGTTACCTTTTGCCTCTCGAATGTTCTTCAGTGCTCGCCCTTTGCGCGTTTATCCTTATCGATGAAGGAAAGCTCCGTCTTTCGGACAAAATCTCAAAATTTATTCCGGAATTTGAGCACGCGGATAAAATCACCGTTCGCCATCTTCTTTCCGGAAAAAGCGGAATCCGCGATTTTTATTTCGGCGAGATCCGCAGAACCCTTGATGATGACGAAGAATACCGCGGTCTTTCGGATATCGACCGCCGAAAAAAGGATATGGAGCTTTATCTCCGGGATTATTCTTTCGAAACGGTGCTCAATTCCATAAAAGGAAAAGAACTTGAGCACGAACCGGGCACTTCCGGCGATTTTTCCGCCAGCAACACCGTTTTCCTCAAGGAAATCATCGAAAGAGTTTCCGGTCTTTCCGCAAGGGAATTCATAAAACTCAATATTTTCGAAAAACTCGGAATTGAAAACACCGAAATCGGAATTTCCGAAAAGGCTCTTCCGCTTTATGCCCTTTTCCGCAACGAGGAACATATCGTATTCAATACCGAAAACACCGATTATCCGTTCTTTACAACAACTGTTCCCGATCTTGAAAAGCTTATGCTCGGAATTTTTGAGCACCGCCTTTTCTCCGAAAAAATATGGAAAGCCGCAACAAAATTCGATTCTGACAACATGGGGCTTTGTTTTGAAAACCTTAACGGATATCCGGTTTTTTACTTCGATTTTGAATCTTTTTCTCCCGTAATTTTCTATTTTGACAAGAAAAACGATTTTTGCTGGTTCTGGGCAACCCCTTCCTGCCCGAAATATATTATGGAAGGCGACAACAAATACCTCACTTTTTCCAAAGAAACAAGAATGGAAATCGAACCGATTTTCACCCTTCCGGAAAACACAAAAATGGTTCCTTACGGAAGCAAAAACTGGCGCCAGGCCACCGCGCTTGAAATCCGCCCGGACCAGCGTGAATTTGTTTCCGGCGCTCTTGAAACCATAGCTTACGCCTGCGCCCACAAAAACCACAAACTTTTTGTTGAGACCGAAGGAGGAAAAGCCGTTGGTCTTCTGGAACTTTCCATAGACCGGAAAAAAGGCGATTACTATATCGAAACCGTTATAATCGACCGCCGTTATCAAGGTCGCGGCTTCGGAAAATTCATGCTCCGCTTTGCCGTTGACTATCTTAAAAAAGCCGGCGCAAAAAAACTTTCCATCGGGGTTAACCGCTTCAACATTCCTGCTCAGCGTCTTTATAAATCTGTTGGTTTTAAAGAGGACTGTGTTTATGAAGAAGGCATTTTTATGACCCAGATTCTTTCCGAAGACTGATAAAACGGAAAAACAACCGTCCGTTGATTAAAAAACAACGGACGGTTGTTAATATCGGCGATAACTCAACCTTTGTTATGTTCATTTTTCTTTTCCGAAATGATAAAATTTTTTCGAAAAGAAAAACGAAAGGAGTTTTTTATAATGGAAACCATAGGCAAAAGAATTTCCGAAAACAGAAAAAGAAAAAACATCAAACAGGACGAACTTGCCGAAATGCTTTGCGTTTCGCCCCAGGCCGTAAGCAAATGGGAAAATGATCTTTCCTGCCCGGATATTTCGCTTCTTCCGAAACTTTCGAAAACTCTCGGAATAAGCGTTGACGAACTTCTTTCCGGAAAGCAGGAATCCACCGTTGCTTTTGTTCCGGAAGAAAACCGGAAAAACATTGATGAAATGATGTTCAGGATTGTTGTTAATTCTTCCGAAGGCGACAAGGTAAGAGTTAACATTCCCTGCGCCCTTGTAAAAATCGCGCTTGACTGCGGAATGGAAATACCCCAGATTTCCGGAAACGATTCAGTAAACGGCGCTCTTAAAAATCTTGACCTTGCAAAAATATTCGAAATGGTTGAAAAAGGTGCTGTCGGAAACCTTGTTGAAGTTGAAAGCCACGAAGGCGACATTGTAAATATTTTTGTGGAATAATTTATGAAAATAAAAATAATTGATAAGGAAAGAAACATTTCTCTCCGTCTTCCGACAAGGCTTTTTCTAAATCAGTTTTCCGCTTCGCTTTTTCCGCTTTTTATCAACCGAAAACTTAAAAAATATAATATCAAACTTAAAGGTTCGGTCTGCCGTAAATTTGTCCGGGGTTTCTATAAAACAGAAAAACACTTCGGCGGAAATTTTGATCTTCTTGAAGTTGAGGCAGGCAACGGAACCTTTATTAAAATCACATTATAAAAAAACGGTGCTTTAAAAAGCACCGTTTTTTATTAACCGAAAAATCAGATTTCGACAATTTCGCCTTCCTGTCCGCAGATTCCTGCAGCGTTTGCTTCGTCGGTATCGATATGCATTGCAAGGGCGGAAGTGGGGGTAACTCTTACGAGAACATCGCCGAAAATTGTTTTGCGTTCCGGAGAATTGATTTTTACGCTTACGATCTGTTTATCTTTAACGCCAAGTCTTTCTGCATCTTCCGGAAGCATATGGATATGGCGCATTGCGATGATAACGCCTTCGGAAAGTTCAACTTCGCCGCAGGGACCAACAACTTTGCAGGGTGCGGAACCCGCAAGGTCGCCGCTTTCGCGTATGGGCGCAGTAAGACCGATGGAACGTGCATCGGTAAGGGAAAGTTCGACCTGGGTCTGTTTTCTGGTGGGTCCAAGGATCGTTACGCCGGAAAGGGTGCGTTTCGGACCGACAATATCGACTTTATCAAAGGTTGCAAACTGTCCCGGCTGGGAAAGGTCTTTTCTGAATTTAAGCTCATATCCTTCGCCAAAAAGAGTTTTGAGGTCGGCTTCGGAAAGGTGAACGTGGCGTGCGGAAGTTTCCACAATAAAAGTTTTGCTCATTTTTTGCCTCCAAATGGTATTATTACCGCAACATTATACAATAAGTTTTTGGATAAAACAAGAAAAAAGCCGTTTTTTGTTTAAAAAACGGCTTTTTTCTTTTATTGCTTTGCCCAGATTATAAAAAGGATTACCGAAATCACAAAATTCCCAACTCCCATAATAAATCCAACGTTTCCAATGGAACAGAATCCGACAACCGCCGCCGCAAAAAATATGATCGAAGCCGCAAGATAAAGGGGCGATTTTGTTTCTATCCTCGGGTTTTTATAATAAAGAACGGCGGAAATTATTCCCGCAAGAAGAAAAATAGTTCCGGCGACCCAATAGACAATATCCATATCCGAAAGAGCGATTACATAAAGCAAAGCCGCCATTCCGAGAAGTCCGAAAATATATATGATAAAAAGCGGATTTTTTCTTTTGCTTTCGTTTTTTTCCATTTTCGGTCCCGCAAAAACTTCCTCTATTTCGTCCCGCAGAAGATAATCCGCCGAAACGGAAAAAATTTTGCTTATCTGGAGAAGATTCGGAGAATCCGGCATTGTTTCGCCGCTTTCCCAACGGGAAATTGCCTGGCGCGAAACGCCGAGCTTTTCCGCAAGCTCCTCCTGGGAAAAATTATTCTGTTTTCTTAATGCCAAAAGTTTTTCGCCGAAAGTCATAAAAACCGCCCCCTTTGATACTTTTATTCTATCAAAAAATCGGCCCTTGCCGCAATAACTTTTGCATAACAAGGGCCGCAACTTTATGTAACATCGGAAAATTGCAAAACTTTTATTCCTGGTTTCCGCCAAAAATTCCGGGATCAACTCTTCTTTTTTCAGAAGCCTGCAGGAAATTTTCAACTTGCTGCCTGATTTCCGCTCCGCCCCATTCGACCGCAACAAATCCTTTGCGTTCCGGCGCAGAAAGTTCCTGCGGCTTTATTTCAATCGGTTTATCAAGCGGTTCCCAAGCCATAAAAACCCTGATGAGTGTATCCGGCCTCGGAACAATTTCAAGCTTTGCCGTTTCTGCATAAGCTTCGCTTTGGAAAGAAATCAGGTTATATTCGTTTTCCTGCATCTTCGGAAGCCAATAGATTATAAACTCGTTTGCTTCTTTTGGGGAAAGTCCGAGCTTCGGAAGGTTTTCTTCAAGGAACTCCACAGTTTTATCACCCGGAATGCAGAAGCCTTCCTCAAAATCATATTCCGCATCGGAAACACCTTCCCAATAAAGGCAGTAATATTCCCTTCCGCTTTCATCAAAAAGGGTGCCGTCCGGCATTGCGGTAACTTTCCAGCCTCCGTTATATTCCGGATAGGTCGCGGTCAGTTTTCCTGAAAAATCAAGATTTACGGAAACTTCCGTTTCTTTTTCCGGATAGAGATAGATAACCGGTTTTTCTACCGGTTCCTCGTAATACATTTCGAGAACGGTTATTTTTTCCGCATAATACCAGCCGGTCACATCTTCAAAACCGATGGTATCTTCCAGCGGTTCGGCTTTTTTGCCGGCAGCAACTTCGATTTTACAAAATCCAAGCCAGTCCCACTGCCATTTTTCCCAGTTTTCGCTTTCCATTTCAGCATCAGGAATATATTTCGTATCTTTCCAGATAAGTTCCGTTTCGTCCGTGACATAAAAACCGTTAAGGTTTTCTTTTCCGTCACAGATTATGTAGCAATTTTCTCCGGAATTATAGGCATAAATATCACCCACAAAAATGTTTTCGGAACAGGCCGAAAGAACAAAAATCAAAACAAGTATCATTGCGAAAATTTTCTTCACGAAAAACACCTCCTCTATAACAATAGTGTTAAAAAAACGGGAATTTGTTGCAAAAAAGGGCGGAAAAATTTTCCGCCCTTTTAATTTATTACTGTTTATACATGCTGGGATATGCCGGTTCAAGAACCGTTCCGCCGGTGTAATCTTCGTAAAGCGTTGCAAGAAGATTTTTCAGGATATCGAAGGAACGGCGGCTTCCGAGAGCAAGAACATCGATATCTGCGTTAAAAACTTTGTCACCTTTTACCGCGGATTTGTTTTTATAAAGATCGCTGGTTTCAAGGTCGATAAGGTGGATATCGGTGTTGACGAAAAGCACTGCCGGATCAAATTCCTTCCAGTTTTCTTCCGGGAAGGTATAACCGGAATAAGTTTCCGCGGCGTTTTTTATTCCCGCGGCGGAAAGAAGTTCCTGTTCCATTGTTCCGCCGGTTATCATCATATAATCAAGGGCGCGGATAAATGCAGCCGTTTTCTGTTCGCCGGTATATGCAATGGCGGAAAGTGCAGAATCATATTCGGAAACATAATCTTCGCCGAAAGAAACGCCGTCAACCGCACCTTTGAAGAAAAGCGCAATTTCTTTATAAAGCGCCCGGAGTTCATCAAGACTTTCCGGTGCTTCAATATTAATCACCGTTATATTCATCTGCTGGATTTCGATGAGAATGTTTTCTTCATAAGCGGAAAAAGTAAGGATATATTCCGGCTCTGCTTCTTTTATCGCTTCCATATCCGGAAGGCGGACGGAACCTATCGAAGGATAGCTCATGGCGGCGGGAAAACCGCAGTATTCCGGAACCGCAGCCATATTTTCCATAAGGCCCATATCATAGATATATTCCGCAAGGGCCGGCGAAGCAACTGCAACCCTTTCCGGCTGTGCTTCGATTTCCGTTCCGAAAACAGAAACGGGCCAGTTCGGATCAACGGGCTCGATAACTTCCGGAGTTTCGATGACCGGAGGTTCGTCCGGTTCGTCCTCGGTAAAGAACGGAAGGTTTTCTATGAATTCACAGCCGGAAAAGGAAAAAAGCATTGCGGCCGCAAGAAAAAGCGAAAGAAGTTTTTTGATCTTCAAAATATATACCTCCGAAAATCGGGATTTTTCGATATTTTTCTAATATTATATTATATTAAAAGCCTTTCTTTGTCAATTTTCAAAATAAGTTTTTGCCGAAACGGAATAAAAGAATATTGATTTGCGGAGCATTATGTTATAAACTTATATTTGTTATAATATACCCTTTTATTTAAGGAGGAAGTTAAAAAATGTTCCCCATAAGCATGATAACCGGCGACCCTCTCTGGAATTCCCTTCCCGCCGCAAAAATAATAAATTATCCCCTTGAAAAGGCGGATTATAAACCCTATGCCCAGGCAAGGCTTTGTATTTCCAACGATGATTTTTATATCCAGCTTCTTGCTTTTGAGGTTGCTCCGGAAGAAAAAAGCGTTGTCGGTGCGGCAATTGCTCCTTTTTCCGAAGAAGACGGCGGAAAACGCTATTTCTGGCTTTCCACCAACCGCGGCGGAGCTTTGGTCTGCAAATTCATCGATGAACAAAACGGCACAGAAGTTGACGTTACAAAAAGCATTTCCGTAAGAATTTTTACCGGAGAAGATGAACAGGGAGTTTATTGGTGCACAAACTTTACCCTTCCCCTTTCACTTGTTGAAAAGCTTTTCGGAAAAAGCTATCTTGTTCCCGGCCACAGAATGAAAGGTAATTTTTATAAACTCTGCGACGGAAAAAGACCCCACTACGGAAGCTTTTATCCCACAGATTTCACCGATATAAACCCGCTCAAAAGCCGTTATTTCGGCGATTTTGAACTTGCCCTTTACTGATTGGAGGAAAAACAATGCCGCGATTTTTTGTTGAAAGCGTTGAAAGCGATTTTATCGAAATTACCGGTGACGATGCCCGCCACATCGCCCTTTCTCTCCGAATGAAAAAGGGCGAAAATCTTGTTCTTTGCGATGGAAAAGGCCGGGAAGCTTCTGCCGTTATCCGGGAAGCTTTTCCGGAAAGCATTGTTCTTGATGTTGCCGAAAGACATGATTCCGCCGCAGAACCAAAAACGGAAGTTGTTCTTTACCAGGCGCTTCCGAAGTTCGACAAACTTGAATACATAATTCAGAAATCTGTCGAGCTCGGAGTTTCAAAAATCGTTCCGGTTATGACTTCAAGATGCATTTCCCGCCCGGACGAAAAGACGATGAAGAAAAAGCTCGAACGTCTTCGCAAAATTGCGGACGAAGCCGCAAAGCAAAGCGGACGCGGAAAACTTCCGGAAGTTGGCGAAATGCTCAGCTTTAAAAACGCAGTGCTCGAAATGGAAAAATTCGAAACTCCGATTTTCTTTTTTGAGCACGCGGAATATCCGCTTCGTGAAATCATGGAGAAAAGAAATGGCGGAAAAATCGCTTTGATGGTCGGCTGCGAAGGCGGTTTTTCCGATGATGAAGCCAAATTCGCCTCCGAGCACGGCGCTTTTATTGCCTCCCTCGGTCCGCGTATCCTTCGCTGTGAAACGGCGCCCGTTGCGGCACTTTCAGCAATTATGTATGCCGCCGGAGAAATGGAGATAAAATGATTTTTCGCAAAATTTTATTATTAACGCTTTTAACAGCGCTCATTTTGAGCACAGGCTGCTCAAAAGAACCAACCGTTTCTGAAAGCTCTTCCGAAAGCAGTTTTGCTTCAATAATAATCACTCCGGAAAAATCCGAAGTTTCTTCCGAAAGTTCCTCTTCCGAAACTTCTTCCGATTCTTCCGAACATTCTTCTGTTCCGGAAAAAACTCCCTCTTCCGGAGAAAGTTCCGTTCCTTCAATAACAACTTCTTCCACCCCGGAAACAAGTTCCTCCGCTCCGGAAGAAACTTTTCCGAAAGATTACAGAACCCTTATCCTTGTAAACCCCTGGAACCATATTCCGGAAGATTATACCCTTGAACTTGAAACGGTTCAGGGAAACTATAAAATGGACATAAAGGCGGCAGAAAGCGCAAGGAACCTTCTTGAAGCCGCCGCAGAAGCCGGTTTCAATATGCAGCTCTGCTCCGCTTACCGCACCATAGAAAGATCCGCATATCTTTATGAGCGCAAGGTCAACCAGTATATCGGTTATGGTTATTCCGAAGAGGACGCAAAGGTCGAAGCCGCAAGGTGGGTCGCGCCGCCCGGAACAAGCGAACACCACACCGGCCTTGCAATGGATCTTGTTTCTGCGGAATATTGGGGATATTATTCAGACCTTGAACACGCCTATGAAGAATTTGATTCTTTTGAATGGATGTACGAACACTGCGCAGAATTCGGCTTTATCCTCCGCTATCCTAAAGATAAGCAGGATATCACCGGAATTACATACGAACCCTGGCACTACCGCTATGTTGGCGTTGAAGCTGCGGAATACATCATGGAAAACGGTCTTTGCCTTGAAGAATATCTTGAAGAAATAAAATAAAAAAACCGCCGCAAGGCGGTTTTTTCATCTCCGGAAAGCCCATGTAAAAGACTTTTGACAGCAAAAAATCTTCTTTTCTGCTAAAATCGAATGCAAAGGAGGAATGCTTTTTATGGAAATAGGAAAACAAATAAAAAAACACCGCTCGGAACTTTCTCTTTCCCAGGAGGAATTTGCGGATAAAATCTTTGTCACCCGCCAGACAGTTTCCAATTGGGAAAACGACAAAAGTTATCCGGATATAAACAGCCTTGTTCTGATGGCGGAAGTTTTCGGCGTTTCTCTTGATTCTTTGGTCAAAGGAGATATTGAGGAAATGAACGAAAAAATCAAAACAGAAGATATCGAATATTTAAACAAGGCGAACCGCAGGCTTACCCTTGCGTTTGTCTGGGATTTTTTTATGCTTGTGCCGCTGCTTAAACTTTTCGGAATATGGGGCGCGGTAATATTCGGAACAGTCTTTATCCTTGGATTTATTGAAGCCGTAAAGATCGAAAAATATAAAAAGCAAATGGATATCCAGACTTATAAAGAAATAAATGCCTTTATGGAAGGAAAACGCCTTGACGAAATCGAAAAACAGCGCGAGATAGCAAAGCGCCCTTATCAGAAAATCCTGATTGCGATAGGCTGCGCCGTTGCGGCTTTTCTTTTGACATATCTTCTGGCTGTGATTTTTAAACTTTAATTTCGAAAAACGGACGGATGATATCCGCCCCTACGTTAAAACAGCAGCACAACAAAAAAAGCTCACCGCAGGCGGTGAGCTTTTTCTTTTCAAGGCGAATTGGGAGTTTCGCCCTTTTTCGGCTAATTAAGGAATCAGCAATAGTTTTCCATCGGGAAAGTGAGATATTTGATTTCGTCGAGCTGGTCAACGGTTACAACGCCTGCAGGAGCATTGAGAACGTCGGGAATGCGGTTTACGATGGTTGCGCAGGTATGTTCAACGGTTGCGGGTTTAACAACGTGGAATTCAACGTCGGGTTCGCCGGTGATTTTCCAGTCGCACATATCGCCGTCATCGGGTCCGTAAACTTTACCGATGCACTGGGTTTCGATGATCGGTCCCTGGAAGGTTTCGGTGGTAACTACTGCTGCCATACCGATGCAGTTGCCTTTGGGGATAACTTTGCCCATGGTTTCGGAATAAAGGTCGGAATCATAGAAATAAGGAACGCATTTCTGGCTGTTGGATTTAACGGTCCAGCCGAATTTGGAAGCGAGGGATTCGTTGGAAGACCAAACGTAGGAAGGTTCGAGAACTTCGGGATGAGCGATCTGTTCTTCAAATTCTTCGGGGGTAAGGCCAACGCCGTGTGCTTCTGCAAGAGCAAGGCCGTAATCTTCTACGTTATAGGAAACAGCGCCTTCGATTTTGGTGATTTTGTCGCAGCCGCCTGCTACCATACCGACCATGTTTACCCAGAAGATATCTTCCATACCGGAACCGACGAAAGTGCAGTTGTTTTCTTTTGCGATAACGTCAAGTTTGTTGGTGAGTTCGGGGCTGGTGCTCCAGCTGCCGGTGGATTCTTCGCAGGTGGTGATTACGTTGATGCCGCGGGAAAGGCATTTTTCGAAATGATCATAGCAGTCGCTTACGAGGGAGAAAAGGGTTACAACAGCGATGTCTGCGTCGCAGTTGTCAAGAACTTCGTCTGCGTTGGATTTGATGGTAACGCCGGTTTTTACGCCGAGTTCTGCGAAATCGCCGATATCCATGCCTACAACGGCAGGGTCAACGTCGATTGCGCCAACGATCTGTGCGCCTTTTTCATAAAGGTAACGGATGATGTATTTTGCCATTTTTCCGCAACCGTACTGTACAACTTTAACTTTTTCCATTTTCAAAAACTTCCTTCCTGTTTTTTTGTTAACACTATTATAATCTCTAAAGCAGGTTGAGAGTCAAGAGTTTTTTGTTAAATTTTTATTAATTTATCGAAAAGCCACCGGAACCTGAAGACGAAGGAACATTCCCCTTTTTTCGTCATCAAAAACGCTGAATTCCGTAAGAACTTCGCAGATATAATCCCCCGCAATTTTATAGTTGTTTTCTTTGCAATATTCCAAAAGACGCTTTGCGTATTCCGGTTCGTCATCAAAACTGTCGAGATAAATGCAGACATACATTCCGCTCTCGATTCGTTTTATGGAATCGCTTTGGGGAAAATTATCATCCACAAGAACAAAAATTTCGTCGGATTCAAGCTTTCCTTCAAGAAAACTTTCTTTTTTCATTGTCGTTCCGGCGTTGCAATAATAAATCTGGGGCAAATTATGCTTGATAATGCTGTTTTTCAGCTCTTTAAGTTCGTTTTCGTAAACTTCGATGCCGTAATCATAAAAATTTATGGAAGTTGGCATTGAATAGATTTTGCGGTGGGGAATATATTCAATGGTGATGGTTCCTATGCTCGGAGATTTGCGGTAGCGTTCAAGGCTTTCGATGGTACGCGAAATCGCCGCAAGCTGGAGGTTAAGGTTTGCCATTTGTTCCTTTACCTGCTTCTTTCTTCGTATAAGGATCGATTCGATAAGCTTGGTGTCGCCGCTTTCAAGAACTTCCTTGATCTCTTTAAGTTCCATACCGAGAGCCTTCATATATTGAATCATATCGAGCCTTGCGTTCTGGCGGATATTATAGTAGCGATAGCGGCTTTCCTTATCGGTGTAGCAGGGTTTTATCAGACCTATCTCATCATAAAGCCGAAGAGTCGAAACGGAAATATTGTTTATTTTAGCCATTTCTCCGATACTTAAAAGCTCATTCTTCATTGCAAAGCCTCCTTAAAACTCTAAACCGACATTAGAGTTTTCCTGACGTTATCATATTAACATATTTTACGGGATTTTCAAGGTTTTTCCGTCGGCTGTAATAAAATTTTTTCTTTCGGAATATGATTTATACTCACCGTTTTTTAGGAGGGATATGTTATGAAGGGTATGCCGGAAGAAAGAACCATTCTTGCTGCGGAATACATAATTGAAAACAAAGCAACGGTGCGCTCCGCCGCAAAAAAATTCGGCGTAAGCAAAAGTACAATTCACAAGGACGTTTCCGAAAGGCTTCGGCACCTTAATCCGAATCTTTATTCCGAAGTTAAAACCATTCTTGAAAAAAACAAACAGGAACGCCATATCCGCGGCGGAAAAGCCACAAAAGAAAAATACGCAAAACTGCGCTAAAACATGGTGTCTCCTTTGGTTTTATGTTATAATCATTACATAAAATCAAAGGGGGCGTTTTCTTTTGCTTGGCGGTGAATCTTCCTCTGTGGGAATCGTTTTTTACGATACCGAAAAAAAGAACGAAAATGCCGTTTTTTGTTTTTACAAGGATTCCGAACCGTTTTTCAAAACCGGAAACAAAAATGAACTTTTTAAAGAAATGCAAACGCTTGACAAACCGGCAAAAAGCGAACCTACCGGAAAAATATTCAAACTTCTCGCAGCGGAACTTTTGGTGTTCATATTGATAATTGCGGCGGTATGGATTTTTATCGGCGGATTTTTCCCGGTTTTCGGCGCCTTTTTGTTTTCTGTTCTGGCATATTTCCCGGTTCTTGTTTTGATTTATGCCGTAAAAAGCCTTTATCCGGCAAAAGAAAACCTTGAACAGTTCAAACGCTTCCATGGCGCGGAACATATTGCAGTGGGATTTTATCTGGAAAACAAAAAAATCCCCGTTTCGGAGGATTTTAAAAATCATTCTCCTTATCATAATGAATGCGGAACGGTTTATGCAGCTTCTGCCGTAATTTTTTTCGCTGCTTTGGGAACAGGTTTTGCTTTGATTCCCGAAATCGGTTTTTTATGGTTCATTGTTTCTGCATTTGTAACATTGCTCCTGCTTTTTATTAATCTTTTCAATCCATCGAATCCTTTTACTCTTTTTCAGCACTATACTGTTCAAAAACCTTCCGAAAAAGAAATTCTTCTTGCCGCGGAAGGAATAAAGCGTCTTTCCGAATTGGAATAATAACTGAATTTTTTAAGCGCTTTCGGGGAAAAATAAAACCCGGAGGCGTTTTTATGAGATTTCGAATTTTTCTGCTTGCTTTTTCCGTTGGTTTTGTATTTTGTTTTTCCGCCGCAATTTTCTTTGTTTTCCGCTTTTCCGGAAGCAATATTGCAGAAGCAAAACCGGAATCACCCGAAAACGTGATTTATCTTGAAACCGAAAAAGCGGTTTTTCTTCTTGCTTTTGAAAACGAAAAAGGCTTTGGCCCCTTTACTCTTATAAATTTTGACGCAAAAACCGGAAGAATTCCGGTTTTTACTTTTTCGGAAAAAGCCGCCCTTAACTACGGCGGGGTTTTTGTTTCCGCAAATTCGCTTTTTTCTTCCGTTTCTCCGGAAGTTTTTGCCGGAACGGTTGAAACAAACCTTGGAATCGAACTTGCCGGATATTTTATCTGGAACCGGGAATCCGCGGAAGAGATCATCGCGAAGGCAGGAACTTTTGACTATGTTCTGCCGGAAGATATAAAATATTCTGACGGAAGTTCTTATGTAAATCTCTCCTCCGGTGTTCAGAATATGAACGGCAAAAAAATTTGCGACATCGCCCTTTCTCCGAAATTTTCGGAAGCGGAAAGATGCGACACGGTTTCAAGAATGACCGCAGCTTTCCTTAACCGAAGACTTCGGCGTTTTCTTCCGGAAAGCAGCGTTTATTCAACCATTTTCAACTATACCGAAACCGATGTTTCTGCTTTCGATAAAGAAAAATATTCAAAACTTATAGAAGTGCTTTCCTCCTCCGGAACAAGCCTTTCCGGACATATTACAAACGATACCGAAAAAGATACCGGAACCGGTCTTCTTTATTTTTCCGCGGAAACAAAAGAGCGCATCGAAAAATATTTCAAATAAAAAAGCTTTCCTGCCGGAAAGCTTTTTTATTATTTTGTTTTTTCTTTTTCAATTAAAAAGGCACATCCGAGAATCAATATTGCCCCTGCTACACCCGAAATCGAAAGTTTTTCATCAAGAAAAACCGCGGAAAAAATTATTGCCGAAACCGGATCAACATAGCTGAATATTGCCGCCTTCTGGGCGGAAAGTTTTCCTATGCTTCCAAAATAAAGTACATAAGCTATTCCCGTATGCACGATTCCCACTATCAAAAGAAGCAGAACCGTTTTTGCGGTAAGTTCAAGCGAAGAAATGTCTTCGGTCAAAAGAATATATGGCAAAATAACCGCCGCAGAACTTCCGAGCTGGACAACTGTTTTTTCAAACGAAGGTACCTCTGCCGTTTTTTTGTTCATAACAACAACCGAAGCGTAAAGTACAGCTGCCCCAAGTCCAAGAAAAATGCCTTTGATCTCCGAAATTCCTCCGAAACCTCTTTCGGCCGCTCCGGAAACAAAAATCATTCCGATAACGGCACCGATAACACAGAATATTTTTCTTGTCCCAAGTTTTTCTCCGAAAAGAAGCGGCGAAGCAATTATTACAAAAACCGGCGCCATATAGTAACAAAGTGTTGCCGCTGCAACGCTTGTAAAATTATAAGCTTCAAAAAGAAGTATCCAGTTAAAGCCCATCAAAGCTCCGGACACACAAAGGGGCAAAAAACTTTTCCCGATTTTTTCCATTGAAAAACCTTTTTTGGTTACAAAAAGAAAAACCAAAAGCACCGCAAAACCTATTGCCCCTCTTGAAAAGGCAATAACGCTTGAAGGAAAAGGAATGTATCTTCTGAAAATTCCGATTGTACCGAAAATCATCATTGCGCTTAAAATCGAAAGCGAAGCTTTGTTTTTCAAAAGCACATCTCCTTTCCCTATGTTATAACGAAATAATATCAGATTTTATTTTAAAATACAATAAAAAAACAACCGTCAGAATCTGACGGTTGTTTTTGGCGGAGAAGGAGGGACTCGAACCCTCGCGCCAGTTTTGAGCCAGCCTACGCCCTTAGCAGGGGCGCCTCGTCACCACTTGAGTACTTCTCCAAATGTAACGTCTTGTTTTATATTAAGTTGACCTTTTTAAGGTGTGGCGGAGAGGATGGGATTCGAACCCATGGCTCTTTCGAGTCACTGGTTTTCAAGACCAGCTCCTTAAACCGCTCGGACACCTCTCCACGGCTGAATTATAATATATCATAAAAAGCTCCGCCATGTCAACAGTGTTTTTGATTTTTTAAGTAAAAACTTTCGACAATTTTAAAAAAGCGTCCGCCTTTTCCGGCAGACGCTTTTCTTTTAAAACTTTGTTCCGCAATATTCACATTTTTCCGCATCTTCGGAAATCGGTGCTTTGCAATAGGGGCAGCGGCGTTCTTTCGGTCCTTCCTTTTTCTTTGCCGCTTTAGGAGAAACAACGATTCTCTTAAGCGGTTTAAGAATATGGGGAAGGATTGCGCCAAAAATGAACGCGATTATGATTCCGGCAGTGATTCTCAAAACAAGATCAATGAAAACAGCCGCATAATGATAACCCATAATCCAAGCATCCGCATAAAGAACGGCAGTGTTGAGCGCCGTTACAACAAGAGCGGTAGAAATGGTAATGAATTGGGTCTGTTTAAAGCTCATATCAAAATTATGGTGCTTTGCAAAAAGACCGATTAAAAGTCCGCGAACTCCCGCAGGAATTATCCAGAGAAGAGTGGTCGGCCCAAGTCCCCAGGTGATAAGCTGGTTGGTGAAGCTTCCCAAAAGTCCGATGAGCATTCCGTCAACGGGGCCAAACAAAGCGGCTCCGACGATTATCGGAAGACTGTCAAGGGTGAATTTCATGTTGCCGGCGTTTATTGTGGCAACAAGGCTGAGCACCACATACATTGCTATGAGCATTGCGTTGGTAACAAGGCGTTTCGGTTTCATGGTATCTGCGCCTCCTTTGGTTGCAGTGTATTAAATTTTATACATTAAACAGGAATTCGACAATATCGCCGTCCTGCATAACATATTCTTTTCCTTCGCTCTTCATAAGACCTTTTTCTTTTGCAGCGTTCCAGGAACCGAGAGCGATAAGGTCGTCATATTTTACGATTTCCGCACGGATAAAGCCTTTTTCAAAGTCGGAATGGATAGCACCGGCGGCTTTGGGCGCTTTTGTGCCTTTTTTGATGGTCCATGCACGGACTTCTTTTTTGCCTGCGGTAAGATAGCTCATAAGTCCGAGAAGGTCATAGCTGGCTTTTATCATACGGTCAAGGCCGGATTCCTCAAGGTTGATTTCCGCAAGGAATTCTTTCTTTTCGTCCGGTTCCATATCGGAAATTTCTTCCTCAAATCTCGCGCAAACGGGCATTACCGCGGAATTTTCGGATTTTGCGATTTCTTCAACGGCTTTATAGTTTTCGTTATTTTCAACGCCTTCGATGAAATCGTCTTCGCTCATGTTTGCGGCATAGATAATAGGTTTGTTGGAAAGAAGAGGAAGAGCATTGATGATTTCTTTTTCTTCATCATCGCAGGAAAAGGCTCTTGCGGATTTTCCTTCCTCAAGATGCTCATGAAGGCGTTTGAGAAGTGCAAGTTCGTCCGCAAGGCTGCGGTCGCCTTTCATATCCTTTTCAACTCTTGCAATTCTTCTGTCAAGAATTTCGATATCGGAGAAGATAAGTTCAAGGTTGATAACTTCGATATCTCTTCCGGCGTTTACGGAACCGTCAACGTGGATTACGTTGTCATCATTGAAGCAGCGCACAACATGGATAAGAGCGTCAACTTCGCGGATGTTTGCAAGGAATTTGTTGCCAAGGCCTTCGCCTTTTGCCGCACCTTTTACAAGGCCTGCGATATCAACGAATTCAACGGTTGCGGGGGTATATTTTTCCGGCTGATAAATTTCCGCAAGTTTATCAAGGCGGGGTTCCGGAACAGCAACAATGCCAACGTTGGGTTCAATGGTGCAGAAAGGATAGTTTGCTGCCTGGGCGCCTGCGTTTGTAATTGCGTTAAAAAGGGTGGATTTTCCTACGTTGGGAAGTCCGATCATTCCGAGTTTCATAACTTAAAACGTCCTTTTCGTAATTATTTTGATGTATCAAAAGCAAGTTTCGATAATATAACATCATAATTATAGCGCAATTTGGCGAATTAACAAGAGAATTTATGAAAAAATCCAAAAATTGTTCAAGAAGTGTTCACTATTCCGGCAAAAAATGCGCTATAATATATATAATGTTTAAAATGTTAATTAGCCCCATCAAAAGAGGAGGACAAAATAAATGACAAACGCAAAGATTCTTGTTGCAGATGACGACAGAAATATCTGCGAGCTTTTAAGAATGTATCTTGAAAAGGAAGGCTACACCGTTGTTCTTGCCGGAAACGGTGAAGAGGCCCTTTCAAAATTTGATGAAGAAAACCCCGATATTATTTTGCTCGACGTAATGATGCCCCGTCTTGACGGCTGGCAGGTATGCCGCGAGCTCCGCAAGAAATCCGAATGTCCTATTATCATGATCACCGCAAAAGGCGAAACCTTTGACAAAGTTCTCGGCCTTGAACTCGGCGCAGATGACTATGTTGTAAAACCCTTTGAACCCAAAGAAATCGTTGCAAGGGTAAAAGCCGTTCTCCGCAGAACCGGAAAAGCTTCCGCTGAAAACGACAAAAAGGAAGTCAACTATGACAAGCTCACCGTAAACATGACAAAATACGAACTTAAAGTTGACGGAAAAGTTGTGGATACCCCTCCAAAGGAACTTGAACTTCTTTTCCACCTTGCTTCAAACCCTAACCGTGTTTATACCCGCGACCAGCTTCTTGACGAAGTTTGGGGATTTGAATATTACGGAGATTCCAGAACCGTTGATGTTCACATCAAACGTCTTCGTGAAAAACTCGAAGGCGTTTCCGAAAAATGGACCCTTAAAACCGTCTGGGGTGTCGGATATAAATTTGAAACGAAAGATGACTGATTTATGTCAAAGATAAAACAAAGCTTAAGAAAATCGCTGTTCAACCGATATTTTGCCCTTTGTTCCGCTGTTATTCTTGCAACAATAACCCTTATGGGCGGACTTGTAATCGGTTTTTCCGCAAGTTATTTCAGCGAAACCAGCCGGGATTCCCTTCGGAAAAATGCGGAGCAGGCCGCCGCAATAACCCTTTCCGGAATGGCGGATTACGGTTATCAGAAAGTTCCCGTGGCAACGGTCCAGAACGGCTACAGAATAATTTCTTCAACAACGGAAACGCATATTTTTCTTGTCAACCTCGACGGAAAAACCCTTATCTGTTCCGAAGGCGAAAACTGCAACCACAGAACTTACGGGATTCCGGAAGATGTTATGGAATCCGCACTTTCCGGAGAATATGACGGAAGCGGAACCCTCGGCGGAATTTACGAAAATTCCCACTATATTGTCGGAATTCCGATAAAGCACGGAGAAACTACCCTTGCGCTGCTTTTTGCTTCAACAGAAGCAACGGACGTCTGGTTCTTTATAATGGACCTCATGGATATAATCTTTTTCTGCGCCCTTATTGCAACGGCCGTTTCCTCCATTGCCATCTATTTTGTAACAAGCAGAATGACAAAGCCTCTTCGTGAAATGGCCGCCGCGGCAAAAAGTTTTTCCACCGGAGATTTCACAGTCCGCGTTCATGCGGAGGGCGAAGACGAAATTGCCCAGCTTGCCCACTCGTTCAACCATATGGCAGATTCCGTCGCCGATCTTGAATCTGTCCGCCGGAGTTTTATTGCAAATGTTTCCCACGAACTTAAAACTCCGATGATGACCATCGGCGGGTTCATCGACGGAATCCTTGACGGAACGGTTCCGGAAGAAAAACGCGGACAATATCTGCAAATTGTTTCCGAAGAAGTAAAACGCCTTTCAAGAATGGTAAAATCCATGCTCAGCATAGCAAGGATCGAAGCGGGAGATATGAAGATCAGTCCTACGGATTTTGACATAAACGAACTTGTCTGCCGAACGGTTTTTGCTTTTGAACAAAAAATCGAGGAGAAAAAGCTCGAGATAATCGGGCTTGAATCCGACGAAGTTTTTGTAAACGCCGACAACGATCTTATCCACCAGGTTGTTTATAACCTTATTGATAACGCGGTAAAATTCGTAAACGAAGGCGGATGCATCTCTTTCGCCTATGCTCAGAAGGACGGAAAAGTTTTTGTTTCCGTTAAAAACACCGGAATGGGTATTGCCCAGCAGGAACTTCCAAGGCTTTTTGACAGGTTCTATAAAACCGATAAATCCAGAAGCCTTGACAAAACCGGAGTCGGCCTTGGTCTTTATATCGTTCAGACCATAGTCAACCAGCACAAAGGCGACCTTCTGGTAAAAAGCGTTGAGGGCGAATATACCGAATTCACCTTTTCGATCCCAGCAACGGATCCGAAAATTCTTAAGGAACGAAGCAAACGCCGCATTCCGGAAGAATCCGAAAAAACGGAAACATAAATTTCGTCAAAAATATTTAAATTATTCAAGCGATGTTTATTTTTATTTAACATTTTGCGGTTACAATATAATCTGTAAGAAATTTAAGACCCCAAGAAAGGTATTTCAATATGGATGAATTTGAAAAAAACGAAATAAACGAAAATTCTGCAGAGGAAGTAAGCGAGTCCTCTAAAACGGAAGAAACTGCCGAACGCAACACAAACGCTCCTTCCGGCTGGACTTATTCCGCAAACACAAATCAATATGTTTCCTGGGACGGAAGTTCCGACGCAAACAATGCCCAGTGGAATCCCGGTCAGCAGCAAAAAACGGAACAGCAGCCGCCAAGAAGAGAATACGGCACCCAATACGGTTACTATGGCGGTCCCCAGCAGACCAATTATTACAGCACAAACGGAAACTATCAATGGGATTTCAATAAATATGAAAGCGCGGACAGTTCTTCCCGCCCCAAGGAGAAAAAATCTTCCCGAAAAGGTTTTAAAGTTTTCCTTGGAATAATCGGAGCAATTTTTGCAGTTTGCATAATTTCCCTTTCTTCTGTGGAAATTTACCGCTGGATTTCCGGAGAAAACAGAACCAACAACCCGGTTGTTGAAACGCCGCATTTTAACAACGAAGAACCCGAAAACAGCATTCTTCCCGAAACTCCGGACATAAATCTTCATGATATTCCGAAAGAAAACACCGTTTCCACCGACGGCAAACTTTCCGCAACCGAAGTTTATAAAATGACCAGTCCTTCCGTTGTGGGAATCGTTCAGTACCAGTACAGCTATTCCTTTGAACCCGCCGGTTCCGGTTCCGGAATCATTCTCAGCGATGACGGTTATATTGTTACCAATGCTCATGTTATCGACGGAGCTGAAACCGTAAAAGTTGTTCTTTATAACGAAGAAGAATACGAAGCAAAAATCATCGGTGCGGACACCCAGACCGATATCGCCGTACTCAAAATTGACGAAACGAACCTTGTCGAAGCCGAATTCGGCGATTCTTCCCAGGTTGAAATCGGTGAAACCGTATATGCTCTCGGCAACCCCGGCGGTTTAAGCCTTCAGTCCAGCTTTACCGACGGCATGATAAGCGGTCTTAACCGCGTTATCACCACCGATGACAGCGTTTATTCCATGACCGTTCTTCAGACCAGTGCCGCCATCAACCCCGGCAACTCCGGCGGCGCACTTATCAACGAATACGGCCAGGTAATCGGAATCACAAGTTCCAAAATTATTTCCACCGATTATGAAGGCATCGGCTTTGCAATCCCCACCGAAACCGCAAAACCCATAATCGAAGAGATCATTACAAACGGATATGTTTCCGGAAGAGCAAAACTCGGAATTACCGGAACCACCATCGATTCCGTAACTGCAAAATATTATGACGTTCCCGAAGGCGTTCAGATAATCACTATCGAAAATGACAGCTGCCTTTTCGGAACCGACGCAAAAGTCGGCGATATCATAATTGCTTTTGACGGCGAAGATATTACAAAAATGGAAGACCTTCAAAGCCTTCTTGCGGAACATTCCCCCGGCGATGAAGTTGAAATTACTCTTTACCGCTATTCCGCAACAAGAATGAATGACCTTACTTTTACTGTAACTGTTAAACTCGCAGAAAACAAAGGTTAACAAACAGCAAAAAAATCCCTCCTTCCCGGAGGGATTTTTTTACATCCGGATATATTTCTTTAAATCCTTGAATACAGGAATTCCTCCTGCAAATAATATGGAAGTAAAAGCAAGATTTAACAGGAGGTTTTTAAAATATGAAAGCAACGGGAATTGTGCGGCGCATTGATGACCTTGGTCGTGTTGTCATTCCGAAAGAAATCCGAAGAACCATGAGGATTCGCGAAGGCGACCCTTCACAGACAACATTGAAAAACTGGCAAAAATACTGTTTTTCAATGTTGGATTTTGCCAGCCGCAGCGGCATTTGACTGTACATATCGACGAAAAACGGCACTTCCACCGTGAATATTCGGGAAGGGTGTCGAAGTTTGAGCACCAAAAAAGAAGGCCCGTGCTCATTTTGAGCACAGAACAGAAAGAGGACACACCTGTATTTTAGATGTGACCTCTTTTGTTGTATTTAATTTGTATTTTTATGATAATGCGAAAGTTTAAAATAAAGCTGAACCTTGAACCTTTCGTCGCCGTTCGAAAGATCAAGCCCCGTCAGCTCTTTTATCTTGTTTATCCTGTACAAAAGTGTGTTACGGTGGATGTTAAGACTTTTTGCAGCAGAAACCGGGTCGTCAACGTAATAGAGATATTTTTCAAGGGTTAGCAAAAGTTCCGAATTGTTGTCCAAATCATACTGCTGAATCACTTCGATTTCGTCCGGACAGAAATCCCTCGGTTCGGAACGCTTCAAGATAAGCGATGCTGCGTAATAGGGCGAAACATCCGGATAGAAGAAAAGATTTTCGCTTTTATTGGAAAAAACGCCAACATCAACGGCGCGAACCGCCTGTTTGTAATACCTTGAAGCCTCCATGAGATTGTTGAAAGAGGAGCTTACCCCGGCATAAATATCGTTGTTTTTAAGGAAAATTTTAAAGGTTTCGGTTTCGTTTGTGGAAGCGATATCCTTTTTCGGTCTGCTTATAAAAACAATAAGGTTTTTCTGATAAATGGTCCAGCGGCAATCCGGAATCGCTCTGCGGATATTATCCGCAATGGACTGCATTCTGCTTTCGGAAAACTCCTTCTTTCCATCAACGATCACGATTATCTTGAACCATTCGTACATTTTCCAGTTGAGGATATTGGCGCGCTGAACAATACTTTTCTGGTTCTGTATTTTTCCGCTTATAAGGTCACTGAGGAAATAATTATACATAACCCCTCTGTTATCCTTATAAAAATCGTTCTTTTCCATTTCGACTGCTACGATTTTTGAAAAACGTTCCAGAAGTTCGTAATCCAGCTCCCGGAAGGGGCGGTTGTTATCAACAATAGCAATAGCGGCAATAAAAATCCCGTGAAGAAGAACGTTTTTAAAAAGCCAGGTTTCGTTTTTATCCCTACGTTTGCTGGTTATGATTTTATCGCTTTTGCCAAGGAATTCACTCAAAAGTCCGTCGCGTTTCATTCCCTCGATATTTGAAACATGAACGTAGCCAAGGCTTTTTTCTTCTTCAAGTGTTTCGTTTTTGAACTGTGTCTTATGGGACATGGCGATGATTTTATATGCGCTGTCGTTTATAAAAATCGGGTTTTCAAAAACTTCCGAAGCAACGTCAACAAGCGCTTGAAGACCGCTTCCGGCATAGAGAACGTCAAGAATACGGCGCATTGCGGAAGTTACCGTTGCTTCATCTATCATGATATCCGCAATTTTATTCAGAACGTCGAACTGGTTTGTGCCTTTCGGAATAAGATAAAGGTTTATATCCCCGCTTTCGGTAAAACCGGAAGGAATTGGTGCATCGTCAATGCAGATAAGGTTTGCCTTGCCTTTATCTTCAAGAGCGGGAGGAAGTTCGGAAACATAACCAACGTAAAGACATGCGGGAAAAAAGCTCGGCTGACCTGGTTTTATCATCTTATGGGTCTGGATATAAGTCGGCTCCTTGACTTCCGCAACCGCTTTCGGTGAAAAGGAACTTAGTTTTTCGAGTATCTTATGTATTTCCAAAAAGAACACCTCCGTTTTGTGAGCGCTCACAAATTGAAATGCAATTTTACCTTCAAACTTTGTTTTTGGCTACATTGTTTCGGTCAAAAATATTATATACAATA